>DAOUDX010000025.1:0-17458 GCA_034430835.1 Anaerolineae bacterium
AGGCCTTGTCGCGTTCGGGAGGTGGCGACTGAGGTTCTCCATGCTCGACCTCGTACTGTGCAGTAGCATCAAGCTCTTGGAAATGGTACCTCAAGCTGATGAATTTGCTAGTAAGGTCACCTACGGTGTTGGCCAAGTTCCCCGGAAGATATATGCAGTGTTCGTTCAAGTATTGAATAGCTGCTTGAGAAGTCTCATAGGTCTTCTGCGCTATCTCTCCTTCAAAGTCTGTATGACCTACTGCCAATGCCAGGCTCATCAAGCTGTCTTCGCTTCTGACAAGTAATTTGTAGAGTTCCGCTGTGACCTCGGCGCGTTTCTCGTGGAGCCTGGCGAACCTCGTCTCATGCTCAAATGAGACTATCTTCAGTTCTGTCCTCAGCCTCTCAATTTCCCTGGCATTTGCCGCTTGAAGCTGGGCTTTGTATTCCTCGATGTTTCTGGAGATCCACCTCCCGATTATCGACCGTCCAATGAACGCCGCGGCTGCCAACAAAACCGCTGTGAATGCGGAGTTTGTCAGAATCGCTAGGATTATCTCAGGCCAGGGTAGCTTCATGTAGCCTCATTCCTTTCCTCAGAAAGCGCACCCAATGAGGCGAAATGCAGCGCGGCGGAATTTCGCCTCATCTCGAATATGCGAAGCAATGCGCATACCACTCATCTAGCGCGCTACATGCAAACCTACTCGCATACCTCCACCACCTTCGGCGCCAACAGCGCCTCGATCTCAGCTCCCACCTGCACGTCCTCGTAGTGCAGCAGTTGGATCGCCTTGGCCGGGCACTCGGAGACGCAGATGCCGCAGCCGTGGCATTGCGCCGGTTCGACGTACGCCGCGCCCACGATGCCGCCCACGCCGGTGAAATCGGCCTGGATCTGCGGCACGTCGTAGGGGCAGATGCGCACGCACGTCAGGCAGCCGACGCACTTTTCCTGGTCCACCTGGGCCACGACGCCGCCCACCTCCAGCACGTCCTTGCTCAGGATGGTGAGCGCGCGGGCGGCCGCCGCCTGCGCCTGGGCGATGGATTCGTCGATGAACTTGGGATAGTGGGCCGCCCCGGCCATGTACAGCCCGTCGCTGGCGAAATCGACCGGGCGCAGCTTGACGTGCGCCTCCAGGAAAAAGCCATCCATATCCTGCGGCACCTTGAGCCGCGTCGCCATCTCCTCCGCTCCCTCCGGCGGAACCATCGGCATACTCAGCACCAGCATATCGGGATTGAACGTCAACTCCTCTTGCAGAGACGGCTCCCAAACCGTAATCTCCAATCCCGAATCTCCAATCTCCACGCCCGGCTTGCGGTCAAAGGTGTATGGCACGAATATCACGCCCTGCTTGCGTGCCTCCTGGTAGTAGCGCTCCTTGAAGCCGTAGGTGCGCACATCGGTGTACAGCACCGTGATCTGCGCATCGGGGTTGAGCTTCTTGAGGGCCAGGGCGTTCGTCATCGCTGCCGTGCAGCAGACGCGGGAGCAGTACTTTTCGGCAGGGCCGACGCATTGAATCATAACCACGGATTGTAGATTGCAGATTGCAGATTGCGGATTGACCTCCTGCTCCCCCGCTCCCCCGCTCCCCTGCACCTCCGCTTCTTCCAGTATCTCCTCAAACTCGTACTGCGACACAATCCTCGGGTCGCTCCCATACCCGTACTCCGGCCCCTTGTACTCTACCGCGCCGGTTGCCAGGATGGTCGCACCGTGCTGTACTTCGATCTCGCCATCGGGCGTGCGGATGCGCGAGGTGAATTTGCCCGCAAAGCCGCCGGTCTCTAGCATCTCGCTCTGCAGGTGCAGCGTGATCTGGGAATGGCTCTCCACGCGCTTGATCGTCTGGTGCAGGAACTCTTCCTGCGGGTTGCGCCAGATGACCTTTTTCTCGTCGGCATCCCAGTCCAGGCTGTGGCGAATGTTCCACAGGTTGCCGCCCATCCGCTCCGATCGCTCCACCAGGTGCACCGGAAAGCCCTGGTCGGCCAGCGTCAGCGCCGCCGTCATCCCCGCCACGCCGCCGCCGATGACGACGGCCGCCTTTTGCACCGAGATCTCGGTCATGTGGATCGGCTGCAACTGAACCGCCTTCGCCACGGCGGCCCGCACCAGGTCCTTGGCCTTCTCTGTGGCCGTTTCCCAGTCGTGGGAGTGCACCCACGAGCATTGGTTGCGGATGTTGGCCATGTGGAACATGCCCGGGTTCAGCCCGGCCTGCCGGATCGAGTCCTGGAACAGCGGCTCGTGCGTCAGCGGCGTGCAGGAGGCCACAACCACGCGGTTGAGGTTGTGCTCCCCAGTCTGCTCGGTGATGCGCTTGATCGAGTCCTGCGAGCAGGTGTATAGATTATGCTCGGCGTGCACCACGCCTGGCAAGCTGGCCGCGTAGTGGGCCACATCTGGCACGTCCAGGTAGCCGCCGATGTTCGACCCGCAGTGGCACACAAAGACGCCCACGCGGGCATCCTCGCGCGAGACGTCCCTCTCCGGTGGATATTCAGCCTCCTCGGTGCGCGTCCAGCGGGCTGGGGCCAGGAGCTTGCCCGCCGCCGCCGCTGCGCCGATGCCCTCGACGACCGATTCGGGGATGTCCTTGGGCTCGCGGAACGGTCCCACGGCGAAAATGCCATCTCTGCTCGTCTGCAGCGGCTCGAACATATCTGTGCGGCAGAAGCCGTACTCGTCTACTTGCACGTTAAGCCGCCGCGCCAACTCGCGCGTCTCCTCGGGTATCTCCATCCCCACCGAGAGCACGACCAGGCCGAACGGTTCCTCGACGATGCTGCCGTCCTCCGAGACATAGCGCACAATCAAGCCGTGCGTCTCCGGGTTCTCCCGCAGGACCGACACCCGCGACCGCACGTAGCGCACCCCGTACCGCTCTTCGGCCCGGTGGTAGTATTCCAGATACCCCTTGCTGAAGGCCCGCATGTCCATCATAAAGACGCTGACCTCGGTATCCGGCTCGTGCTCCTTGATCATGATGGACTCTTTGGTGGCGTACATGCAGCACACGGCGGAGCAGTAGTCGTGCTCCTGGTCACGGGAGCCGACGCACTGCAAGAACGCGATCTTTTTCGGTTTTTCGCCGTCAGAGGGGCGCAGGACGTGGCCGTGGGTCGGGCCGGAGGCGCTCATCAGCCGCTCCAATTGCAGCGCGGTGACCACGTTGGGGAAGCGGCCCCAGCCGTACTCCTGCGCCTGCTCGGCGTGAAAGACCTCGTAACCGGGGGCCATCACCACCGCGCCGACCTCGATCTCGCGAATCTGCTCCACCATGTCGTGGTTCACGGCGCCGGCCTGGCACTCGTACCAGCAGCTCAGGCACTCGGAGCAGATGCCGCAGGCCAGGCAGCGCGCCGCCTCGGCCTGGGCCTGCTCGTCGGTGTAGCCGGTCTCGACCTCGGCAAAGTTGGCCACGCGCTCTGCGACCGGCAACTCGGGCACGGCGACCCTCGGCGTGACCTCGACCTCGCCCCGCTCGATGCGCTCCTGGATCTCGGTCCGACTCAAGTCGACCACGGGCAGTTCGGGCTTGAGCGCTGGCTCCAGCTCCTCGCCGCGCAGGTAGCGGCGGATCGACTCGGCGGCCTGGTGGCCGGAGGCGACCGCCTCGATGACGAAGGCGGTACCGGTGGTGGCGTCACCGGCGGCAAAGACGCCGGGACGGGTGGCTGCCATCGTGTTGGGATTGACGGCGATGGTCTGCTGGCGGGTGACGCCGACGCCGGCGCTTTCGGGGATAAAGCCCAAACCGGCGCGCTGGCCGATGGAAAAGACGACCACGTCACAGGGGATGATGTGCTCCGACCTCGGTTCTGTCTCCAGGGTCAGGCGGCCCGTGGGGTCGAACTCCATAAAGGTGACGTCCACGCACTCCAGGCCGCCGATGCCGCCCTCCTCGTTTTCCACGATGCGCTTGAAGGAGCGGCTGGGATAGAGCTGAATCCCCTCGGCCTCACAGGCCTCGATCTCCCAATCGTGGGCGGGCATCGTCTCGCGGCTCTCCAGGCAGGCCATGTGCACCTCGGCCGCGCCCAAGCGCACCGCCGTGCGCGCCACGTCCACCGCCACGTTGCCGCCGCCCAGCACCATCACCCGCTGGCCCTCGACGTCGGGCGGGTTGTCCAATCGCACGTCGCGCAGGAAGGAGGTGTTGACCATCACCCCGTCCAGGTCGGCCCCCTCGATGGGCAGCTTGCGCCCCTCGTGCGCGCCGACGGATATGAGCACGGCGTCGAATCCCTCGTCGAAAATGTCGTCCAGGTTGTCCACCCGCGTGTTCAGCCGCAGCTCCACGCCCAGGTCGACGATGTCCTGCACCTCGCGGTCCACGATCTCGGTGGGCAGCCGGTACTCGGGCACGCCCACGCGCAGCATCCCGCCTGCCACCGGCAGCGCCTCGAAGACGGTGACGCTGTAGCCCATCTTGCACAAATCCTGCGCGGTGGTCAGTCCGCACGGTCCCGCACCGATGATGGCCACGCGCTCCTCGTAGGCGCGCTCAGCCGGCTCCGGCGGCACGCGTTCTTGGGCATAGACCTTGTCGGTGACAAACCGCTTGAGGGCGTGGATGTTGATTGGGTCGTCCAGCTTGCCCCGGTTACAGGCCTCCTCACAGCGGTGGTTGCAGATGCGCCCGCAGATGCCGGGGAAGGGGTTGTCCTCCTTGATGACGCGCAGCGCGTCATCGTAGCGCCCCTCGCGGATGAGGGCGATGTAGCCCTGGGCGCGCTGGTGGGCGGGACAGGCGTCGCGGCAGGGGGAGATGCCGCGCTTTTCGATGGCAAAGGCGTTGGGCACCGCCTGCGGGTAGAGCTTGTAGGCGGCGTGCTGCACCGCCAGCCCTTCGTCAAAGCGGCCGGGGATGATGACCGGGCAGACCTCGCCGCAGTCGCCGCAGCCGGTGCATTTCTCCAGGTCGATGTAGCGCGGGCGGGTGCGTACGCGCACGGTCATGTTGCCCGCCTCGCCTCTGGCCTCCAGCACGTCAGTATCCATCAGCAGCTCGATGTTGCGGTGGCGGCCGCAATCGACCAGCTTGGGGCTGATGGTGCACAGGGCGCAGTCGTTGGTGGGAAAGGTCTTGTCAAATTGCGCCATGTGCCCGCCGATAGCCGGTTTCTTATCCACCAGGTAGACCTTGTACCCGGACTCGGCCAGATCAAGCGAAGCCTGCATGCCGGCGATCCCGCCGCCGATCACCATCACCGCGCCGATGACGCTTGGGCTCTCTTGTTCGTCACCCTTCATCCGGCGTTTTTCTCCAGGGCTTCTTGTACCATCGCACGCGCCGCTTCGCGGATCGTCGCCAGCTTGTGTTCCCTGGTCCAGCGTTTGACCGGGATGAGGTCGAACACCTGCCCCTTGACGTGCTGGATCCACCGTTCCATGCTCAGCAGGCAGGTGATCGTGCCGTTGCCACTGCCACCCGCCGCCGCGACGGCGATCACGGGCTTGTCCGTTAGCCCGCTCTCTCCGCGCGTCGCTTCGCAGCGGCGCAGCCGGTCGGCGAACGCCTTGGCCGATTCACTTATCTCGCCAAAATAGACGGGGGTGACCAACACGTAAGCGTTGGCCTCGAGCACGCGGGCGTGCAGCGCCTGGAAACCGTCGCTGACCTGGCATACGTGCTTGGATTGGCACGTGCCCCAGCCGTCGTCACAGGCCTGGCACATGCCGATCTGTAGAGCGTTGAGGCGTATTTCTTCGGCCAGACCACCGGCTTGGCGCGCGCCTTCGACGGCGGCGGCAGCGCATGCAGCCGTTAGACCATCTTTGTTTGGACTTGCACTGAGTACGAGGATGTTCATCTCACTCCTTAGGTGGTTCCCACACGGTCACGACCTGGATGCCTGCGTTCTCCAGGGCCTGGACGGCCGCCTCTCTGTCCACGCCCTCCAACCGCAGGGTGACGACGCGGTCCTCGGGTTTCTCGCCCCAGAAAATGCCCAGCGAGTAGATGTTGCCGCCGATATCGGCTATGCTGCTCGTCACTTCTGCCAGGCTGCCCACCTCCTCTGGCACGACGACGGTGATGCGCAGCGAGGGGTGCCCACCGCCCAACCCCTCGACAAAGACGCGAAAGATGTCGGTGTCGCTGATGATGCCGATCAGTTCGTCGTCCTCGACCACGGGCAGGCAGCCGATGCGGTGGTCGAGCATAATGCGTGCCGCCTCTTCGATAGGGAGGTCAGGCTCCACGGTGATGACCGGGTCGCCGATGATCTGCTTCATCGTGATGTGTGAGAGGATGTAATCTACCTCAAAGACGCTGAGGGTGGTGGTGGATGTGGGAGATGCGTAGACCAGGCTCTTCTCGGTCACGATGCCGACCAGCTTGCCTTCCTCGTCCACCACTGGCAGGTGGCGGAACGGCTTGCTGCGGACCAATTCCAGGGCCTCCTTGAGGCTCGTATCGGTCATGACGGTGAGTGGGTTAGGAGTCATTCGGTGTTTGACTAGCATCGCATCTATTCCTCTTCAGATTGTGTGGCCTTCAAAGGGCTGGGACCCAGCTTCTTGATACGCTCTGTCATATCGCGCATTGCGCTGGCGAAGGTGTTTCCCATGCCTCCCGAGACAAAGTACATCTCCAGGCGCTCGCCGTTTAGCCCGATATCATCCAGTGTTTTCTTGGTATAGTTCACTCGCGCCTGACCTCGTTCGTTTCCATTCACGTGGTGGCAATTGCCGATGGGACATCCCACCACGCAGACGCCGTCAGCTCCTTGCTCAAAGGCATCGAGCAGGTAGCGCCGGTCGGTTTTCCCGGTGCAGGGCAGTTTGATCAGCTTGACGTTGCCCGGATACTTGATGCGCAGCGCGCCGGCAGTATCGGCGGCCATGTAGGCGCAGTAGATGCACATGAAAACCGTGATCTCGGGTTCGAAATCGTCGTTGGCTTCGTTCTGATCTGTCATCGATGCCTCTTTGATGCGCGATTCTGTTGCGCCTATTCGCTCATTCGCTGACTCACCGGTTCGGTCGCCCAACATCCCAGCGGCAGGTTCAGGATTTGCTCGTCGCGATACGACACGAGCTGGATTGCCTTGGCCGGGCACTCGGCCGAGCAGGTACCGCAGCCGGTGCACAGCGCCGGGTCGATGTATGCCGCGCCTTTGAGGTTGCCCACGCCCGTGTCTTCATAGTGTACTTTGGGAATATCGAAGGGACAGGTGCGTACACAGGTCAGGCAGCCCACGCACTTGCTCTGATCCACTACAGATATGACGCCGCCGATGTAGAGCTTGGGTGCGGCGAGGATCGTGATCGCCCGGCCTGCCGCCGCTTGGGCGTTGGTGATGCATTCCTCGATAAACTTGGGGTAGTGGGCCATGCCGCAGACAAAGATGCCCTCACGCGCCATGTCCATCGGGCGCATCTTGATGTGGGCTTCCAGGAAAAAGCCCTCGCTGGAAAGCGGTACATCGAGAGTTTGAGCCAGTCTCTCGGTGCCTTCCGAGGGCTCGAGCGCCATGCTGAGCGCCAGCAGGTCTGGGTGCAGGGTGATTTCTTCCCGCAACGATGGTTCCCAGGTCGTGGCCTCCAGTGCTCCTTGGTCATTCACCTGCACATGGGGCATGTGGTCTTTGTCGTAGCGGACAAAGATGACGCCCTTTTCCCGCGCCTCGGTGTAGAACCGCTCACGGAATCCGTAGGTGATGATGTCGCGATAAAGGACGACCACGCGACAATCTGGGTTGAGCGTCTTGATGCGGATGGCGTTCTTCATCGTGTTGGTGCAGCACATGCGACTGCAATATTCGACCTCTCCAGGCCGCCGCACGCATTGGATAAAGACGACCTCTTTCAGCCCGGCCAGTTGCTCCAGGCGATGGGTGATGAGGTCGTCCAGCTCCAGGGAGGTGACGACGCGCTTGTCTTGACCGAGTAGATAGACGTCCCCGCGCCACTCCTGGCCGCCGGTGGCCACGATGGTCACGGCGTGCTCGACCGTCATCTCTCCGGCTGGTGTGCGAACGGTGGAGTGGAACTGGCCCAGGCTGCCCTCGTGGGCGATGACCTCGGAGCGGGTGCGCACCTCGATCCGCTGGTGGCCCAGCACGCGATTGGTCAGGTCGCGCAGCAGGCGCTGGGGATTATCCCCCTCGGCCACATAGTAGACGTGCTGCAGGTTGCCGCCCAGTCCCGCGTCTCGCTCCACCAGTGTGACGTCGAAACCGGCGTCGGCGATGGTGAGCGCAGCCGTCATGCCGGAAACCCCGCCGCCGATCACCAGCGCCCGCCGGATGGGCTCGATGGCTTGTTTGTGCACCTGTTCCGATAGGCGCGCGCGAGCCACGGCCAGGCGCACCGTCTCTTTGGCCATGCGCGTGGCTTTAGCGGGGTCGTCGACGTGGGGCCAGGCGCACTGCTCGCGGATGTTGGCCATCGACAGCAGGTAGGGGTTCAGCCCGGCCTGGCGGGTGAGGCGTTGGAACAGCGGCTCGTGCGTGCGCGGGCTGCAGGCTGCCACCACCACGCGATTCAACTTCTGCTCGTCGATCGTCTGTTTGAACTGCTCATGGTAATCCTCCAGACAGGCATAGTCCGTCGTCTCGACGTGCACCACGCCCGGCAGAGAGGCGGCGAAATCGGCCACCGCATCTGTATCCACGATCCCGGCGATGCTCGGGTAACAGCGGCAGATGGTGACGCCGATACGGGGTGGTTCCTCGCTGACGTCTCGCTCGGGCGGTAGGGGCGAGGTTACCTCGCCCCTAAACAGGAACGGATACTCCCGCGTGTAGGGCTGGGAGCCCAGCTCGTTCGAGAGCAGGCGCATCACGTCGCCCGCCGCGCCCGCCGAGTCCAGTATCGTCTCCGCGATCTCCTTGGGCGAGGAGAAGGTTCCGCAGACGTAGATGCCGGGTCTGCTCGTCTCCAGCGGGGCGAACTTGTCCGTGGCGCAAAAGCCGTAGGGGTTCAGCTCGATCCCCAGCAGGTCGGCCAGGTCGCGGGCACCGTTGGGCGGCCGCGCGCCGACGGAGAGGACGACCATGTCGAACGAGTCCTCGATGACTTTGCCGTCAGTGTCTGGGTAGCGCAGGATCAGGTCGTGTGTCTCTACGTCCTCTTGGATGATCGAAATCCGGCAACGTGTGTATGCTACGTTGTATTTCTCCTGCGCTTGCTCGTAGTAGGCGTTGAACTCTTTGTTGAAGGCGCGCTCGTCCATCATAAAGATCTGGCAGTGGACGCTTTCTGGCCCAAGCGGGGAGCGCTGCTTTGAAAGCATCGCTTGCTTCGTGGCATACATACAGCAGATGGAAGAGCAATAGGGGTACTTTTCTGTGCGGGAGCCCACGCACTGGAGCCAGGCAATGCGTTTTGGGAATTCGCCATCCGAGGGGCGCATCACGATGCCCTCCGTGGGGCCGGAGCGGCTGGCCAGCCGTTCGTACTGCATCGAGTGCACGACGTTCGGGTAGCGGCCGAAGCCGAACTCCTCGAACTCGGACGCGTCGGCGAGTTCGTAGCCCAGGGAGAGGATGATGGCGCTGACCTGCACCTCGCGCTCGTCCTCTTCCTCGTCTAGATTGACGGCCTTGGTGGGGCAGAGGGATTCGCAGCGGCGGCATGTCTCGCAGCGCGGCACCTTGTCCACCACGTAGGCGTCGGGCAATGCGCGGGGGGCCATCTTGTAGATCGCCTTGCGCGGTGAGAGTCCGGCCTGGAACGGGCTGGGCAGCGACACCGGGCAAGCTGCGGCGCACAGTCCGCAGTTGATGCATTTGTGTGCGTCCACATAGGTGGGGTGGTGGCGCAGCATCACAGTGAAGTCGCCGGCAAAGCCGTCTACGTTGATCAAGTCGGTGTTGGTCAGGATTTCGATGTTAGGATGCAGGTTGTTATCCAGAAAAGCGGGCGAGATGGCCGGGAACACGCAGCCGTAGCCGTGGTCGGACGTGCCTCGACAGAGGACACAGTCGTGAGTAGGGAACATGTAGCCCAACTGCGCCACACGCCCTCCCAGCCAGGGCATATTCTCCACCAGGTAAACTTTGAGGCCGGCTTCGGCCAGGTCGATGGCGGCGCGCATCCCTCCCACGCCGCCGCCGACGACGAGCACGGCTCCGACGGGACCCTTTTGTATCAAAGGGTTATTCCTCTAAATGTGAATCGACAGGCGTCTCTTGGACGGAGGCTACATGTTCTCCAGCAAAGCCGCCAGGAAGCCCGAGCTAATTCCGAATACGATGCTCAGGCAGCACCATAACACGAAAGAGACGATACCGACGATCAAGCAGGCTTGGCCCAGACCTTTGGATTCGGGATCTGGGCGTGAGATGAAGACGATGCCGATGATGACGCCTGCTATGGGGATGAGAAACGACAGGACGTACAAGAATGCCTTGAGGCACCCGCTGTATTGCTGTTGTGGGTAGTACGCGGGTTGTGGGGGTGGGTATTGTTGGTACATGTTTTCCTCCGAAATTAGAATGTCTAGAATCCGCCAGATTGTTCCACTAGCTTCAGCCCCAGCACGGCCATGTCCAGCGTGTCGCCCTCACTCGTCATAAAGTAGTCGTGGAGCGTCACGTCGTGTTGGAAGCCCATATCTAGAAGAGCCTTGATGACGTCGTGCTGGGTGCTTACGACCTCGATGTATAACTGCTGCAGGCCGACGGTGCGCGCGATCTCGATCAAGCTGCGCAGCATCAGCGCGCCGATGCCCCGGCGGCGATAGGTCCGGTCGAGGAAGATGCGTACCCACGCCAGGTGGCGGTGGTGGCGCTCGCGAAAGTGGAGCGTGGCGTCCCCGACGATGCGCGTTTGCCCACGCGCGTCATCCACGACCGCGACCAAGGGATAGACTTTCTGCAGATTCAGATTGTCAACCCAACTCTCGACGACCGTTCGGTCGGCCGCGTCGTCGCGAAAATATCTGAGGTCTTCCTCCAATGCGCGGGCGAACAGATCCACCAGTGCCGCCTTGTCCTTCTCGGACAGCGGACGCAGCAGCAACCGCGATCCATCGGGCAATGTCTTCATCTTGCGATAGTGTGCCAGTTGTTCCCAAACGTCTCCCATCTTTAGCCCTCCTGTGTCGAGCAGGATGGGGCAGGATGTGATCCTGCCCTGTTTTCAGCCCATTTTCAAGATTATTCCACCAGCCCTGCCGTCCGCCTGGCCGAGGTGAGGGTGTTGCGCAGGAGCATGATAATGGTCATCGGTCCCACGCCGCCCGGGACCGGGGTCAGGTAGCCCGCGACCTCCTTGACTTCGTCAAAGTCCACGTCGCCCACCAGCTCGTACTGGCGGTACAGGTCAATCATCTCACAGCCCTCGGTGTCGGCCGGCGCCTGATCCTTCAGATAGACCTTATCGTGGGTCTTGCAGTAGACGCCCATCTTACGCCTGCCGCCCTTCTCCGACTCGTCCTTGCGGTGGGCGAGGAAGCACTCGCCTGTCGCGGTGCACGTCCACTCCCTGTCGGCAGGATTATCGACCCACACGCGGTTGATACCCACGTCGATCACGGCTGCGCCCGGCTTGACCCAGTCGCCCTTGACCATCCCCGGCCGGCCCACGGCAGCGATGAGGACGTCGGCTCGGCGACAGGTGCCGGGAAGGTCCTGCGTGCGCGAGTGGCAGATGGTGAGTGTCGCATTCCGGTGCAGCAGGAGCATCGAGACCGGCAGCCCGACGATATTGCTGCGCCCCAGCACCACGGCTTCCTTGCCCTCGATGGGGATGTCGTATCGGTCGAGCAGCTCAATGCATCCGGCGGGCGTGCAGGGGACGAACAGCGGCTTGCGTCCCTTCATCGCCAGCCGCCCGATGTTGATCGGGTGGAAGCCGTCCACGTCCTTGTCCAGTCCAATCGCCCGCAGCACGCGCTCTTCGTCCAGGTGCTTGGGCAGCGGTAGCTGCACCAGGATGCCGTGCACGTCTGGATTGGCATTCAGGTCCGCTACCACCCGCTCGACCTCCTCCTGGCTGGCGCTCTCGGGCAGATCGTGGCCGAAGGATCGGATGCCGACCTCGCCACACTGTTTCTGCTTGGAGCGGACGTACGCTTGGGAGGCAGGGTCCTCGCCCACCAATACCGTCGCCAGGCCGGGCGTGACGCCGTGTTCGGCCTTGAGTTGCCCCACCTCGGCCTTGATCTCGCCGTGGATCGTGGCTGCTACGGCTTCGCCGTCGATAAGTTGTGCAGTCATGTCTTCCTCCTTAGAGCAGATTGCAGATTGCGCATTGCACATTGCAGATTGCGCTAGCGTGACTGTTTTTGTTGGTTGAGCGCGATGACGAGTAAGCCGGTGACTTTGCCGAGTAGGTCGTAGCGCTGCTGTGTTACTTCCGGTGTCAGCAGCTTGCGGCCACGGTAGTACCATCCCCTGGTTTCACGTGTGGAACCGAGGGAGTAGCGTAGGAATTGGGCATACTGCTTGCCAAAGCCTCGGCCATAGCCTTCCTCGATGTTGGCACAGATAGAGCCTGCGCTGCGGATGAGCTGTTCGGCAATTGCACGCCCCCGCAGATCCTTCATCAGTTGTTTGCAGTCTTCCCAGGCCAGGTCGTACAGGTACAGTGCAGACCGATAGGCATCCATCTTCCACAAAGGATCGTTTCGAAGCTCACCTGCTACCTGCGCTTCCCATTCCTCGTAAGTCACTAGCTGTGCTTCTCCCTTGCCGTGTGCCTGCAATCTGCAATCCTGAATCTGCAATTTGCAATCTCGAATTTGCTAGACCCGTAGATACGAATCCGTATAGATCACCTTGTTCAGCACTACCTGTATCGTCTTCCAGATGTCGGCCTGCGCCGGATCGGGCATGTCGACGTCTTCGGGCTGCAGCTCCTCCATCGCCGCCACTCTATCGTGCAGCTTGAGTAGCAGACGATTGAGCGCGCTGCTCTCGTCCCGCTCTTCGACTACGCGGATCCACTCCTTCAGATCCTCGTCCAGCGGGTCTGCGATCACCATGTCGATGCCTGCGCCCATGAGCATCACCATGTAGGTGCGGTTGATCAGCGGGCGCATCTCGTTGGGCACGGCGTTGGAGACGTTGGACAGGCCGCCGTTGGTCAAAGGGGGCGGGTCCCAGGCAAACTTGAGCGTGCGCACTGCCTCAATGCACTCCGGGCAGTACTCCTGGCAGCCGGAGACGGTCAGCACCAGCGGGTCGATGATCAGGTCGGAGATGGGAAAATCGATCTCCAGCATGCGCGGGATCAGCTTCTCCAGGGCGATGCTCACCCGCTCGTCGGCGCCGACTGGGATCATGCCCTCGGCCATGGTCAGCGCGACCAGGCGCGTGTTGAACTTTTTGGCCACCAGGGGAACCTGCTCCAGTCGCTCTTCGCGCGCGTCGGTGGAGTTGATGATGGGCTGCGCTTTGGATACCGTCTCGCAGGCGGCCTCGATCGCGGCCAGATTGGTCGTATCGAACACCAGCGGCACGTCCACAACCTTCTCGACCGTCTCGACCAGCCACGGCAGGATCTCGTGGCCGGCCTTTTTCTGTGGCCCGATGTTGAGATCGACCGCACTCGCCCCGGCCTCGACCATCTTCACGGCCAAGTCCTGGAAGAACTTGGCGTCCCGATCGGCGATGGCTTCCTTGACCTTGGGCGAGATAATGTGGATATTTTCTGCAATAATGTACATCTGCTGCCTCCTTTTACTATCAGAGATTAGAGACTGGTGATTAGAGCACTTGCTGTGCTATCTCTCGGATTGCTTTGTAGACGGCCGTTTCCGCTGGTAGCTCTATCAACGGGCGACCGCTAAGCTCAAATTCTGCCATTGCCGGATCATTGGGCACCGTGCCGATCAGCGTGAGTCCGGTCTTTTCGATAGCCTGTGCCAATGGCGTAGGCATCTCGCCCGGCAAGCGGTTGACTACCAGGTAAGTGCGCCCCACGCCGATCTCTAGCTCCGGTACCATCTCCGCCATTCGTTGTGCAGCAACCAGGCCGCGGTGTGTGGGATCGGTCACCAGCAGCAACACGTCCACGTCGCGCGTGGTGCGGCGGCTGAGGTGCTCCATCCCTGCCTCATTATCGATGACCACATAGTCGTACTGCTTTCCCAGCCGGTCCACGATCAGGCGCAGCATCTGGTTGGCGGCGCAGTAGCAGCCCTGGCCCTCGGGGCGGCCCATCACCAGCAAGTCCACTCTCTCTCCCTCGGTCACGGCCATCTGCACCTGATAGTCCAGGTACTCTTGTTTGCTCATCCCGCCGGGCAGCGAACCGGCCAGCGCGCCGCTGGACTGTACCATGTCGAGCATGTCCTCGCGGATATCGCCGACGGAGCTATCGATCTGCATCCCCAGCACCATGTGCAAGTTGGTGGCCGGGTCGGCGTCGATGGCCAGGATGGAGCCATTCCGTTCTTCCATCAGGTAACGGATCAAGAGCGCCGAGACGGTCGTCTTTCCGGTGCCGCCTTTGCCAGCGAGGGCGATGGTTGTTGTCAATCCAGATCTCCGTACATCTGTCTCGGCCCTAGATACTCTGGGAATCTTTCGCGCAGCATGTCGCGGGCTGTGTAACACAGGTGGCAGGCATCCACGTAGGCCTCCTCGTGTGGCAGGCCATGCTGCTCTACCAGCGCCGCCGGGCCACCTGCCAGCAGCGGTCCTACGATGGGGTGGATCTGCGGACTGTAAGTGTTCACGATCTCTATCAGTGGCCGCTCGAACAGGTTGCCCATCGACAACCCCTGGCAGAGATGCAGATTGCCCAGGGGATCGACGTGCACCCGACCTGGATCGTCCAGCTTTTCGTAGGGGCACTCGGTGAACTCGCGCCAGGGCCGCCGAGCGACTCCTTCGATCAGCTTCACCGCCGCTCGGCCCTTGAACATGATGTCGCCGCTTTCCACCGGCTCGCCTTGCGACTGTGTGGGATACCCGGCGGTTCCCTCCGGGACCTCGCAGATGAGCGTGCCGGTCGGGATAGATAGCTCTTCTGCCGCGGCCAGGGCGTTACGCGCCTGGGTGCTCATCACCTCATCGTAGTGGAACTGGTCGGTGGAGATGGACAGGTCTTGCACGATGCCTGCCAGCGGCTTCAGCCATTCGATTGCATCCTCAACTGTGGTGGCCCAGTAGTCGTTGGTCACGATGCCGACCTGGAAGCCTTGTTGGGCTGCCTCCTGTACTGCCTTCACCATGATCGGGTAATAGAGGAATGGCTCGCCGCCTTCGAGATAGATCTGCCTGATGGTCCCCAGTTCATGCGCCTGCCGGTAGATATCGCGCACCTGAGCCAGCGTCATCACGCCCGTCTGATCTGGGCCGCCCCAGGTGAAGCAGTGGTCGCACTCATAGTTGCACTGGTATGTGAGCAACAGGTGCAGGCCGGTCAGATTCATTGTTTTCCCTCCTTCGTCGTCACGGAGGGGAAAAGGCTCTTGTCCGTGTGCGGTAGGAACATTGCCGCGTTGAACTCGTCGAAGAAGGTGTTGTCTGCCGAGAGTTCCAGGTAAGTCATCATCTCACTGATCTTCTTGACTCGTTCGCGCATATCCCGCGAGAGAAGCGCCAGGTAGGCTCCCTTCACCGACGTGTTTCCCAGAAACTGGAAGCAGTCAAGAGGCTTATCGGGCAGTAAGCCGATCTGGATCGCGTTCTCCACGTTGATGTATTGGCCAAAGGCCCCGCCGATGAGCACTTGATCTACCTCGGCCATGCTCAGCCCCACGCTGCGGGCCAGGACGGAGAACCCGGCGTAGATAGCAGCCTTGGCTCGCATCAAGTTGTCGATGTCCACCGCCGTGATGGCGATGTCCTCGCCAATGGCCGTCTCGCCCGCCCAGGCGACCACGTACTCCGCGCCGTGATCGCCCTCCCGCACGCGCTTGGTCGGCAGAGTCAGGTCGATGTTGCCGCTCTTGTCAACTACACCGGCAACGAACATCTCTGCCAGCAGGGAGATCAGCCCTGAGCCGCAGAAGCCACGGGGTTTTTTATCCCTCGATGTCTCGTCGGCGATGACGCGATACGCTGCTTCGTAGGTTTTGGGATCAATCCACACTTCTTCGATGGCGCCTGCAGTGGCGCGCATGCCGTGCACGACTCCCGCCCCCTCGAAGGCAGGCCCGGCAGAGCAGGCACACGAGATCAGCCACGTGCAGTCCCCCAGTGCTATCTCGCCGTTGGTGCCGACGTCCACGAACAAGGACAGCGCCCCCGACTTGCACATCCCAGAGCTGACCACACCGGCAGTGATGTCGGCACCCATGTACGAAGCAACCCCCGGCAGGCAGTCCACCCGTCCTCCCGGGTTGATCCCTAATCCGACCGCGTGCGCCCGGAGCGGGGGGAGCTCGTTGACGGTGGTGATGAAGGGCATCAGGCGAATCGACTCTGGTGGGATGCCGGCAAAGAGATGGATCATCGTGCTGTTGCCGGCTACCACCGCTTTGTAGATCTCGTCCGTGCTGATGGAGCGTTCCTGGGCCGCCTCTTCCAGCAGTCGATTGAGCGTCCCTATCACCAGTTGGTGGAGCTCTTCCAGGCCGCTTCCCTTTGAGGCATAGATGATGCGCGAGATGACGTCTTCGCCGCGGGCGATCTGGCCGTTGTAGTCGGCTTTCTGAGCCATGACTTCGCCACTGATGAGATCGACCAGCCAGACGTGATTGGTCGTTGTGCCGATGTCGATGGCGACTGCCCACAGGTTCTCCAATCGTTCTCCCGGTAGGATGTCGATGACACCGGGTGGGCCGTTGGGGCGATCCCAGGCGTCCAGTTCCACCACGACGGTGACCGTCCACGGCTCGACCGAGCTCGCCGAAGTCTCGCCTTCGCGCAGCGTGCGGCCCAGCTTGCGCAGCGCAGATAGCTGGATCCGCAGCCCGTCCAGGCTGTAACGGCGTTCAAGTTCTTTGCGCAAGCGTGACCAGTCGTCGGTCTGATCCTGGAGCGAGGGCGGCTCCAGCGTGACGGTGTATTTGCGCAGCGGCTGGTCGTGCAGGTCATAGGGGAAGGGCAACTCGGCCTTGGCCGCGCGCTTGCTTTCTTTCAGCCGCCGCTCGATCTTTTCCTGTGGCAGGATTTGAACGGCAAGGTCTCCTTCGACGGTCGTCTGGCAAGCCAGGGCGTAGCCAGCTTCCACGTCAGCGGCGGAAAGGTGCTGTGTGGAACGCCGCTGCATGTCACCTTCTTCGACGATGACGGCGCAGCGCCCGCAGCGCCCCTGGCCGCCGCAGGGCAGTTGTAGATCGATCCCGGCCTGTTGCGCCGCGTCACTGAGTAGGGTGCCGGCAGGGACCTCTACACGCTTGTCAGCAGGTTTGAAGTGGACGGTGCAGAGGCGCAGGGGAGCGGAGGAGCGGGGGAGCGTGGTTGAGGTCATCGGGCGCTTCTCCTAGCAGCCTGTCGGAGAGGAATCTGTGTTGACTTTCCGCCGACGATTTTTCATACGATTTGCCAATAGGATGCAACACTTGCAACTGAATCCACTATATTGCTTGCGAAAATGGCCTCTTGCTGCCTCG
>DAOUDX010000026.1:0-10685 GCA_034430835.1 Anaerolineae bacterium
CGACCTCATCTTCCGGCATCAACATCACACCGCGTGGCTTCCGACCTCGCATGGGCATCCTCCCGTGATTGGTATGGACGGATTCTATCACAGAAGTCAATTTCTTGCCAAATTTCAGCTACAGTCCACTAGCCCCCCACTCTGCGGATCAATCTCGGGCACCTCCAACTCCGGAATCTCGGCCACCTCCAGCGGTTCCTTCTCTCCGACTGTCTCTGGTGGCAGTGTGGGTGAAGCAGCCGTAGCCTCCTCAACCTCCTTCGTAGCCACCACCTCTGCGGGCTGCGTTTCTGTGGGCGGTGGAAGGGTGTCCGTCGGTGATGGCGCCTTCGTCACCTCCGCAACCTTAGGGGTATCCGTCACCTCGGCTGTCGTTTTTTCCGTCTGGGAAGTTCCCTGATCTACATAGACTTCCCCGCCGACGGAGCAAGCCAGACTGCCGAGTACCAACAGCAATGCCACTCCCCAGATGACAACAGTTCGCTCTCTGGTCATCATCGTTTCACCTCCCTGAGTATAGGTGTGGGAGCAACGTGACCGTGCCTGGCAGCCAACTCACGCTATGCCAGGAGGCTCTGGAGCCGCATCGCGAGCGCCAAGTTTCCACTGACCTTGACCTTGCCTTGCATAAATGCAGCGACTGCGTTCAGTTCGCCATTGGCGATGGCGACAAAATCATGGGCTTCCATGGTGAAAGTCACATCAGGCGCTGTAGTCTCCCCCTCCTCCACTTTCACGCCATCATCCGCCAACGTCAGTGTCCACTTGCCCCCACCCTCGCCGGTCATATCGAAGAGCATCACGCCGTTGATGCCCTGAATCTTTTCCGAATCAATCTCACCGATGCCGTTGAGGATCTCCGCCACGCTTGTGAATGCCATCACTTTTGCCTCCTGATGATGTTTTGCGCCTAGTATAGCCTCAACGCATTCTATTGTCAATCACCGTGGGCACATCACCCCGATGTGCCATAGTGCAGGCCATTTTAACGCCCCTATCACCGAATTCTAAGAACCTGGTGTCCTGCTGGCGAAACTATGACGTGGAGTGTGCGAGGTGTCAGGTAGAGCACGACTCAAGTACCGGCTGGATGCGGTGATTGCCCTTGCTTTCATCCTCTCGGCCATCAGCGCCGCCGTGCTCCTGTTCGCGGGATCGAGGGCTTTCAGGCCACTTTCTTCCTGCCTGCGGCTGGCCCCGCCGCATGATTTTTGTCCGATAGCGCAACGTGGTGTATAATGCCCCACAAGGACTAATCGGGGAGGTCAAGATGCGAAAGACGTTCTACTTACTGATCGGGGTGTTGGCCGGGGCGGCAGTGGGGGCCGCAGTTGCGACGTTGCTGGCTCCCTATTCGGGCAGAGAGATGCAGGAGCGGATACGAGTTCGCTTTCGAGAGGTGATTGAAGAAGGCAAGCGGGCCGCAATCGCCCGCCGCGCTGAACTGCAAGCTCAGCTTGAGGCGTTTAAGCGCGGCGCGCCGGTTCCCGGTGTTGAAGCGTCGCTTGAGCAAGTGTAGCTGTACAAGTTCCCCTCAGGATCAAGGAACTTCTCTTGCCGGTTTGTCAGATCCGGCAGGAGCGGCTGGATCTGACAATCCAGCCGGAGCAGTAAAGTCTTCACAGTCCCCCAGGCCTTACCGTTTGTTCAGGGGGCGGGACATGTCCGATAGTCGGCGCCGATGATGAGCCGGTAGGATACCGGCATGTCGGGGTTGGGCGCAGAGATGACGTTCCCATCTGGGATACTGAACATACTCTGAAGATAGGGCACTGAGCTGCCTTTCGACGTGGACGTAAAGTCGATCAGCAGCGTTTGCGAGTAATCCCGCCTGTCAGGCTCCCCGAGGACGACGCCAAATCCCTCGCGTTGCAGCCGGTCAGCCGCCAATCGATCCCAGTCGCCGTTGGATGTCCCGTTCCATACCTCCACCGCCTGAAGCGACCGCCACAACCGTCCCTCCGGCACCGGCCCAAACGCTTCGCTCACCACCGGCTCGATCTTTTCCCAGTTGGGCAGATAGACTGAACCCCCTTTGGGCGTCGTCCAGGGGATGACGTGCTCCCGGCCGATGCTGCGTAGACGCACGTTCTGCTGATCGAGCTGGAAGGCCACTCCCGCCAGTTGCACGACATCCTCCAGCGTCACGTCAGTGATGACCATGCCCCGATATTGTTCCCACAGCTCTGGGACGCGCGGTAAAAGATCGAGATTGAGCGATTTACGCCAGATGGCCCGCAATACCTGCTGCTGGCGTCGCTCGCGGGAAAAGGCATCGGTCGTCAGGCGCGAGCGGGCGTACCAGAGCGCCGTCTCCCCGTCCATGTGATGCACCCCAGGCCCCATGACCTTAATAGGATACTTACCGTGCTCGTCGGGGTACGGCCAGTGGTCCTCCAGGCGACAGTGTACCGGGATGTCGATGCCACCCAGCGCATCGATGATGCCGATAAAGCCGTCAAAGTCAGTGCGGACGTAGTGATCCACCGGAATGCCCAAGTTGTAGAGCAGTGTCTGCTGGACCAGCGCCGGTCCGCCCCCCGGGTAGCCGTAAAGCTCACCGTATACGTCGGCAAAGTTGATACGGGACATCCAGAAACCAGGGATGTAGACGTACAGGTCGCGCGGGATCGAGAGCACCGTCACCACCGGCACGCGCGGCTGGATGGAGACGACGTGAATGGCATCGGTGTGCCACTCGGTCCAATCCGGGCGGCGGTCGCTGCCCAGGACGACGATGTTGATGGTGTCGGGAGCCATCGCCACCGGCGACACGGCTGTCGGCACCGGTGTTGTGTCGGACAGTCTCGTTGTGACGTTGACCAACGTCGGTGCGGTGAGGGAGAAAGGCGTCGGCGTGAATGTGGGGATAGGCGTCTCGGTGGGCGTGGCGGTAGGCGTCTCGGTGGGCGTGGCGGTGGGCCCAGGAGTAGATGTCCACGTCGGTGCTGGCGTGAAGGAAGGGAAAGGTGACGGGGTTGTGGTGGGCGTTGGTGTAGGTGTAAACGTCGCTGAAGGGAACACAAGTGGTGGAATGGTTGGGGCCAGCGTCGGCAGCGTGAAAGCGGCTGCTAGATTCCCGTTGACCAACGCGGTGCTTGCCAGTCCCACGATGGCTACGAACATGAGAGCCGGTGCTGCCCATTTGCCATACGTCATACGTTCCTTCCCCTCGCCCCAAGAAGTCAGATCGTTTCACATTCTATTCTAACCCTGTACCGAATATCGCGCAAATAGAGATGCACTGCGTTTTGTAGTACCCGCTTGGTTGTGCTATAATCAAAGCAGTGGTCCGATGGGAGGGTCACGAGGAGGAAGCAATGGCTGAAGAGAAACTGGCGCTTCGGAATCGCATTATTGGCCTTTTGCTGCGGGACGCGCGGGAGCAAGCCGAAAAGACCAAGCGCGACTGCGCAGTGGCACTAGGGGTCTCTACCGGCACTATCACAGCATACGAGGAGGGACGCAAGTCCATCTCTCTGCCAGAGTTGGAGGTGCTCTCCTACGTGCTCGACGTGCCGGTGTCGCACTTCTGGAAAAAACGCGACCCAGAAGACCTGGAGCCCGGCGAAGAGCCACCGTTACAGGAGGTATTGGCCTTGCGCCACCGCATCGTCGGCGCGCTGCTGCGCCAAGCCCGTCTGGCAGCCGATATCTCTCGTAAGGAGTTGGCCGAGTTGCTGGGTTGTTCGGTCGGCAGAATTACGTCCTACGAATTCGGGAGGCTGCCGATCCCACTGGCGGAATTGGAGCTAATGGCGCAGCACGTGCGCTTGCCCCTGGAACACTTTCTCGACGAGCAAGAAGGACCAGTGGGCGAGTGGAACCGCCAGCAAGAAGCCTTCCGCCAGTTCTGCGAACTCCCTAGAGAAATGCAAGAGTTCGTCGCCAGACCGGTCAACGTCAAATACCTGGAGGTCGCAGTCAAGCTATCGCAAATGCCCGTCGGTGGGTTGCGTGCCATCGCTGAGGGATTACTGGAAATCACCTATTAGCTGCGGATTTCAATCGGAGGTGTTTGCCAATGGGAGAAACGACGACTGCACAAGAGTTGAAAAAGGAAGGACTCCGGCTGTTCCACGAAGGCCTGTACGACGAGGCGGCCGCCAAGTTCGAACAGGCCAAGGGGATGTTCACCACCGAGGAGAACGACCTCGAGGCCACCGAGATGGTGAACAACCTGGGTGTGATCTATCGCGCGCAGGATAAATGGGATCAGGCGATCGCAGCCTTGGAGGAAGCCAAGGCCGCGTTCGCAAAACTGGGCGATCGCAACCGCGAGGCCCAGACGCTGGGCAACCTGGGAGGGCTTTACGCCGAGAAGCGGGAGCGTGATAAGGCGAAAGAGTGTCTGCGCCAGGCGGCCGACATCTTTGCCGAGATAGGCGATAAAGATCGCCAGGGAGAAACGCTGGTCGCGCTGGCGGAGCAGCAGATGAAGACGGGAGGGCGCGAGGCAGGCATAGCAACCTACATGGCTGGTGTGCAGTTGCAGCAGAAGCCGACGCTCAAGCAAAAGGCTATGCGTGGCCTTTTCGGTCTCTACACCCGGTTGCTGGGTGGAAAGAAAGCGGCCGGTGACTAGGCCTGTTTCGAGCAAGCCCGAAGCAGCATCTAGCCTCGCAACGTCGCGCCCATTTCTCGTTCCAGCCGGCTGACGATCTTGCCCCGCAGTTTGGCGACCTCCTTGTCGGTCAGCGTGCGGTCGTCTGCCTGATAGACGAGGCGATAGGCCAGACCCTTCTTGCCAGTCCCTATCTGTTTCCCCCGATAAACATCGAACAGGCCCACTGAACGCAATAGCGGTGCGCCGGTCTGCGCGATGATATCGCGCACTTGCACCTCTGGCATCCCCTCGTCCACAATGATAGCCAAGTCCTCGTACACCGGCGGGTGAGCAGAGATGGGCGTCATCGTGCGCGGCGCGCCCCAAGCGGCCAGCAACTCGTCCAGGTCGAACTCTAGCGCGCAGACAGGTTGGTCCAGCAGATCGAAGGCGGCTCGCACCTGCGGGTGCAGCTCACCCAGCACGCCCACCACATTATTCCCGACTGTCACCTGCGCGCAGCGACCCGGATGGAAAGCAGGATGCTTGCCCGGCTCGAAAGCCCCGCTCAGCCCCAGTCCGGTCAGCAGCGCCTCCACGACACCTTTGAGGTCGTAGAACCCCATCGGCGTGCGATCCTGCCCTGCCAGCCACGCCTCGTCCTCGCGCGGGCCGGTCATCACGATGCCCAGGCGGCGCGGCTCGTCGGGCAGTATCCGCTCCTCCATCGGCAGATAGACAGCGCTGATCTCGAAGATGTTCACGCGGTCGATGAAACGCAGATTCTCGCGGGTGGTTCTGAGCAAGGAGGGCAGCAACGTCTGGCGCAGGTAGGCCCGCTCCGCCGACAAGGGGTTGATGATGCGCAGGTAATCGGAGGGAGCAGCCGATGCATCTGCGAGCCACAGTTGCCCCTCCTCCTCCACATCCACCAGTGAGTAGGTGATGACCTCATCCAGTCCGCAGCCGACCAGCAGGTCGCGCACCCGCTCGGCTCCCGCCAAACGCACGTTTGCCCGCTGCGGCGGCATCTCGTCGCTGATGAGTGTCGCGGGGAAGCGGTCGTACCCCCAGACGCGGCCCACTTCCTCGACGAGGTCGATCGGGCGCGTGACGTCGAGGCGGTGAGAGGGAACGGTGACGTCGAGCGTGTCCGACTCGCCGCCCGCAGCCTCGAACTCCAACGCTGTGAGGATGCGCGCGATTTCCTCCACCGGCACCTCAATGCCCAGCATGCGCGAGACGTAGGCCGGATCGAGCGCGATGATCGTCTCTGGCCGGCGGCCCGGGTATGCGTCGCCGATGACGGGCACCACGGTTCCGCCACCGAACTCGGCCATCAGGTGGGCCGCCCGCGCTGCCGCTTTCAGCGTCAGCTCCGGATCGACCCGCCGCCCGAAGCGAGCGCTCGCCTCGGTCGTCAGCCCCAGGTTGCGCGAGGTGCGGCGGATGTTGAGGAAATTGAAATTCGCTGCTTCCAGCAAGATATCCTCGGTCTCGTCAGTGACCTCGCTATCGAGGCCGCCCATCACGCCGCCGATGGCGACCGGCCCGCCGCCGTCGGTGATCAGCAGCACCTCCCGATCGCAGGTGCGCAGCTCGCCATCGAGGGTTATCATCTGCTCGCCGGGCTTGGCGCGGCGCACGATGATGGCGGGCGTGTCCCCGCCGGGTCTGGCGCGCAGGACGTGATAGTCGAAGGCGTGCAGCGGCTGCCCCATCTCCAGCATCACATAGTTGGTGATGTCTACGACGTTGTTGATGGGCCGCACCCTGGCCAAGCGCAGGCGCATTTGCATCCAGAACGGAGATGGACCGATGGTCACACCCTTGATGTAGACTGCCGAGTAACGCGGGCATAGATCGGGATCGGCGATCTCTAGCTCGATGAATTTCGGCATCGGTGCGATCTCCGCCGGATGCTGCTCCAGCACCTCCATCACGTCCCGCTTGAGCTCCATGCCGAGCAGGGCGGCCACCTCGCGCGCGATGCCATAGACCGACTGCAGATGGCCGAACGGTCCCTTGATGTCGAACTCCAGCACAGCGTCACCCATGTACTCGGCTAGCGACGTGCCCACCGGCGCATCGTCGGCCAGGTACATGATGTCCACGTGCTCGTCGGAAAGCCCCAGCTCTTTCTCCGAACAGACCATCGCCCGTGATTCGACGCCGCGGATCTTGGTCTTCTTCAGCTTGCGGACGACCTTGCCTTCGGCGTGGCCGTCGTAGAGCTGGGCACCCTCCATCGCAAGAGCCACCTTGAGGTGCAAGTCGCTCTGCCCCCGCATCTCCAAGAGGCTGGGCGCCCCGGTGACGACGATCTCCGACTGCAGGCCGCCGTATTCGACCTCGGCCAGCACCAGCCGGTCTGCATCTGGGTGTGGTCGTACAGCATGCAGCTCGCCGACGACGATCTTTTCCGGGTCCCACTCTAGCTCGGCACCCGGCAGGCCGATGTATTCTATGCTCTCCACCTCCAACCCGGCCAGTGTCAGCCGCCTGGCCAGTTCGGGAATGGGGACGGTGATGTCAACGTAATCTCTGAGCCAGGATAAGGGTACGTGCATCTTACTTCCTCCTAGAGTCAAGGGATTGTCAGTGTTTCCAAGATGACAGAGTCGCCTGTTGGCGCGCCGGATGAGTCTACCACTGCGTCTCGGCCCGGTCCACTCGCATATAAACCTACCTGCACAGTGTACATGCCGGGTGGCAAGGGCGCCTCGAACTCCACCGGGTGGAAATCTACGACGGTCTCGCCCACTGTCCACTCGCTGGTGGGGTAGGTCCACAACGCCGGGACGCCGTCGTGTTGAGCGATCAATTGGCCGTTTGCATCCATCACGTGCACGAAAACCTTGCGCATCTCGGACATCGGCTGGGTAGCTTGCCAATACAGGTATACCCCCAGCCGCTGGCGGCGTTCGTATCTCGGCTCGTCGTCGCTGAGATATGTTTCGTAGCCGGTTAGTGTGATGCCGTTTGCCCAGGATGCGTCCAACGGTTGCGGAGTCTCGTCTCCCAACACCCGATAGACTGCATACTTGTGGTTCTCTTCTACGTACAAGGGGGCCAGGCCCTCCGGGCGGCTTTCGGGCCAGAGCAAGAACTCAAAGTCAGGGTACAAGAATCCGCCAGTGTCACGATCGTAGATCAAGAACCGGCAGCCGCGCTGCTGGAGTAGATCTAAGAGGGCACTGTACGAAGACAGCTTGGGGGCGATGGCCGATGCTTGCTGGAAACGGCTCTTCCACATGTCAGCCACATCGTGATAACGCACATGGGTGCTGTATACCTCGTCTGCAGACTGCATCCCTGCCGCGTGCAGTGTGTTGCTCACTGCAAGTGTCCCCGTGTCCTGTGGGTTGCTCTTCATGAATCGCAGAGGATAGCCAACGCTCCAGACGGTCAACAGGATCATCACTGGTGTTCGCAGGGGGATCGCCCGCCACCGGGTTGCGATCTTGGCGGGCAGGATCGACCACAGAAAGTAAACCATAGCGAACACCAGCAGGGGCATCAGGGTGATCAAGAATCGCTTGTCCAACCGGATGAGCGAGAGCAGTGCCACGTTTCCGACAACGTATAGGCCCAAGAAGACGCGGGCGGAGCGTCGAAGGGTAGTGGGAGCCAGTACTGTGAAGAGCAACCCGGCCTGCATCAGCATCGCGAAAGGTGCATCCAGAATCACCGCCTTCTCGGTCACCCAAAAGTCGCGGACCGTCTCCAGCCAGTGCGTGACCAATTCCCTCGAATAGGCACGAACGACCTCCCACAAGGATATGTCCATCGGCACAGCATTCCAATCGAAAATGTAGTCACCGCCTCCGGAGACGTGAAACCAGAGATTGTGCGCCTGCGTGTTGTAGAATGGGTTCCCCTTGATAATAGCGCTGGGAATCAACTGGAGAGCTGCTCCCACCGCTGCTCCGAGCAAGTATGGGAGGGGTGACAGCCACCATCTGAGCGCTCCCTGCTCCCGCTTCAATTGAGGCCGTCTTGTCCATGCTGCCCCAAGTATATACGCGGCACACAATATGATGGTCAGCGAGGCGGTGTAGCGGATCAGGTAACTGAGGCCCGCGAGCAGCCCAGCCCAGAAGACCATACGCCGGTGTCGTTCTGCTGCGAACAATACAGCGAGCGAACAGATCTCAACGCCCGCTGCCAGCATATCCGTGCTATCCAGGCTAGCGAAGAAGAGATAGTGGGCAGTGCAGGCTAGAATGACCTGGGTGAACAGAGCCACCGTCCAGTTCCCTGCCATCCGCTGGATAAGGAAGAAGGTTCCCAGCAGGCCCAGGAATCCACCAGCGATGGAAAGCGTGAAGGCTGTGCTCAACACGTCGATCCCCAATGCCACGCCCAACCGCAGCAGTAGCGGATATCCCAGTGGATAGAGCCCGTACACCCATTGCCACTCGGCCAGGCGGTGCAGGTCAAACTGGGCAGCTCGTTCCGCCCACGCGGGGAAGTCAGGATAGCGGACAGTGACTTGACCGGCGACACGCCGGATCTCCACGACAACAAAGGTCAAGGCAATCAACCACGGCACGATGGATTTTGCCCGGCGAAGCCACGCCTTATGCATTCGAGTAGTGATACTGACCAGCATACCGTTTCAGAACTGCCTCAAGAACCGCAGGTCGTTCCCGTAGAACAAGCGGATGTCGTCAATGTCGTACTTGAGCATCGCCGGACGCTCGACCCCCAGCCCGAAGGCAAAGCCGCTCCATTCTTCAGGATTGTAGCCGCCGTTCTGCAACACGACCGGGTGCACCATCCCGGCCCCACAGATCTCCAGCCAACCACTGTGCCTGCACACTCGGCAGCCCTCCCCACGACACAGGATGCAGTCCATGTCGGCCTCGATGCTGGGCTCGGTGAACGGGAAGTAGGAACTCCGGATGCGGATGCGGCGCTCAGGGCCATAGAGCCGCCGCGCGAACTCGGTGAGTGTGCCGATCAGGTCGGTCATGCGGATGCCGTGGCCCACGGCCAGGCCCTCCACCTGGTAAAACTGATGCTCGGAGCGGGCGGTGATCTGCTCGTAGCGGTAGCACTTGCCGGGCAGAATGACGCGGATGGGATCGGGGTGCCGTTCGCGCATCACGCGGATCTGCCCTGGCGAGGTGTGCGTGCGTAGCAACACTTGATCGCTGATCCAGAAGGTATCCCACATATCGCGGGCTGGGTGGTGGGGCGGCATGTTCAGCAATCCAAAGTTCATCTCATCTGTCTCCACATCGGGAGACTCATAGACCTGGAAGCCCATCTCGGCAAAGATAGCATAGATCTGGCGCAGCGTCTGCGTGGTGATGTGAAGGTGTCCTGGCCCAACGGGACGACCGGGCAGCGTAACGTCTACTGCCCCTGATTCCAGCTCCCGTGTCATCTCCGACCGGCGCAGCGCCTCGGCCCGCGCTTCGTAGGCAGCCTCGAGAGCCACCTTGACTTTGTTGGCAGCCTGGCCAAAGGCGGGGCGATCCTCCTTAGACAATTGCCCGACAGAGTGCAACATCTGAGTCAAAGTTCCTTTCTTGCTCAGATAGCGTCTGTTCCACTCTGACAGAGCCTCGCTGTGCTCTACTGCCTCAAGAGCTGCGAGAGCCTCCTCCTCCAATTGCTTCACTTGATCAAGCATTCGCATACCTCCTACCCTTACCCTGACTCAGCCAAACGAAAACGCCCTCGTCCCTGGGGACGAGAGCGCACACTCCCGCGGTACCACCCCGCTTGGCTCCATCCAGATACGTGAAGCCCTCTCATTCTACCGACGGCGCTCATTTCTTCATGCACCTCAGTTCTCGAACGCGATCGGCTGCCCCGTTAACGCTGGACCTGCGGAGCCCCCTACTCGGGTCGATGCCCGTTCGGAGGTCGGCTCGTGAGCGAACTTCGGTGGGCTTCTTCTGGGCAAGGCTTCCAGTCCACGACCTTACCTCCCTGGCAGTTTCCCCCGCCTAATCTTCTCCGTCAAAGCCTTTGTGGCCCGCATTATGCCGCAAAAGCCCTCGTTTGTCAAGCCACCTGTATCCTGTGTCAGGACAAGTTGAAAAGTGGACTATTTAAGGCTGAAAAGTGGACTGTCTCCAGTTGAAAAGTGGACAGTTCATGGTAGGCTTGTTCCCACTCAATC
>DAOUDX010000027.1:0-14469 GCA_034430835.1 Anaerolineae bacterium
AACAGCGACTGGGATGACTTTCACGAGTTTCGTCGCGTTCAGCGCCACCAACGTTTGTACGGCACACCGATGAACACAGACTGGCTTGAGCAAGTTGAACGGCTTGAAATCAACCAATTTTAGTCACACCCAATTCAAATCTTCAAGCGTAAGTCGAACATCTGTGCTCACAATTTGGGAGATGCACCCATGTCACATTAGATAAGCGAGTGCTTTGAGCGGAGCTTAGCGCAGTCGAAGAGTGCTCGCGGAGGCTTCTTCGACTGTATTCCGCTTCGCTCATTCCGCTCAGAACGCCTCCACTTGTCAAATTGCCGAAATGTGACATTGTCAAGGTAGTCAGATGGTCGCGAGTGAGGAAAACAAGCCGGTCGTAGCACTGGAATCGGCCCTCATCACCCACGGCTTTGCCCCTCCCGCCAACCTCGACATCGCCCGGCGGATGGAGGCGGCAGTGCGCGAGCAGGGTGTGATCCCGGCCACCATCGCCATCCTCGATGGGCAAGCAAGAGTTGGGCTGTCAGACGAGGAACTGAAGCGACTAGCAGACGACAAATCAGCGCGCAAGGTCAGCCTGCGCGATCTGCCCCTCGTCCTCGCTGAAGGTGGGAACGGCGGCACTACCGTCGCTGCGACGATGCACTTGGCCCACCGTGCGGGCATCCGTGTCTTTGCCACCGGCGGCATCGGCGGCGTGCATCGCGGCCACTCCGAGGACGTCTCAGCCGACCTCACCGCCCTGGCTCGCATACCTATCGTCGTCGTGTGCGCGGGGGCCAAGGCCATCCTCGACCTGCCGCGCACGCTGGAATATCTGGAGACACACGGTGTGCCGGTGATCGGCTACGGCACCGACGAGTTCCCCGCCTTCTACAGCCGCCGGTCGGGGTTGGAGGTCGATGCACGGGTCGAAACGCCGGAGGAGATCACACAGATGGCCCAAACGCGGGCCGCGCTGGGACTTTCGACGGCGCTCCTGATCTGCGTCCCCGTCCCCGAAGCCGACGAGCTGCCGGCTGAGGAGGCCGAAGCCGCCATCGAGCAAGCTGTGGCGGAGGCAGCGGCATCCGGCGTAAGCGGCAAGGCGCTTACGCCGTTCCTGCTGGCGCGCATGGTCGAGTTGACCGGCGGGCGCGCGCGCCGCGCGAATGAGGCTCTGTTACTCAACAACGCCCGCACGGCAGCCCAGATCGCGATCACGCTACAGGCCACTGCCTGAGTTGGCTTTGCGTTGTGTTGATCCCCATCATGATCTGTGGTAAACTGATGACGCAAATCAGAGTGCCAGTCATACCAGCCTTCACCGCAGCCACAGTTCGAAAGGAGGGCAGCACGCAAGACCGACAGCCGACCCCACGCTGAGTAGATCCCAGTGAATGGTCGGCTGCCCTGCTGCCCAACACGAGTAGCGCGGCAACCCGAAAGGAGATGAGAGCGATGGATACGTGGGGAAAGCTCAGGGATGATGAGAAGCAAGCGCTCAGAACGCGCGCTCGTACACTGGCTCAGACCGAGATTCAGGAGCGTTTCATACAACGGGGCGACGTCACGGTGTTTCGCATCTTCCACGAGCCCGGCAGGGCCGTGACTGAGGCAGCGGCGCTCGCAGTGCCGGTCACTGTGGAAGAGACTGAAACGCGCATGGTGTCAGAGGTGACACTGATCTCGCCGGAGGACTTTGACTACGATCCCGAGATCACCGCCGACGACGAGGAGGCCGCCAGACCGATCGACGAGGCAGCATCCGCCTTTGAGAGCTACTACGGGCGGGATATGGTGGCTCTGGAAGAGGCGGCGATCGAGGCCGCACCATCAGAGTTGCCGTTGAACGTAGATCACCGCCCGAACCAATCGCCGATCAAGGATCAGGGAGGGCGCGGTACCTGCGTCGCGCACGCCTCGATGGCGATTATCGAGGCGCACGCCCACATCCCTGACGATCTATCGGAACAGTATGCGCACTACAAGTTCAACACGTTCCTGAACCAGCCTCACGACCAGGACGCCGGGCTCAGAACTACAGACGCGGCGCCATTCCTGGCCCGCAGCAATGGCCGCGTTTGCCTGGAGGGAGACTGGCCCTACATCCCGCTTCAGCCCACCATCAACCAGATGGTCGCCCAGGGGACCTATGGCCCGCCCGCTGCAGCCGTGAACAACCAGGCCTATGGCATCGGTGCCTACAAGATCATTACAGACGAGGGCCTGGAAGGGGAAAGCATCAAGAACACCCGCTATCTGGAGACACTGCTGCATCAGGGCTACGACGTCGTCATCGGCACGTGGGTCTCGTGGGATGACAGGGACAACGACGGCATTCTCGACCCAGTGCTCGATCCGAGCGGCAACCCCATCGGCCGGGGCGGGCATGCCATGCTCGTCGCGGGCTACGACCGTCCGTCCCAGTACTTTATCGTCAAGAATAGCTGGGGCCCCACCTGGGGGCACGACGGCTATGCCTATTTCCACTACGACCTGGTGCGCTCGTGCTTCAAGTATGGCTTCGTGGTGCACAGCGTCGTGCCGGCGGACGGCCAGCCCGACGAGGAGGGATGGTTCAAGAGGCTCTGGAAAAAGATATGGGGCTGGATCACCGGCCTGTTTGGCGGCAAGCAGTGAGCCGGCTGCAGGAGGTGGCGCGTTGAAATTCTACCGTGCCGAAAAGATCAACGAGCTAGACATCCCTGTGGGCGCCACGGTGAAGCTGGAGTCCCTGCGACAGGCAGTGGTCCCACCCTACCTCATGCTGATGCCTTTCATAGAGGTGCCCGCTGGGATCGTCGTCGAGGAACAGCGCGCGCTGGACGAGGACGGGGTACACGGGTGTGTGTACGCGCTGCGGGCAGCGATGACCTGCGAGGGAGACCTGGCCATTGGCTTCCGCGACATGCGAACGAATCAGGTCACACACCGCAAGGTGATCCACCTGACGGCCTCCTGAGCGCCCGCTGCGCGAAGCCGACAGACGGCCAAGCACACTTTTCGTCCAGATCGCAGGATACTATACAACGAAAGGAGACTCTCCATGGCACAAGCAGGTATTCACAGCATTGTCGGTATGGCAGTGCGCAAATGGATCCCGGATCGCAAATGGCTCATGCTGGGCATCGTCCTCGGCAGCCCGCTGCCCGATGCCGACAACCTGGCCGTAGCCATCGCCACCCTCACCGGCCGGTCCACCCAGGGACTGCACCGCACCTTCACGCACAGTTTCTTCACCATCGCCGCCGTCGTGGTCGTCTTCTCCGCCATCGCCCTGGCCACCAAGCGCTACCGCTGGGGCAACCTGGGTGTAGGACTGGGTATCGGCATCTCGATGCACATCCTGCTCGACCTGCTGATCTGGTTCGACGGAGTGGCGGTCCTGTGGCCCCTCCCCTCGTGGGTGAACCTGTGGAGCGGCGTCACCCTGCCCGACTGGTGGACGAAGCTGATGATGCCAATCGAGTTCCTGTTCTTTGCGCTCTTCTTCGCCCTGCTCCTCGTGACAGCGCGCAAGCGCGGCACCGACGGCGACTACCTGCGCACGCTGCAGATCTGGATCGGCGTGCAAGGCGTGCTGTTCGTGGCGTTCACCGTGCTGGTCTATACGATGGAGAAGGGCTTTGTGATCCCCTTCGGCGCACTATACCTGCTATCGCTGGGACTGGCGTTCGGCGTGACGATCCGCATGAGAAAAACGATAGAAGCCGTTCCAGCCTAGCTGTGGCAGACCAGGGAACCTCTTCAGCCTCCGGCACGTCTAGAGCCTGAACCACAAACACTACCAGAAGGAGGCAAACGAGATGAAAAACTTCCCGCGCATCACGCTGATCGCGATCTCTTTATCGACCCTGGCCGGTTGCGCCTGCCCAAGCAGCGGCCGGCCGCCGGGACTGAGCGCCCAGTCGAACAAGGCACGGGTGACGTCGCCCGACGTCCCCACCACAGACCGGGCGGAGCTGACAAGTGGCAACAGCGCCTTCGCCTTCGACCTGTACCGCTACCTCAAGGATGAGCAGGACGGTAATCTCTTCTACTCCCCCTACAGCATCTCTCTGGCGCTGGCGATGACGTACGCCGGCGCCCGTGGGGAGACCGAGCAGCAGATGGCCGACACCCTGCACTACACCTTGCCCCAGGATCGCCTGCACCCTGCTTTCGACTGGCTCGACCTCGAACTCGCCAGCCGGGGCGAGGGCGCGAGGGGCAAGGACGACCATGGCTTCCGGCTGAACATCGTCAACACCACGTGGGGACAGAAAGACTACCAGTTCCTCCCCGAATATCTCGACACCCTGGCTCTCAATTATGGCGCTGGGATGCAGCTCGTGGACTTTGTCGGCGACCCGGAGGGCGCGCGCGTCGCGATCAACGATTGGGTCAGTGACCAGACAGAGGGCCGGATCGAAGACCTGATCCCGCCGGGCGTCATCGACAGCCTGACACGCCTCGTCCTCACCAACGCCATCTACTTTAACGCTGCGTGGGCCGAACCCTTCGAGGAGAGGCAGACCGCAGATGGTTCATTCTACCTGCTCGACGGCAGCGAGGTCACCGTGCGGATGATGCACCACACCGCATCCTATGGCTACGCTGAGGGGGAGGGATATCGGGCCATCGAGCTATCGTACGACGGCCACGAGCTTTCGATGGTGATCCTGCTCCCCGCCGAGGGCGAGTTCGAGGCTTTCGAGGACACGCTCGACGCCGACCGCGCGGACGCCATCCTGAGCGACTTGACGTATGGAGAGGTCGCCCTGACCATGCCCAAGTTTGAGGTCGAATCGGATTTCAGCCTCGTCGATGCACTCGCCGAGATGGGCATGCCGATCGTTTTCTCGATGGGCGCGGACTTTTCAGTGATGGACGGCACACACGATCTCTTCATCGGAGAGGTGCTCCACAAGTCATTCATCACCGTGGACGAAGCAGGCACCGAGGCCGCAGCGGCCACCGCGGTGGAAATGCAGCTAAAGGCAGCGCCGATGGAACCCATTGAGGTCGCGATCGATCACCCGTTCGTTTTCTTCATCCGCGATGTCGAGACCGGCACCATTCTGTTCGTCGGCCGGATCGTGAATCCAACCTCTTAGGACGCCCGGCACTGCACACCGGAAGGGCCAGCACGCCTGCTGGCCCTTTTGCTTCCCCCCGATTCGACCGTTCGCCGCATCGCTCTGCAGCCGCCTGCTGTACGATGCACCGCACCGAGTCAGAACTGTTCAGTGTGCGTGGTTCACGCCACCTACGAACCCGATCATCATTTGACATCGCCCTCACTTTGCCTATGATCAACCTGCACCGGAAGACGCGCGCTCGAAGCCGAGATGAAAAAACTCTACACCGCCCTTGTGCCTGAGAATATCGAGATACGTGAGGGGATCGCCTCGCTGCCACACGGTGACTTGCACTACATAGAGACTGGTGCTGGCCCGCCGTTGATCATCGTACCCGCGACTATGTCAGAGGTCCAGGCCTGGGCAGGACTGGCAGCATTCATGGGGCAGCGGTTTAGAGCCTTCTTCTTCGAATTGCCTGGCCATGGCAAATCCACGCCCCTCGACGCGCGCTATAGCAGCGAACGGATGACACAGGTCATTGCCGACTTTATGGGCTACCTCGGCTTCTTCCGGGCGGACCTGATGGGCTTTTCGTTTGGGGGAATTCTGACTCTGACGGCGCTGGGACACCTCCCGCACCGCATCGACAGGGTCATTCTGATCTCGCCAGTGCTTGACTCCGCGGCACTTCGGATTTCTCCGCTCGGCAAGCTCCTTGCGCGCGCTTTGATCCACACAGGTCAGGGAGCTTGGCTGCAGGCAATGATTCACCGATCCGTGCAATCAGACGCGGGAAGTGCGTTCTGGGCGCAGGTAGCCGCAAGGATAGGGAATGTAGAGCATCCAGATATCGTGAAGGAGAATCTGCGTGCGACTCCCTTGTGCACGGTTCAGACATTGGCCAGGCAGTTGGATGAAATACTCAATACACATCACTTCGTCGGATCGGTATGGTACACGCAGCCGTGCTATTTCGTGATGTCGGTCATAGACCCACTGGTTGATTTCTCGCTCACCTCGGCCGCACTCAAGCGGATATTCCCCAATATCGACGAGACGCGGTTGAGCCTGCCGTACCACCGACCCCGCGAACTCCCTACATTCGAATATCTGAATCACACGTATCCTCACTTGCTGGACAGAATACCCTGATCTGTGAGAACCCCGGCAACCGAAACGAGAGTTCAGTGTTGTAGTGTGGGGCTGAAAAGCTCACCAAGGAGGAACAACGCGCATGGACTTCCACAATCGACACGTCATCATCACCGGCGGCTCCAGCGGCATCGGACGGGCCGTGGCCCGGCTGCTGACCAGGCGCGGAACCCACGTCTCCATCATCGCCCGCCGGCAGGAGTTGCTAGATGAGACACTGGCTGAACTAGAACGGCTGCGCGAGAACGAAGCGCAACGGCTGAACGCCCACTCCGCCGACTTGGCCGATTGGGAACAGGCCCGGCAAGCCATCACTGCGCTCACTGAGGACGCCCCACCCGACGTCCTGATCAACGCTGCCGGTTTTGCCCACCCCGGCTACTTTGCGGAACTGCCGCTCGACATCTTCCACAAGACGATGGACATCGACTACTTCGGGACGCTGTACGCTACCAAGGCAGTCGTGCCAATGATGATCGAGCGGAGAAGCGGGTACATCGTCAACTTTTCCTCAGTTGCAGGGTTCCTCGGTGTGTTTGGCTACACCGCTTACACCCCGGCCAAATTCGCCGTGCGCGGGTTCTCAGAATCACTGCGGCAGGAGCTCAAGCCCTACGGCATCCACGTCTCCATCGTCTTCCCGCCCGACACCGACACCCCACAACTCCACTACGAGAACCAGTTCAAGCCCCCTGAGACTCGCCGCATCACCGGGACGGTCAAGGCACAGACAGCCGATCAGGTGGCTCAGGCCACGGTACGCGGCATTGAGAGACACAAGACCTACATCACCCCCGGCTTCGACCCGTGGCTGTACTTTCTGCTCTTCAACGGCCCCATCGGTCTATTTCACTGGTACTGCGACCGCATCGTCGCCAAGGTGCGCCGGGAGCGAGAAGGCTCGTAGATAGCCTGCGGACGTAAAAGAGGCCGCAATGCTTCTTTCAGCATTGCGGCCAAAGTGACGTGGCGCAGATCGGCCAGAGTCTCTTGGCTAGCCTGCCACAATCCCCGACCGTATCACTCTACCGTGACCTCATCGTTCCCTTCCACCTGACTTTCCGGCAAGAACCGAGCGCTCACAGCCGCGCGGTACCCACACTGCGTGCATACCCAGCCCTCAATCAGCTTGATACGCCCTGTAACCAGATACAACAGCGCAGGCTTGCGTTGCCAACGCTGCAATTCGTGCCTGGTGCGAAGGCCACACCGTTTGCAATGGATGATGCTCGTGTCTGCCTCTGCCATAGGCGGCGCATTATAGCACAGATCCGAACCACTGCCAGCCCATGACCCTCATCGCCGTAGGCTGTGTTCCTCGCTGGCCACCAATCGCTCCCTGGCACGTGCTTCCCCATGCGTGGAACGCGCACCCCATCCAGGGTCACCACGTACGCCTCCACGGGTACGTGGTTCAGCGTCCCCTTCAGCAGATGAGCACCTCCTTCGGTTTCGTCGAAGAATCACGACTGCGCAGCCGGTACCATGCACTCCAGTCGCCCTCCGTCTCGCCGAGTGTGCGCAGAGCCTGGGTTACTGTGTGTCGGCCCGGCGTGAGTGACTCTCCTGACACCGCCGCCACGCCTCGGCGAAAGACGCGCTCTCGCCCAAACGCGGCTCGTGTCCTCTGCGACAGCCTCCACAGTTCTGTCAGCAATGCTGGCACTTCTTTGGCTTTCGCTGTAATACTGTAGTTGCGCCCTCCTGTATTGAGTGGTTTCGTGGCTGTCTCCACTTTACCAAATGGATACCTTTTTTCAACCCATTTTGGAAGAGCCAAACTTCGCCTGGTGTATGCCCCTACTCGGCGATGAAGCTGCCCATCCACGCCGGGCGATCCGGCTTGGGCGACATCGCCTGCCACGCCTCGTCAGTCAGCCGGTCGCTCATCGGCTGCTTAAACTCGTAGTAGGAAAAGACACCGCCCATCGCCACCACCTGCTCGCCCTCCACCATCACGACGACGTAGATGGGGAACGCATCCCCCACGCCTTCCTCCAACACTTGACCCGTGTTGCTGTCGGTGTGCACGTCGGCCACCAGGGCCATGCGCTCGTCGGCCTCGGACGTGATCTCCCCATCGATCTCCTCGGAGAAGGTCGTCAGCTCCTCGAGCGTATCGCCGATAGTGCGAATGAGCGCATACTCCTCTTCGCTCAGGTCCTCACCGCGCAACTCCTTCTCACTGATGGTCTTGAGCGACAGCAGCAGGTGTTCCATCCGCGCCAGTTTGCCGGCCATCTCGTCGTTGAGCAAGCCCCTGTCGCCCAGGCCGGCCCGCATCTGCGCGGTGAGGGCGGCTAGCCGTCCATAGACCTGCGGCTGCGGCTCGACGTAGCCGCGCGCCGGCATTGACTCTGGCGGAGCGCTCTCCACGAATACGGTGTAGGACTGCTTGGCGTACAGGATCGTGTCGTGACGCAGCTCCGCCCACGAGCCCAGCCAGGTGTGCAGGTCTTTATCGGCCCAGGCAGGCGACCGCATGAAATACGGATACCCCTCCCCCTTCTCGTCCAGCAGCGGGCGCAGGGTGTAGAGCCAGTTCCAGTACAGGTTCTCGGTCCACTGGGACTCGGGCAGCGCGGCGAACTCCCCTTGCAGCTTGGCCAACTGCTCGTCGTAGCCGTCGTAATCGGTGTCCCCCTCGATAGTGAGGATCTCTAGCGCGCGCTGGCTCCCCAACACGGCGGGCACGTCCAGCCCGCGCGGGAACCCGCGGATCGGTCCCACACCGGAAGGGGACATCGTGAACGGCTCGCCGCTGCCCTGGTATATTCCCACCTGATTGTAAACCAGTTGCTGGAACATATGGCTGTCGGGGATAAAGCGCTGCCCCATGAAGCGAAAGCCCATCGTCATCTCCGCCGCGTCCTGCGTATCGGTGACGAACCCACCGACGATGGCCGGAGGTCGCAGCGCCTTTGCAACCTCGACGAACGCATCCAGCTTGGCCTCGTCGGCTAGCGCATGCACGTCGGGCAGGCCGCCGTAGACCTCGTTGGCCGCGATCGCGTAATCGTACACCGTCAGGTCGTCGGCGGTGCCGACGAAGAAAGCCGTCGGCTCGTAGATGCGATCCCAGACGTCAAGAGCTGGCTCATCCCCTGCCTGCACGTTGTAGAGCGCGCGCACGATGAGCAGCGCGGACCGCGTCTCCCGGGGCCCCACATCAGGGTCGTAGGGATTGGCCAAGTGGAACGACATCCGCCCATACCATATCATCGCCCGGAAGTAGCGCTCGAAATCCTCGTTGCGCGTATAGTGGCCGCGCGGCACGTACTGGCTGTAATCCTCGCAGAAGCGATATTTGCAGTTGCGAGGAAGGTCTTCCAGGCGGTAGCGGTCGAATATGGGAGAAATGTCGAAACCTTTGTGGGCCTCGATCAGCGCCAGCTCCTCCTCCACCACGCCGCGCATAGGCTCGGGCACCTCAGCATCGGGGGTCAGCAGCCTGGTGGCAACGGCGAAATAGGCCAGGTTCTGCCACGCAGCCTCCCGCACGGGGCCGTCGGTGGAGGCGTCGTAGTCGGCCTCGGCCGCGGCCAGCAGACCTGCGTTGAGCGCCTCCAGGTCGGCGATAAAGTGCTCCATTTCCGCCAGGCGTAACGAGTAGTCGTAGAGAATGTGGTAAGCGTGAAGCACCGAGTCGGTGGTGACAAAGGCCGGGATGTTGGCCTCGTCGGCGTCCCGGTAGATCTGGTAGATCTGCTCCCGCCCCGCCGGCACGACGACGAAACCGTTCTCCTCCAGCGCTGCCCGCTGCGCGTCGCTGAGCCAGGCCACCACGTCGGGGTTGGCCACAGCGCCCAGGTCAGGCACATAGATCGGCACATTGAGCATCACATCCACGGGTACCGGCATAGTCGGCAAAGCCGCCGGCGCGGGACGTGTCGACCGGCTGTGGGGGCGCTGGCGTGGTCGTGGGGTTAGGCGAGGGCATCGGCGCCGAGAGCGGTCCGCAGCCCAGAGCCAGGACGGTCACAATGGTAACGAGAAAAAGAATTCGCTTGGTCACGGGTTCACCTCCATACACAATCAATGATAAGTGGCAAGAATCAGGCGATGTACTGTTGCCCGTTCTATCTATCAGACGCTCGCGAGAAAACAAAAGTTCCGATTCCAACGTTGGCAGCGAGTCAAGGTTGTGCTACAATGATATCACTTCCAGTCGCTGGAGCAAAGTGAGATGCCACACTACCTTCGCACGTCCGACATCGCCAAGGCCGTCGGCGCCCACGTCAACACCGTGCGCCTCTACGAGGAGTGGGGCTTCCTGCCGCCCGTCCCCCGCAGTTCTGCTGGCTACCGCCTGTTCACCAACGCCCACCTGGAGCAGATGCGGCTGGCCCGGCTGGCGATGCACGGCCCCTGGCCGGGCTCCAACATCCGCAAGTCGGCCCTCGCCCTGGTGCGCAAGTCTGCCTCGGGCGACCTGGGCGGAGCGCTGGAACAGGCCTACCATCACCTGGCCCTGGTGCAGGCCGAGCGCGCCCGCGCCGATGCTGCGGCGGGACTCCTCGACCGCTGGGCCCAAGGGGCCGCCACCGACACGACGACCAAGTCCTTGCGCATCGGCGAGGCCGCCGAACTCCTAGCCGTCACCGCCGACCAACTGCGCAACTGGGAGCGCAACGGCCTGATCGACGTCCCCCGCGACCCGCGCAACGGCTACCGCCTCTACAGCGCCGCCGAGATCGGCCGCCTGCGCGTGATCCGCATGCTGCTCCGCGCCGGCTACAGCATGATGGCCATCCTGCGCATGCTGCTCCAGCTCGACCGGGGAGCGGACCCGCGCCAGGCGCTTGATACGCCCCACCCCGACGAAGATGTCTTCACCGCCGCCGACCAGTGGCTCTCGTCGCTGGCCGAGCAGGAGCAACGCGCTTCAAGCATCATCACGCAGCTGGAAAAGATGATGAGCGCCTAACCCTCCACTTGCCCACCAAGGTTGTATAATCTGAATGACGCGTTCAAGAGCGGCCCGTGGCATTGCCGCGCATCTTGCCGATGAAAGGAAAATTCAGATATGACAACGACTCTGGACGCCAAGCTCACGAAGCATCTCACACATCTGTGTATGGAGATCGGTCCCCGTCCACTCGGCTCGCAGGAGAACCAGGCCGCCGCCGCATACATCGCGGATTGTTCCGCCGCCTGTGGCCTGGAGGTAGAGAGACAGACATTTTCCTGCCCTCTTTGGAAAGAAATCGACACGCAATTGGAAATAGGTGGACAGAGCGTGACGGCCTGGGCCAACACCTTCTCAACTTCTTGCGACGTCACCGCTCCCACTATGATGATGGGCACCGTGGCCGAGCTGGAAGCGGCGGAGTTGGCAGGGCGCATCGGCGTGCTGTACGGCGACTTTACAAAGGGGCACGGGTTCGGCGCCAGAAGCGCGGCCTACTTCCCCGAGCACCTCCAAAAGATCGTGCGTCTGCTGGAGGAAAAGGAACCCGCCGCACTCGCCCTGGTGAACCCGCTGGTGAACTGCCAGGAGCGGCTGATACGCGACTGGGAGTTCCCGATCCCGTCGGCGACGGTTCCCGCCAAGGACGGACTGGCGCTACTACAGCACGGCGGCCAGGCCGCGCGCCTGCGGATCGACGCCCGCCAATCGCCGAGCCAGTTCTGCAACGTCATCGCCAGGAAACCCGGCGACCGGCGGGAACGGATCACGTTTCTGGCCCACTTTGACACGATGTCGGGCGCGCCAGGTGCATCCGACAACGGCTCTGGCGTCGCCGTGCTGCTGGCCCTGGCCAGGGTACTGGCAGAAAAGGAACTACCCATCGGGCTGGAGTGGATCGCCGTAAACGGTGAGGAGGTCGGCGGCGTGGGGGACGCGGTGTATCTGCGTCAATATGAAGGGGAACTGGAACAGATTCTCGTCCTGATCAACGTCGATGGCGCCGGACAACGCCTGGGCGCAAACAGCGTCACAGTGATGGGGGCCCAAGAATCGCTGGAAGCGCAGGTCCGGCGTGTGCACGGACGGTATCCGGGCATCGCGTGGGTCGAACCCTGGTACGAAAGCGACCACAGCGCCTTCCTGTGGCGGAGCGTGCCCTGCATCCCGATCAGTTCTATAGGCGGGGCAAACATCGCCCACCTCCCCTCCGATACCGTCGAATGGATCAGTCCAGTCAAACTGGCAGAGGTTGTGTCCCTCATCGCCGACATCGTAGAATCTTTGGGAAACGAGGATTACCCGTGAACGAACAGGTTCTCGATCAACTGCGTCTGGCTTGTCCAACCCTCCACTGGCCCACCAAGGTTGTATAATCGAGTCAGAAACGACCAAGGAGGATGTATGACCGAATCACAGATTGTGGTCCAAAATCTGTCCAAGACCTACCGCGTGCCGGAGCGGGAGCCAGGGCTGGCGGCGTCGCTCAAGAGCCTGGTCAAGCGCACCACGCGCGACGTGGAGGCCGTGCGCGACGTGAGCTTTGCCGTCGAGCCAGGCGAGATGGTGGGCTTTATCGGCCCTAACGGCGCGGGCAAGACGACCACGCTCAAAATGCTGGCGGGCCTGCTCCACCCAACCGCAGGGGAGACACGTGTACTAGGGTTTGTGCCGTGGGAGCGAAAGGCCGAGTACCTGCGGCGCATCTCTCTGGTGATGGGCAACAAGAGCCAGATGCTGTGGGACATCCCGCCGCTGGATACGTTCCGCGTGCTGGCCGAGATCTATCACGTGGAGCCCGCCGACTATGCGCGCACCCTGGATGAGCTGGTCACGCTACTAGAGATGGAGGACCTGCTGACCAAGCCGGTGCGCAACCTCTCGCTGGGCGAGCGGATGAAGTGCGAACTGGTGGCTGGACTGCTCCACCGCCCGCAGGTGATGTTCCTCGACGAGCCAACGCTAGGGCTGGACGTCTCGATGCAGGGTCGGTTGCGGCGCTTCATGGCCGAGGTAAACCGGCGCAGCGGCGTGACCGTGATCCTCACCAGTCACTACATGGCCGACGTGGCGGCCTTGTGCCCACGCGTGATCCTCATCCACCACGGCCAACTGCTCTACGACGGTGAATTGAGCGGCCTGGCACAGCGCCTGGCCCCGTTCAAGCTGATCCGCGTGGCGGTAGGGACGGACTGTCAATCCGCCCCGCTACCTGCAGGCATAGACGTCATCGAGCAGGAGAACGGCCGCCTGACGCTGCGCGTGGCCCGCTCCGAGGCGCCGTCGCTCACGGCCCACCTGCTGAACACGCTGTCCGTGGTCGACCTATCCGTCGAGGACCCACCCATCGAGGCAGTTATCGACCAAATCTACCAGGGAGGTGAAGTATGAACCCCCGGGGCGGCTGGGCGCTGATCAAAAACTCGTGGCTATCGTGGATGCAGCATCGCAGTTTCTTCTTCTTGCTGGCCTTTATGTGGATGGTGCCTCCGCTGGTCTCCCTCTTCGTCTGGTCGACCGCCGCCGGCGAGGAGACGATCGGGGGATTGAGCCGGGGTGAGCTCGTGGCCTACTATCTGATCCTGATCCTGATCAACCAACTGACCTATGCACAGACCAACTGGACGGTGGGAGACGTGATCCGCTCGGGGAACATGAACGCGCTGCTGCTGCGTCCGATGTCGCCCGTGTACGACGCCCTCGCCTCCGAGATAGCGGGCAAAGTGGTCTACATGGCATTCATGATCCCCGCCACGACCATCTTAGCGCTGATCCTGCGCCCTGAACTGCACCTCACCCTGCACAGCGGCCTGGCCTTTGTCCCGGCCCTGGCGCTGGCGTGGGCGCTGCGCTTCTTCTGGGGCTACGGGCTGGCGCTGCTGGCCTTTTGGGCCACGCGCGCCGACGGACTGCTGGCCCTGCAGGACTCGCTGGTCTTTTTGCTGGCTGGGCAGATCGCGCCGACAGCACTGCTGCCTGGCCTGCTGCAAAAAGCGGCGATGGCGCTGCCGTTTCGCTACATGATCGGCTTCCCGGTCGAGGTGCTGACCGGGCAACTGAGCGCGGCCGAGATATGGACGGGACTCGCCATCCAATCCGGATGGCTGGCCGTCGCGCTGATCCTGTTCGCAGTGCTGTGGCGTATGGGCGTCAAGCGCTACTCGGCGGTGGGGGGATAGTCAGGTACAAGGCGCTTTGAAAGTGCCTCGCACCTTGCTGGAGGATAAAATGCGACATGGGTGCATCTCCCAAATTGTGAGCACAGATGTTCGACTTACGCTTGAAGATTTGAATTTCCCTGCAAAGTCCTGCACAGATCACGTGATTTCGGCCTGCTTTCGCTGTGACTGCTTGGCTGCGAAGGAA
>DAOUDX010000028.1:0-3281 GCA_034430835.1 Anaerolineae bacterium
TAGCCAACTCGATCCGCCGGCAGGTACTCAAACGAGTGCGCCGTTTGTCCTTGAGCGCGAAGCGTCGCCAACGGCGGATCAGTTCGCGCAGGACAGCTTGCAGGTCTGATAAGGAGCCCACAGACTTGGCAATATCGATCACATGTCGCCGCAAAGTTTGCAGAGCCTTGACGGGGCTCAGTTCTCGTTCCGCCCAACGGACAGGAGCGGTGATGTAATGGAACACCACCATGCCAATCAGTTTGGCGTAGATTTCACACAACACTCGTTCCCGCAGGTGACCGGCGACACGGTTCAGTTGCCCCTCACTCTTCCACAGCCTGAAGAGCAGTTCAATCTGCCAACGCAGCGTGTAGATGAGTATCGCTTGGTGCAAGGTCAGCATGGTGGCAGGGAGATTGGTGATATAGACATTCCACGCCAGCCAAGCCAGTTTCTCGGCGCTCAAGGTACGCCCTTTGCGATGGGCGTTAGCTTTGGCCTTGCGGCGTCGCTCCTCGACCACATCAAGGGGCAGGCGAACGACCAACACATGGCCAGCCAGTTTGATTTTGAGGCCTACCAGCAAGTTCAACTCTACCTGGTCGTCTGGCGATTGGCGCAGATGGGCCAACAAGTCAAACTTTCCTTGGGTCGTGGGGTCGTAGAGCGTGCATTGGGTATTCAGTCGGCTCACAAAGTACGCCTTCCCTGCTGCGATGTCACGCAGAGAGGTCAGTACGAAATACCCCAAGTCGCACAAGAACAGTACCCCAGGCGCTATGTGCTCCAGATGTCCCTCGAATCTTTGGTCTGGCTGGCGACCAGCTTGCCGAACCACAGCGCTCAGGTTGCCGCGCAAGAATTCCCATACGGTCTGCAACTTCATCGCTGCTTTCGGCCCAGTACCCCCGGCGCCTGGAAACTCATCCGCCAGACTGTCCGGCAGTGCGATACCGCTGCTATCCACAAGTTCGACGGCTGTAAACTGCGTCAACAACTCCAGCGGTATTGGAATCTTGCTCTGAAACGTTGTCTTGGCACACTCGAACATCTTTTCAAAAAACTGGATCGTCGCTGGGGTCAACCGTTTCTGTATTCCTTGTTTGGTGATCGCCACCCCCAGGTCTTGAGCTACCTGGCACAACATAGTCAAGCTAGCTTTGGGATGTTGCAAGAACCCCATCACCCAAGTTTGCAGAAACTTGCTTCCTGTCATCTGGGATTCACGCTGCACGAACTTGGTCTCACGCGCCACCTCGGCCGCCGTCTCGCCGAAGATTTTCTGCAATGCTTGGCCCATATGGGTTGTGTCTATCATCGTGGCTCCTCCCTGTCTTTTGTGGGAAAGATGCCACGATTTGGTCAAAACCGCAAGTATCTTGCTCGCAATCTTCTTAGGTTGACGCGCATGGAGGTTCCTTCCCCCTCCCCCTACACCCGCCGCCACTGCGGATGTCCCGTCCGTAGCCGAACGGCCGCGGCTCCGCCGCTCACTTCCTACCGGCCTCGCCATACCGATTGCGCCGGAACTCCTCCACCCACTGCTCCAGGTCTTCCTGTGTCCGTGCCCGCTTGAGCCACTCCTTGCGCCCCAGACGATGCGCCTCTGCTGTCAAGTCAGGCAGGACGTCGCCGTGTTCCTTCTTTAGCCAACGATACCAGGCTGGCGACACCCAGCTCAGCGCGCACCTCTAGCGCTGTCCCGGTAGCGCCGGGGCTCTGCGCTACGGATGCGCGACCGGCTCCAGAAAGTTGCCCGCCCCCCACCACTCCCGCTCCGCGTTGTCCGGATCGCGCACCTTCCACCAGTCGTAGCCGCCGGCAGGCTTGGGGCCATCCACGACGATGAAAACCTCCCCCTCCAGCGCAATGTCCACGCGCGGATACGTCGGGCCGGGACCCTCCCGCAGGCTGAGGCCCACGTCGCCAGTGCCCGTCACCCGCACGTAGACGCCGATGGCAATGTCGGGCGAGGCGGTCGGCGGAGGCGCCGCCGTCTCCGTGGGCGTCGGGGATGGAGGGGGCGAGGTCGGGGCGGGCGTGGGCGTCCAGATGATGGGCGCCGGCGTCGGTCCCCCGCTGGGCACCTGTCCCCGCAAGAGGTACACGGCCCACAGCGCCACCACCGCCAACGCGACCACCCCCACGAGCGCCCCCAGCACCCAGATGCGCACAGGGATTCCCCCCAGGCCCGATCCGCCCTCCCCCGGCGCGCCGACCCCGGCCGTGCGCGGGCTGGGAACCGTGTCCTCCATCCAATTGGGATCATAGTTGTGCATCGCGCCCTCCTATGGCTGTCGCTTCATCGGCTCCCAGTTCAGATTGGAGTCGATATTGGGGTCAAAGCTCGGGTCGGTCGTCAGGATGTACTCGCCGATGCCGTTCGACCAGGCGTAATCGTACCCCGACGGCAGCTCGACGTTCTGCTCGGTGGTGGGATCGTGGTACGCATCCACCCCCCGGATCGCCTGGCTGAACTGGTCGGAGAGCCGGTCCAGCGTCTGCTGCCGCTGGTTGTACGAGTCCATGATCATGTCGCTGATCTGATTGCTGGTCTGGCTGATGATCTTGCTCAACTGCCCAATGTGATGGATCTGCTGGATCTGATTCTGGATCATGTACTGGCTGGTCTGCATGGTGCGCGCGTACCACTGCGGGTTCAGGCGGAAGGAGCGGACGATGGCCATGAACATATCGGAGAGACTGTCGAGCTGGCCCGCCTGCGCCCGAAACGAGAAGAGGTAGTCGGCCATCCAGAAGACGTTCTCCATCGCGCCCATCATGAACGTCGGTGTGGGCACCTGGCTGACCTCGACGACGCCGAAGACGTCCTCCTCGACGTCGCGCTCGCCGAGTTGGTAGCGGATGCGCACCCGCGCACCGTCGGCGCTGGTGACGCCCGCTCCGGCCGAGGGATCGTTGGCCCGCAACTGCTGCGCCAGCTCGGGCAGCCGCTCCCGATCGACGATCTGCAGGCCCGGCGCCTGGCCCCTGTAGCGGGGCACCACGATCTCCCGCAGCACGTCGAGGGCTGGAGCCGGCGGCCTGACCTCGTTTCCATAGTAAAAGCTCCCCGCCGGGAACGTCATCGTCAGCATCGGGTTATTGGTCCAGTAAAAGGGGAGATTTGGAAACGCCTCGAAGGCCTCGACGCCCTGGGGATTGTAGGCGCGGAAGGCAACGACGGCGGGCATGCCGGGGTTGTTCATCGTCCACTGCACACCCCCCTCGAATTGCCAATCCGCCGGGATGAGCATGCGGAACGCCTCGATGCCGATCCCCTGCTGATCGACGCAGGA
>DAOUDX010000029.1:0-19036 GCA_034430835.1 Anaerolineae bacterium
GGCCACGCCGCTTCCCACCGCGACCCACACCCCGACCCCCACGCCCGGCGGCGCGTTGACGGAGGACGAGCAGAGGCGGCTCTACGAGAGCGCGCTCAAGTACGTCGCCCCCACCCCGGCAGAGGCCATCACCGTCGCCCGCAGCCTGCATTTCCTCAAGGACGAAGGCCACCCTTCCAACGCCTGCGGGCCATTGGCGCTGGCGATCTTGCGGGACGCGGGCCTCGTCGATCGGTCGGTGATCCTGCACGATTTCTGGCTGCTCGATCCGAGCGAGCCCAGCGACGTGCGGATGCTGGAAGCCACCTTCCCCCGCCACCGATATCTATGGTACGCCACGCCGCTATCCATCGCCACGTTCGACTTTCACGCCTTTCCCCTGCAAGCGGGCGACCTGCTCTACCTGATCGCCGGCCCGGGCGGAACCTACGAGCACGTGATCGTGGTGACACGGGTCGATGAGGCGGGCCGCCTGTTCTCGGTCACCAACGTGAACACCGAGGAAGGATTCATCATCGACGAGGTCATGCTCTACGACCCGCTCCAGCCTGGAGCAGGCCAGTTCCACGCCTGGACCGATCCGGCCAACGCGCACCTGGGGCTGACCGGGCGAGGCGGGTTCCTCCTGTGGCGGCGCGTGAAACCGCTGCGCGAGGAACGCTCCGAGGCCAGCGACCGGCTCGGGGCAGAGCTCGACGCGCTGCTGGCCGGCCGGGGCGGGCACTGGAACGTGGTCATCAAGAAAGTGGGCGGCGATCTGGTGTACCACAGAGGGGCCGAGGAGCTCTTGACCTCGAATGCAATGATCGAGATCCCCACGGCCATGCTCTTCTTCCACGCCCTGGATCGGCAGGGTATCGACGACTATGACGCCTACCTCGACGCCAACGGTGTGCACGGGCGCACATTCCGGCAGTTGCTGGAGGCAATGCTGGTGGACGGCGATCCGACGGCGACGCGGCACCTGGCCGGCTGGATCGGCGGGCAACTGGACGTGGAAGCCGTGCTGCAGGAGTGGGGGCTTTATCGGACCACGCTCGCGCCAGGGCAAACCACGGCGTTGGACGCCGCCACGATCCTCGAAGGGCTGGTCGATGGACGCCTGGGGACGGCCGGGGCGAGGGCGCTGATCCTGGAACACCTGCGCGCGCGGGGCTTCGACAGAGTGGTCGGCGGCGCCACCCTGCACGCGCTCGTGGACGAGGCTCACGCCCTTCCGGGAGGGTCTCCTGGCGCTGGTGAGGTGAGGCGGCTCGCCAGCGTCGAGATCGAGGGCGAGGCCACCGTGCTCGTCATCTGCGGCTCTGCGCCGCGGTACGGCGAGGCAGAGGCGAGCCTCGCAGACCTTCAGCAGGCCTCGGACGAGATCGTGCTCGCGCTCGTCAACCAATACTACATAGCGGGCTAGCCAGACTGAGGCGAGCCCTGCCATACGTGACCTCCGCCAGGGCAGAGACCTCCTCTCTTTCCTCCCTGTGTCCTCCGTGCCTCTGTGGTTCTGGCCCGTCAGGGTCAGGATACGCTGCGGCAGACTTGCCTCGTCGCAAGAATCGGCATAAAATAGGTTAAGCCCGCACGCAGGTGAGACCATGAAACCGGAGGCCTGATGGAAGAGCGACGCATCCCCAGTCTACTGCTGCACATCGTGTTCCAGCAAGTCCAGAAGCTGATGGGAGAGAATTCCCTGGCCATGCTCCTGCGCCAGAGCGGCCTCTCGGACTATCTGACCACCCCGCCGCCTGCCGACGAATCCCCCTCCATCACCGTCCAGGAATACGCGACGCTCCTGGCCCACATTTACGAGATCTTTGGCCCGCGCGGCGCCCGCGCCATCTTTACGCAGGGCGGGCGCAAGGGCGGGCAAGAGATCCGCCGCTTGCACCCGGCCCGCTACACCCTGGCCGGGGCGGCCCTCAAGCTCCTGCCGGAGAACAAGCGGATGGAGATGATCCTGCAAAAAGTGGAAGAAGAAGGGGTGGAGCTGTACGGCAATCCCCACCACCTGCGGGAAGAGGAAGACGCCTTCGTCTTGGAGATCCACGATTGTCCCTACTGCGCCGAGATCGCGCGCCGGGCCCAGGCCGGTAGCCTGGCCGTGAGCCATCCGGTGTGTCACATCGCAGCCGCCGTGTATCAGGAGATGATCGAGTGGGGCACTGGCAATTCCCACTCGGTGAAGGAGACCGCCTGCATCGCCACAGGCGATCCGGCCTGTGTGTTCCGAATCGACAAATAGCCCGAATCGAATCCCTAACTCGGGCACGAATCCCGATTGCGCCGAGGAGACAGGTGGTCCCTCACAAGCCAGAACATCATCCAAGCAGCATTCAGACAACTGACCAGTAAGAGATACGCGCCGACGCCGCAGAACTCTTGAAGGAGCAAGAGATGGAAGAGAAAACCATCAGCGTGTTGCTGGTTGAGGACAACCCCGGCGACGCCCGCCTCATTCGGGAGATGCTGGCCGACGCCACGCAGGCCAGCCCGGACGCACCCAAGTTCGACCTGGTACGCACCACCAAGCTCTCCACCGGGCTGAAGCGCTTGGCCAGGGGCGGCATCGATGTGGTCCTGCTCGACCTCACACTGCCAGATAGCGACGGCCTGGACACATTCGTCAAGATGGATGGCCAGACACCGGAGACGCCCATCATCGTATTGAGCGACGTCGAGAACAGGGAACTGGCGCTCGAAGCAGTGCAGAAGGGCGCGCAGGACTATCTGGTCAAAGATGAGGTGAGCGGCAGCCTGTTGGTGTGCGCAATCCGCTATGCCATCGAACGCAAGCGGGCCGAGCAGATGTTGCGTGAGTCCGAAGAAGAGTTCAGAACCCTGTTCGATAGCGCCGGTGATGCGATCTTTACCCATGATCTGGACGGGCACTTCCTGGAAATCAACCAGGTTGCTTGCGCTCGACTCGGCTACAGCCGGGAAGAGCTGCTCCAGATGACGCCGGCGGATATAGACGCGCCAGAGTACGCCGTGCTGGTGCCGCAGCGCATCGAAGAGTTGCGCCGGCGCGGCCACGTGATGTTCGAGACGGCTCACGTGCGGCGTGATGGCACGCAGATGCCCATCGAGTTGAGCAGCCGGGTCATCGAATACGCCGGAAAGCCAGCCATCATGAGCATCGCCCGCGACATCACCGAGCGCAAGCAGGTGGAAGAAGAGCTACGCAAGAAGGAAGCTCACCAAACGCTCGCCCTCGGCTCACTTCCGATGGCGTTCTACATCGCACAACCCTTTGGCGACTATGGCGGGACGTGGGCTAGCGAACAAATCCATCGGATCTCGGGGTTCACCGCAGAACAGTTCACCGAGGACGTCCACCTGTGGGCATCCAGACTGCACCCGGAGGACAAGGAGCGCGTGCTCAATGCATTCAGCAAGCTACCCGACACTGGAACGATCGAAATCGAATACCGATGGCAGGCCGCCGATGGAAGATACCTGTGGATCCTCGACCGCGGCGTGCTCGTACGGAGCGAAGATGGCGAGCCCAAAGAGATCACAGGCACCTGGCTCGACATCACTGGACGCAAGCAGGCGGAGGAGACACTGCGGGAGAGCGAGGAAAAGTATCGCCAACTGTTTGAACTGGAGTCAGACGCGCTCTTCCTGATCGACAACGAAAGCGGCCGCATCCTCGAAGCCAACGCGGCGGCGTCAGCCCTTTACGGGTATAGCCACGAAGAGCTGCTGACCAGACGGAACACCGACCTGTCGGCAAAACCGGAAGATACTCAGAAAGTAACCCAGACGACGCCGATCACCAATCAGGTCGTGACTATCCCAGTACGTTTCCATCGCAACAAGGACGGGACCGTCTTCCCGGTAGAGATAACGGGCCGGTTTTTCGACAAACAGAGGCGGTCGGTGCACATCGCGGCGATCCGCGATATCACCGAGCGCAAGCGGGCGGAGGAAGCACTGCAGGAGAGCGAGGAACGCTTCCGTCAAGTGCTGGAGAGTCTGCAGGACGTGGCTTACCGGCGAAACCTTCAAACGGATACCTACGACTATATGAGTCCGGCCCAGCTTCACATCTCCGGCTACACTGCCGAAGAAGTGCTCTCGATGCCCACTGCATGGGTCGTGGATAGGATTCATCCCGATGACCTGGATCACGTTACGCGTGTGCTTGAGGAGTCTATGGCAGGCGGTGACAGGTCCTATCATCTGGAATACCGTTTCAAGTGCAAAGACGGCCAATACCGCTGGATGAGTGACCTCTTTACAGTCATCGAGGACACCCAGGGACGCCCCCTGTACCGCATCGGCACCGTGCGCGACATCACCGAGCGCAGGCAGGCAGAGGAGGCGCTGCGGGACAGTCAGAAGCGATTCCAGGCGCTTGTTGAGACCACGGGTGACTTCATCTGGGAAATGGATTCTCGCGGTGTATACACCTATTGCAGCCCTCAACTGCGAGTACTCTGGGGATTGGATCCGAAGGAGATGGTCGGGAAGACACCCTTCGACCTCTTGCCGCACGAAGATAGGGAGCAGGCTGTTCGTGCGTTTTCTGCACTGGCAGAGTCCACAACTGCTTTTCGAAACTTGGAAGTGCGCAGTTTTGATGCTATGGGCAACGTCAGGTTCCTGGAGATCAGCGGCGTTCCTTTTTGCAACGCGGCGGGCGAACTGAAAGGCTACCGAGGTATTACCAGAGACATCACTGAGCGCAAGCGGGCGGAGGAGGCGCTGAGGAAAGCCGAGCTTGAGAAAGAAACCATCCTCGACAGCCAATTGGAGCATGTGATTTACCAGGATAGGGAACACAAGATCCTGTGGCCAAATCAAGCCGCGTGCGAATCGGCGCAGATGACGCGTGAGGAGCTGATCGGGCGCCACTGCTACGAAGTCTGGGCACAGCGGGGCGAACGCTGCGAGGATTGCCCGGTCGCGCTGGCCATGGAAACAGGAAAGCAGCAGGAGATAGAGAAGACGACGCCAGACGGAAAAGCTTGGTTCATACGAGGCTGCCCGGTTCGAGATACCAGCGGCCAGATCGTGGGAGCGATCGAGGTCACTCGCGATATCACCGAGCGCAAGCGGGCAGAGGAGACGCTGCGGGAGAGCGAGGAAAAGTATCGCCAACTGTTTGAATTGGAGTCAGACGCGCTTTTCCTGATCGACAACGAAAGCAGCCGCATCCTCGAGGCCAATGCGGCGGCATCGGCCCTCTACGGGTATAGTCACGAAGAGTTGCTGACCAAACGAAACACTGACCTGTCGGCAGAGCCGGAAGATACCCAGAAAGTAACCCAGACGACGCCGATCACCAATCAGGTCGTGACTATCCCAGTACGTTTCCATCGCAACAAGGACGGGACTGTCTTTCCGGTAGAGATAACAGGCCGATTTTTCGACAGACAGGGGCAGTCGGTGCACATCGCGGCGATCCGTGACATCACCGAGCGCAAGCGGGCAGAGGAGACGCTGCGGGAGAGCGAGAGAAAACTAAGAGATGCTCAAGCGCTGGGACGGGTCGGAAACTGGGAATTCGACATTGAAAGCCAAAAGATCACCTGGTCCGACCAAACGTACAGGCTGTACGAGCGCGATCCAGCCCTGGGCCCGCCCACCGCCGAGGAGGAAGCAGCCTACTACTCCCCCGAGCAGGCACGACTATTGCGCGAATACGCCCGCCGCGCCATCGCAGAGAAGAAGGATTTCGAATACGACCTGGAAGCAGAACTACCCGGCGGAAGACGGGTTTACTTCACAGCAAAGGTGCATCCTATCGAAGACGAACACGGTCGGGTTGTCGAATTATTCGGTACGGTGCAGGACATCACCGAGCGCAAGCAAGCGGAGGAGGCGCTGCGTGAAAGCGAAGAGCGCTACCGCGTACTGGTGGAAGGCTCGGCAATGGGCGTGGGCGTCTCACGTGGAAATCAGGTCATCCTTGCCAACCCGGCTTTGCTACAGATCTTTGGCTATGACAACCTTGAGGAGTTTTCCAGGGTTCCGTTGTTGGACCACGTTGCTCCGTCGTCACGAGAGATGATCGCGGAGCGGGTGGCTAAGGTTGACCGAGGCGAACCGATGCCGGCCGAATTTGAGTACGAGATCGTGCGCAAAGACGGGCAAATCAGGACTCTGCAAGCGTCTTCTTCCTCCGTTACGTTGGGTGGTGAAAACTACCGGCAAACTACATTTCAGGACATCACCGAGCGCAGGCAAGCGGAGGAAGAGCGGGAACGGCTGCTGGCACAGATCCGGGAGCAGGCCCAACGAGTGCAACAGATCATGGACACGGTGCCCGAAGGTGTGATCTTGATGGACACCGAGCATCGAACCGTCCTGGCGAACCCGATGGGGCAGCGAGACCTGAACACTCTCGCGGGTGCGCAGGTGGGAGACGTCCTCACTCACCTGGGTGGGTGTCCGCTGGCGGAGATCCTCACCTCGCCTCCAAAGGGATTGTGGCACGAGGTGGCGCTGGGCAACCGTAGCTTCCAGATCATCGCCCGCCCCATCGAAAACGGCCCTGTGCCCAAAGGCTGGGTGCTCGTCATCCGCGACGTGACCCAACAGCGCGAGACGGAGCGACGTATCCAGCAACAGGAACGGCTGGTCGCCGTGGGGCAATTGGCTGCCGGCATCGCCCACGACTTTAACAACATCATGGCGGTGATTAGTCTTTACGCCGGGATGATGCTGCACACCCCCGGCCTGCCCGAAAAAACGTACGCACGTCTGGAGACCGTTAAACAGCAGGCCGGGCGGGCCAGCAGCCTGATCCAGCAGGTCCTCGACTTTAGCCGGCGCGCTGTGCTCGAACGGGGTCCCATAGATATGCTCATCTTCCTCAAGGAGCAGAGCGATCTGTTGCGACGCACACTCCCGGAGAACATCAAAATCGACCTGACCTACGACAAAGACGAGTATGTGGTAAGAGCCGACCCGACGCGCATACAGCAGGCTATCGTGAACCTGGCCACCAACGCGCGGGACGCCATGCCAGAAGGAGGCCAACTGCGCATCGGCCTGGATCGGATACACGTCCAAGATCGCTCCAGCGCCCCGCTGCCCGAAATGGAAATCGGCGACTGGGTGCGCGTGACGGTGGCCGATACCGGCACCGGCATCCCTCCCGACGTGATGGAACACATCTTTGACCCCTTTTTCACCACCAAGCCGCCCGGCCAGGGCACCGGCCTGGGACTGGCCCAGGTATACGGCATCGTCAAGCAACACGACGGCTACATCGACGTGAGCACGACGGTTGGGGAGGGAACGACGTTGACTCTCTACCTGCCGGCCCTGTCGATGCAACAGGCCGAGACGCCGCCCCCAAGACCACAGACCCTGGTCGCAGGCCAGGGCCAGACGATCCTGGTGATCGAGGACGAGGTCACCACACGCAGAGCGATCGTGGACAGCCTGGAGCCGCTGGGGTACCAAGTGCTGGAAGCAGCCGACGGCCAGAAGGCGCTGGCCATCTTCGAACAGCGCGAGGGCCGGGTCGACCTCGTGCTCAGCGACGTCGTGATGCCCGAGATGGGAGGCAAGGCACTGTTCCGGGCGCTCAAACAGCGGTACCCAGGCGTGAAAGTCGTGCTGATGAGCGGCCATCCACTGGAGGAAACCGAGATCGAGACTCTGTTGGCAGATGGCTTGACCGACTGGCTGCCCAAGCCCCCCAGCCTGGAGCAACTGGCCCGGGTGGTGGCACAGGCGCTGGCAGAAGACACGCGCCAGTCAGAACCGTCCGGTAGCAAACCTTTGGAAAGCGAATAGAACGATGGCCAATCCATGCAAGATCCTCATAGTGGACGACGATCCAAACATTCAAAAGCTGCTGTCCGTCGCTCTCTCTCCTCTGGGGTGTGAAATCACCGAGGCCTTCGATGCACTCGAGGCTCAAGAGCAGCTCGAGGCTGGACAGTTCGACATCGCCGTTGTGGACTTTATGCTGCCCGGTCCCGATGGGATAGATATTCTCAGACACATCCGCGAGAAGGGGCTAGACACGGCAGTCATTATGATCACCGCCTACGCCTCGGTGGAGACGGCCGTAGAGGCGCTGCGGCTGGGGGCCTACGACTATATCACCAAGCCCTTCCAGATCGACGCCATCCGGTCCACCGTCCAGCGCGCCCTGGAGAAGCGACACTTGGAGACACGACTGGAAGCCCTGAGCGAGATCGGCCGCGCCATCACCTCCACCCTCGACCTGCACGAAACGCTGACCCTCATCGCCTCCCACACCGTGCAACTGCTGAACGTGGAGGCAAGCTCGCTGCTCCTCCACGACGAGGGCAGAGGCGACCTGTGGTTCGCCGCCGGCTCAGGTGGAAGCACCCACTCTGTGATAGGCAAACGTTTGGAGATGGGGCAAGGGATCGCAGGCTGGGTCGCGCAACACGGCGAACAAGCCCTCGTGCCCGACGTATCCCAGGACCCGCGCTGGTTCAGCGGATTCGATGAAGAGAGCTCGTTCACCAGCCGCTCGGTCCTCTGCGTCCCCCTCCAGAGCAAGGGACGCATCATCGGCGCCCTCGAAGCGATCAACAAGCAGGGCGAGCCCTTCAACGAGGAAGACGTGCGCCTATTGAGCGCCCTGGCAGCACCAGCAGCAACGGCCATCGAAAACGCCCGATTATTCGATCAGGTGCGTGTCAGCCGAGAACAACTACAGACCCTCTCCCGCCGACTGGTAGAGGTGCAGGAGGCGGAACGCGCCCACGTCGCGCGAGAACTCCATGACGAGACCGGCCAAGCCCTATCGGCCATGCTCCTCCACCTGGGCCGTCTGGAACAAGAAGCTACCGAGCCTGAGGCCGTAACCCGGCGTGCGCTCGAACTGGAAGTCTTGGCGGACGAAATGCTGGAGAACCTGCACCGGCTGGCGATGAACCTGCGACCCGCCACCCTCGACCATTTGGGGTTGGTGGCAGCGCTGGAGCAATACATCAAGACGTTCGAGCGGCAGCACTCTATCACCGTGCAGATCGAGACGACAGGGCTCGGAAACGAGCGGCTGCCGCCGGAGATAGAGACAACCTTTTATCGGATCGTGCAAGAGAGCCTGACCAATGTGGCCCGGCACGCCCGCGCCACTCACGTGGACGTGCTGGTGGAGCGGCACGGCGATCGGGTGAGGGTCGTCGTCGAGGACGATGGCGTCGGCTTCGACCCTGAAGCTGCGATGCAGTCCAGCCGCATGGGGCTGATCGGCGTGCGGGAGCGGGCCGAGATGCTCGGCGGCATCCTGGAGATCGAGAGCACGCCTGGCACGGGGACGACCGTGTTCGTGGAGGTGCCCTGTGGGAGGTCGATCATCGATGGATAAACGGGACAATCCTATCCGTATCCTCATCGCCGATGATCACGGCGTGTTGCGAGCTGGCTTGCGCGCTTTGCTCGACGCCGAACCCGACCTGCAGGTCGTGGGCGAAGCGACCAACAGTCAAGAAACCCTAGGCCTGATCAACACCCTGCGCCCCGACGTGATACTGCTGGATATCAGCATGCCGGGACTTGGCGGCATCGAGATCACTCGGAAGATCAAGGCGACCGGGTCCGAGGCCCACGTCCTCATCCTCACCGTCCACGAAGACGAGGGGCTGCTGCGGGCCAGCCTGCAAGCCGGGGCCGCTGGCTACGTCCCCAAGCGCGCCGTCGAAGCAGAGCTCATCAACGCCATCCACGCCGTCCAGCGCGGCGACCTATACGTTCACCCGGCCATGACCCGTTATCTGGTCAAGGATCTGTCACCGCTGTCCCTTCCCAGCGACGAAGAAATCGAGCCCCTGACGGACCGCGACATCGAAGTATTGCGCCTCATCGCCCAAGGCCACACGAACCGCCAGATAGCCGACATTCTGAGCATCGGCGTGCGCACTGTAGAAACCCATCGCGCCAACATCATGAGCAAGCTGGGCGTGCGTGGACGGGCAGAACTGGTGCGCTACGCGATGGACCACGGGCTCCTCAAAACGTGATGCGCGCAGCGTGAAGCGTAAAACGTGACACTCGGTGGGTAGCATACGAGGAGATCACGCACTACGATTTGCATTTCACGTCGTATGCCTCCGTTCCACGCCCACCCTTCCCGTTCGCCCCTCCGTAGTTTCTACGGATAAATCCCCCTCACAAAATCCGGGGTTTCTACGCTTCACAGACAGGCCTTGAGTCGCGTATACTGAAGATGGTAACGGGCGAGAGGGATAGTTAGCCCGGTCGTTTGTGATCGGAGGTCGAGATGAAACCTATTTCTGTCATGCTCGTGGACGACAATCCGGTCTTTCTGCGCGCCACCACCCAGTTCCTGGAAGCCCACGAGGACGTGGTCGTCGTGGGCACAGCCAGCCGTGGCGATGAGGCTCTGGAACAGATCGAGGCCTTAAAGCCCCAGACCATCCTGATCGATCTGGCCATGCCCGGTCTATCGGGCCTGGCGACGATTCCCCGCCTGAAGCACATCATGCCGGAGACTAACATCATCGCGCTGACCGTGATGAACAGCGAAGGGTTTCAGCAGGCAGCCCTGGCCGCAGGTGCCGACGTCTTCATCCCCAAGGCCACTATGCGCACCCACTTGCTGCCGACCATCCGCGAACTTGCGCAAGGCGACCGGAAAAGGGTATCGAAAACGCCCTCGACCACAAACGTCGCTTCGACTGAGCCCCGCCGCATCCTCATCATGGAAGATGACATGCACTTGCGCCGTCTCTATAGCAAGGCCCTGCGCACGGCAGGCTACAAGGTCCATTCGGCAGCCACGATCCAAGAGGCCCGCGCCTTGCTCGCCGACTTCCGTTTCGATATCCTGCTCTGCGACATCCAGATGGGCAGCGATCGCGGCACCGACCTCCTGCACGAGCAGATCGACGACATCACCACCAACGGCGCGCAAGTCATCATGGTGTCTGGCCACTCCCACTACCGCGAAGCATGTGCAGAGATGGGAGCGGACTTTTTCCTGGAGAAACCCGTATCAGTCGGCACCCTCGTAACGCTGGTCAACCGCCTGACAGCAACCGAGACTGCAACCAAGATAGCGTGAGAAGTGAGTACGTCCTATGAACACAAGGCAAACAATCGACCAACGCGGATTCACATCGTTTCTCAGAGAAAGGATGGCCCTGTGCAGCAGGATCCGCCGCTGGCTCTCTCCGCCGGTCTTTGAAGGAGATGAGGAAAAAACCCGCGTCGCCCGCCTGCTCAACACGGTCCTCCTGAGTCTAGAACTGGCCACCGTGGCACTGCTGGCGACAATAACAGCGATCCAGGGGATCCCCACCACCACGTTGGACGCATTCATCCCGGCGACTTGCGCGGTAGTGATTGTGCTGCTCGCAGGATTGCGAGAACTGGCGCGCCGTGGTCACCTGTATGCAGCCGGTGCGATTATCCTATCCGTGTTGTGGGCAGTGAACACAGTGTGGATCTATGCCTTCGCCGGTACAGCCGGTGATGACACGACGCTGATCTACGCCGTGATTCTCGTCCTCACCGGCCTGCTTCTGGGAAAGTATGGCGCCATCATCGCCACGACACTCACCCTGACGTCGATATTCGGCGCGTACTGGGCAGAGAATGCCGGCCTCATATCGGTTCCCGGCCAACCGCCACTCAACCTATTTGACCTCCTCTTTATCGTGCTTCCCATAGGTCTGGCCGGCATTCTGTTGAGCTACGCCGTAGACAGTCTGGCCAAGGCCCTCGACCTGGCCCGCCGCAGCAAGGACGCCCTGGCCGAGCGCACCCGCGAACTGGAGGCCAGCCAGCGAGTCACTTACGCCGCCAGCGAGCGCGTCTCTCCCGACGAGTTGCTCGACTTGGTGGTGAACCTGATCCGCGACCAGTTCGACCTCTACCACGCGCAGGTGTACACGGTTGACAAGGAACAGGACGCGGCGGTTCTGAAACAGTCCACTGGCTACGCCGGGCGACAACTCTTGACCCGCAATCATATGATCCCGCTCGGCGCCACCGCCCTGGTCACCAAGGCGATCCACACCGGCGAGTCGGTACTGGTGGACGACACGAGCAAGGATCCCGGCTTCATGGCCAACCCCCTGCTCCCCGAGACCCGGTCGGAACTGGTGGTGCCGCTGAAGCTGAAAGAGCAGATCATCGGCGTGCTGGATGTGCAGGATCGCACTCCAGGCCGATTCGGCCCCTCCACCGTCTCTCTGTTCCAATCAATGGCTGACCAGGTGACTATCCTGCTCGAGAACAGCGAGTTGCTGGAGCGCATCACCGAGCAAACCGAGTCGCTGACCATCTTCACCCATCAGCTCCGAACGGCGGCTGAGATCGCCCGGCAGATGGGCACTATCCTCGACCCTGAGCGGCTGTTGGAGCAGACGGTCGAGTTGCTGCAGAGCCGCTTTGGCCTTTACCACGCCCACGTCTACTTGCTGGACGGAGCGAACCGGCGGCTGGTCATGCGCGCCGGTTCCGGTGAAATTGGGCGGGTGCTGCGCAGGCAAGGCCACGCCATCCCCCTCGACAAGGAGAAGAGCCTGGTAGCCCGCGCCGCCCGGGACGAGCAAGTCGTGGTAGTCAACGATACCAGCCAGGAATCGGATTTTATGCCCAACCCGCTCCTGCCGCAGACCCGCTCCGAGGTCTCGATCCCGCTGGTCCTGGGCGATAAAGTCCTCGGCGTGCTCGACATCCAAGACGATCAACCCGACCGTTTCTCCGAGGCCGACGTTGATACCTACGGCACCCTGGCCGGACAGATCGCCACCGCCCTGCAGACCGCTGGCGCCTTCGAACAGACGCAGACCCGTCTGCGGGTGAGCCAAGCGCTGGCAGGCACCCAGACCGAGGAAGATGTGCTGGACGTGCTGATCCGAGAGGCTGGTTTCCATCCCAAGACCCAGGTCATGATCTTTACGGATGACTGGAGCGAAGGGGAACAGGTCTCGATCCTCCGCCGCTCCGAGTCATTCGAGAGCAAGCTCAGGCCTGTGATTCGGCCAGGGATACGCTTGCCAGCTTCGCAATTCCGACTGGTCACAGAATTTGCCAGACCCGATGGCACGTTCGTGTCGCCCAACCTCCCCGAGGACGAGCACGCGGACACAATGGCCCGCGAGATGGCCAAGGAGATGGGAACTATGAGCATGGCCATCGTTCCGATCAGAGCAGGTGACGTACGGATCGGAAGCATCTCGATTTCCTCCGAGGAAGAGGCGTATTTCGACGAGCAGAAGCTATACCTCTACCGCACCCTGGCCGAGCAAGGGGCAACGGCATTCCAGATCGCCAGACTGAACGACGAGGTGCTGGAGAGAGAGACACGCTTCACCGGATTTGCCGAAGCCTCGGCCTACGGGTTTGGTATGGGCGAACTCACGGGCCAACTGGCCTTTGCCAACCCCACTCTCCTCGATATGCTTGATGAAGAGAGTCCAGAGAACGCTTGCCAGAAAACCTTCTTCGACTACTGCATCGAAGAAGACAGGGAGCGGCTGAGAAAGGAAATCCTACCGACCGTGATGCAACAAGGACAGTGGACAGGTGAGATACCGCTTCTCTCGTCCAAGGGCAGGCTGATCCCGACCGAACAGAACATCTTCCTCATCCGCGACGAAAGGGGCGAGCCCCACATGGTTGGCAATATCATCACCGACATCACCGAGCGCAAGCAGGCCGAGGCGGAGCGCGAGCGCTTCACCACCCAACTGCGCACCGCCGCCGAGCTGGCCGAGCAGATCAACGCCATCCTCGACCCCGATAAACTCCTGCCCAACGTGGTGAACCTGCTACACGACCGGTTCAACCTCTACCACGCCCACATCTACCTGCTGGAACAACCCACACGGGAAGAGCTCATGGAAGCGAGCGCCGGTGAAGTCGCCCGCATCATGCGTGAACGCAGACTAGTACTGCGCGCCGGCTCCGGCGAGGTGGGGCAGAAACTGCTCGAGCGAGGCCACGCCATTCCCCTCAACACGGAAAGGAGTCTGGTGGCCCGCGCCGCCCGAGGTCGGATCCCGGTGTTGGTGAACGACACCGCGCGCGAGCCAGACTTTTTGCCCAACCCGCTCCTGCCGGCGACCCGTTCCGAGGTCGCTGTGGCGCTGATCGCAGGCGACGACGTGTTGGGGGTACTCGACGTGCAGGACAATCGACCCAACGGCTTCACCCAGTCCGATGTCGATGTCCTCACCACCCTGGCCGGGCAAATCGCCACAGCGCTGCAGAACGCCAGCTACTTCGAAGAAGTGCAAGAGACCACCAAGCGGTTGCGCGAGGTTGACCGCCTCAAGAGCGAGTTCCTGGCCAGCATGAGCCACGAGCTCCGCACGCCGCTCAACTCGATCATCGGCTACACCGAGATCATGCTGATGGGGCTGGATAACGAGCTCGACCCCGAGACGCTGGAAGACGTGCAGGCCATCTACAACAACGGGCAGCACTTGCTGCGCATCATCAACGACGTGCTGGACCTGGCCAAGATCGAGGCCGGTCGCCTGGAGTTGAACAAGGAAGAGTTAGCGGTCGAGGCGCTGATCGATACGGCCAGCGCCAACGTGACAGGCCTTCTGGTCAACAAGGAGAAGCCCGTCGCGTTCAACGTCGAGATTGAGCACGATCTTCCCACCATCTGGGGCGACCAGGTACGGCTCAACCAGGTACTCAACAACCTGGCCTCCAACGCAGTCAAGTTCACCGACGAGGGCCACATCACCCTGCGGGCCTTCAGGGACGACGGCTGGATCTGTCTCGAAGTCGAAGATACCGGCATCGGCATTGCCGAAGAAAATCAGAGCAGGATCTTTGAGCGGTTCCAGCAAGTCGATGGCTCCAACGCACGAAAGCAGGAAGGCACTGGACTCGGGCTGGCCATCACACGCCACCTGGTGCAGATGCACGGCGGCACGATCAAGGTGCAGAGCGATCTCGGCAAGGGCTCCACCTTCACCGTCCGCCTGCCGGCCGAGCACGATGGAGCAGAGAACGCGGCAAGAGCGATGCCAGTGACGAAAGCAGCGGTAGCACGGGACAAGGCAACGGCGACACCGGTCAAAAAAGCAGTGGTGGCGCAGGACGCAGCGGAAGCAATGCCAGCCACAGAAGCAGCGCCAGCACAGGATACGGCGGAAGAAATGCCAGTCGCAGAAGCCGTGGTAGCACAGGAGGTGGCGAAAGTAATGTCAGCCGGGCAATCAGGGCGACTGTCTTCAGTCATCGACCTCCTCCTGGAAGATGAGGCAGTGCTGGCCGAGCAATCGGCGTAGGCAAGGCGCAACGCAATTCCGAACGAAACAACGTCACGGTCGAGAAAAGGGTAACTGAGAACGGGAAAAACCTGATGCAACGGGAGTGCGTTGCACCACCCATTGAGCAGGAGACAATGAAAAAGCGTGGTGGTATCCTCACCGTTGACGACGGCAGAATACAACACCCGGCTCCTCCAAATGCCGCCTGGAAAGTACCATGAAAACGACTTTCAAATCCGTCCGCTGTCTGCAATGCGGGCATGAAATGGAAGCCGATCTCTTCACCAGCCGGTGCAGCGAATGCGGCGGCCTCTGGCTCGACGCCCGCTACGACCTCGGCGCGCTTCCCGCCAATTGGCCGGAAATGGTCGCACAGCGACCGACCGACCTGTGGCGCTATCGAGAGCTGCTCCCCTTCCCCGAGGGCTTCAAGCTCGTCTCGATGGGCGAGGGATGGACCCCTCTCACCCGTGCCGAAGGGCTGGAGTGGGAAACAGGACACGCCGAGACAGGAGGCGAAATATGGATCAAAGACGAGCGGCAGCAGCCCACTGGTTCCTTCAAGGACCGGCAGGCAGCGTTTACGATCAGCACCCTGAAGGCTCAAGGGATCAGGGAGATGGTGCTCGCCTCCACGGGAAACGCCGCGGCCGCCTATGCCGCTTACTGCACGCGCGCCGGCATCAAATTCTGGGTCTTTTTGCCCAGCAGCGTGCCCGCTGAGAAAATGCGCGAGCTGGCGCTCTACGGTGCTGAGGTGATCAAGATCACCGGCACCTACGACCAGGCCAAAGAGATCGCCGCCGACTTTGCGGCTCGCCGGGGCATCTACAAGGACCAGGGTGCCAAGGCCATCCCCGGCAAGGAAAGCATGAAGACCATCGCGCTCGAGATCGCCGAGCAGTTACCCCCCCTCAATCCCCCCCGCGAGCGGGGGGGAAGACAGGGGGGGTGGCAAGCCCCCGATTGGTACATTCAGGCCGTCTCCGGTGGCATCGGCCCGCTGGGCGTGTTGAAGGGATTCGTCGAGCTCTACGAAGCTGGCCTGATCGACCACGTGCCCAAGCTGGGCATCGTGCAGGCCGAGGGATGCGCGCCGATGGTGCGGGCGTGGAGACAGGGAAAGGCCCAGGCCGACCCTGTCCAGCCCGACACTCTGGTCACAGTGCTCTCCACCGGCAAGCCCGGCCTGGCCTACGGGATCCTCAAGCAAGCCTGCGACCGGTACGGCGGCACGATGGTTGCCGCCAGCGATGGCGATACCTTCCGCGCCATGCGTCGCGTCGCCCGCATCGAGGGCTTCTCCATGGAGCCTGCGGCGAGTGTTGCGTTTGCCGGGCTGGACAAGTTATTCGCCGGATCATACATCCAGCCCAGCGAACGCGTCGTCGTCAACTGCTCCGGCCACACCTTCAGCGCCGAGAAGCACGCCCTGGAGGATCGGCACGTGTTTCACCTCAAGGCAGACATGCCGGTCGCCGCGCATCTCTCGCCCGAAGGACTGGCGATGACGCTGGAGCAACTCGACGAGCAAATCACCAGCATCGTCGTCATCGACGACAATCCTGACGACAGCCGCCTGATCCGCCGCCTGCTGCAGAGCTACAAGCGGTACCGTGTCTTCGAGGCCAACAACAGCCTGGACGGCATTGACTTGGTGCGCCAGCGTCGGCCCGATCTGGTTATGCTGGATCTCTCGATGCCAGAAACCGACGGATTCGCCGTGGTGGAGGAGCTCAAGGCCGACGAGCGCACCCGCGAGATCCCGGTCGTCATCGTCTCGGCCAAGACGCTCACCTCGGACGAGTGGGAGTTCCTGCGTCGTTACACCAACTCCATCTGGCAAAAGGGCAACTTTAGCGCGCGCGAGCTGGTCGGCCACGTCGCCGAGATGCTGGGCGACGAGGTCACACAGCCGGGGGCTCTACCCTCCGCCGCATCCCCGCAGTCCGAGGAACACTCACTGGAAACATTCGGCCAAGATCAAAGACCGCGTATCCTGGTCGTGGACGACTACGTCACAGACGCGCGCTTGCTGCGCCGCCTCTTCGAAGCCAACCACCAGTTCAGGGTCACCGAGGCCCACTCCGCCACAGAGGCCCTGCAGGCCATTGAGAAAACGCCCCCCGACTTGATCATTCTAGACTTGATCCTGCCGGATATCAACGGCGAGGAGTTATTGGACACGTTGCGCAGGCGCGATGAGACGCGAGAGATCCCCATCGTCGTCGTCTCGGCCAAGGACATCAACCCGGTCCTGCGCGCTCAACTGGTCGTGCAAGTCGACTCTGTGTGGTCGAAAGCAGTGCTGGATCGCAGCAGCCTCCTGGCACACGTCGAGACCATCCTTCCGGAGTAGCGTATGGAACAAAGAATCGTCTTGTACATTGAGGACAATTTCCACAATCGCCGCATCGTCCGCAAGATCCTTCAATCCAAGGGATACAGCCTCATCGAGGCCGAGGACGGCATCACTGGCCTGGCGATGGTGCAGGATCTGAGGCCACCGCTCGTCCTCCTGGACATTGGCCTGCCCGGCATGGACGGGTTGGAGGTCGTCGGGCGCATCAAGGCAGACGAGACTCTGCGCGACATCCCCGTCATCGCCCTGACCGCCTCGGCCATGCGCGGCGACCGGGAGCGGTTTCTCGCCGCAGGCTGCGATGACTACCTCTCCAAACCGATCCAGGCCATGGAGCTGATCGACATGGTGGACAACCACTATCCCTCCGGTAACGGGAAGGAAGCGTCGATCGCCCGTAAAGGAGCAAGGTATGACAAGGGTTCTGATTGTTGACGACAATCTCGAACACATCGAGCTTGTCCGCCGGGTATTGGTCACCTGCGACTACGAAGTGCTGGCAGCCAACGACGGCGAGACGGGCCTGCAGATGGCAGTCACCCACATACCTGATCTCATCCTCCTGGACCTGGGCCTGCCCGATGTGGACGGGCAAACCCTACTGGGCCACATGCGGCAACTACCTCAACTGGCCAACGTACCCATCGTCGCCGTGACAGCTTGGCCGGTCGGCACTGCCCCGCAGATGGTCGAGGCCTATGGGTTCGACGGCTACATCTCCAAACCGCTCAAGTTCTCCACCCTCGGCAGAGAGCTTGCCACCTACCTGCGTTCATGAAAGGCACAACCGTAGAAGAGAAATCACTGCGATCGCAAGAGCCATTCCTATCGCGTGTCAGCGAAGCATGGGCGTCTTCCGCTGTTGGCATTCGGAGTCTCCTGGGCGATCTTTGGAGCATTGGGACTCTAGGCCAAGGTGCGGCTGTCAATATGACCTCAAATCTACCCATCGTCGAAACGACGGCTTCTCCCCCAACAGGGACCCTGAACAGAAGCAAACCACCTCGACTCGTGCCCGCCAGCCGGTTTACCTTCGACGAGTTGGTCGCCGCCTACAACCAGACCCGCGTGGACTATATCGTCCCGATGCCCATGAACGCCGCCCGGCTTCGCGAGTACGTCCACGATTACGACGTCGATCTGGATTTGTCGGCCGTCGCGCTGGAAGATGACCGAATCCTGGGGTTGGCCATGCTGGGCGTTCGCCCTGGCCTGACCTGGGTCACGCGATTGGGTATCCTGCCTGTCAAACGGCGGCGGGGCACCGGCCAGTTGCTCACGGAGCACCTCATCGCCGAATCTCATCGTCTGAACGTCCCCTGTATCACCCTCGACGTCATCAAAGGCAACACCCCCGCCGAGTGTCTCTTCCACAAGCTAGGCTTCCGCAACGTGCACGAACTGATGGTGGTCCGTCGGCCTCCCGGATTCCCCCCCCACAACGTCGGCCCCTACACCTTCCAGATGCCAGGAAGCC
>DAOUDX010000030.1:0-12797 GCA_034430835.1 Anaerolineae bacterium
CCGTGCCCCGACCCCGACATTCGGAAAACCAATTCCAGACTCGCTTCCGACAATCATTCGCTCCTTCAAATCTGCCATTACGAAACGCATTAACGAACTTCGAGATACCCCAGGTGCGCCAGTTTGGCAGCGCAACTACTATGAGCACGTCATCCACGACGAACGTGAGCTTGATGCCGTTCGCCGGTACGTCGTCAACAATCCAGCTACTTGGAACAAGGACGTAGAAAACGCAGAGCGAGTTACCTGACAAATAGCTCGCTACCCCTACTCGGCATCCTCCCGGCAGATGTGGAAGGTGGTGTCCCACGCACGTCCCTCGTGGTAATCAAACACCCACGTGTACGAGTGCGGCTCGCCCCCTCCTCCCAAGTAGCCACAACTCCTCCTGGGGCCAACGGGGCCCGCGCCCCAGTCATACTCTGGGCTATAGACATGCGCCTGACTATAAGCGCCGTGAAGCGTACCAGGGTGCGACACCACGATTTCAACCACCAATTCCTCGTCACCGGCGATGTCGAACCAGTAGGAATCATACTCCTCGTTGTCGTAATGCCTCACGCAGTGATAAGGATCGAAGCACGAGCCCCAGTCGATATCCTGCCGGATGTGCCAGTCGGCCACAGGCCGACGCACGCCGCCGGAAACAGCGTAGGCGTCAAAAGAGAACTCCACCATGTTCCTAAAGTCATAGGGTACGTCAATCCAGACCCACGATAGCCACAGTCGGGTACTGGCGCGCACGACGTACTCGTTGTTGGTGCCGCTCTCCTCGGCAATGTCGTTGTTGGGATCGATGACGGCCGTATAGCCACCCATCATCAGCGCGCGCTGCTCCGGCCCGATGTGCTCCCACACCATCACGATTTCCCGACGCGGTTCGATGCTCACATCCGCCCACCACTCGGCCGGCGCGGCAAAGTACCGGCCGTCGGCCAGGCTGATCTGCAATCCGAGGTTGCGATGTTCGACCGAGCCCTCCCCGATGTTCTGCACTGTGACCAAAAGCCGCTCGCCGTCAGAGTCGTATTGGACGTCGGTGATGGTCAGGTCGGGTAAAGGACGGCAGTACCGGCCACGCCTCCAACCGAGTGAGTAGTCGTCCTCCTCGGGCACCTCGTTGCCGGGATCGAGCAGCACGCAGGCACCCAGCGGCGGGTGCGGACTAGGTACCAAGTCGGGATGCTCTAGGATCGCGCGCTCTCCCGGCCGAAGGACGAGGCCCTCTCCGGGCCAAGTGTAAGCGCCCACTGGCGAGCCATCTGGCCAGGTCACAACCACGTCCAAATCCTTCCCTGGCCAAGTGGCCGCGCCGACGTTACGCACGTGGATCTGGAGCTGGCCAGTGGACTCTTTTACCGTCAGGTTCTCCACCATCAGCATCGGCAGCGGTGGTGGCTCGCCAGCCTCACCGGTGGGGCTGCCAAACGCTGGCCGAACCGTGTAGGTCATGCGGCACCGACTCGAGTAGCCACTTGGCCGCTCCGACACGATACCGCCACTGTGCGCCCTATCCAGCTCCTCGCCCTCGTACCACGTCTCACCGGCGCAGGCCCGCCCCTCGCCTTCAGCGGAGATATCGTACCCTATCACCAACTGCTCGCCTGGCGGGACGTTCACGACAAAGCGCGCCGGAGCACCAAACGCGAGATAATCGGTCAACGCATTGATGTCGTACTCCCAGTCCGCGTATAACCCCACCTCGCCACAGATGCCGGGGCCGTGACAGCGGCCATCGAACTCGACCACCTGGTCGTTGACGTAGAATGTGCCATACATCGGCCCCATGTCCCGCTCCAAGTATTCGGTGGACAGCGTCTCCAAACGCACGATGAGCGTCCGATCACATGCTTCGCTGCCCGGTTCGCCGGTGGAGATAGGCACGACGTTGGAGGGCCGCGATTCAGGACCATCGGGGTAACCGTAGCGGAAGGCGGTGACGGTAAAGTTATAGGTCACGCCGCAGGGCGGACTGAGCCACTCGTAGGGCAGCGTGCTGGTGCGCGCATCGGGCAGCTCGACCCACTGGAGCGTATCGTTCAGATAGACACGAAAGCCGTGGATCGGCTCCTCGTCCTCCCGAGGCTCATAGTCCCAATGCAGCGTCCAGAAGCCCATGCGCAGGTTCGTGGACGGCGTCATCGAGGGATCGAGAAAGATCGGGTGCCCCCTGGTCTCCCCCTCCACCCGGCTGACGCGGTAGTCGAGGGTGAACGATCCCTCGTCGCTGGCAGCCACGGCCCGCCGCGTGAGGCCATCCCAGGCCTCGGGCCTGGCCGTGATCAGCACTTGTCCCAGGTCGACGGCGTCGATCGCGCCGCCCACCACGCCCACACAGGTGATGTCGATGGGAAGTGGCTCGTCGCCAGGCCAGACGACGTTGAGTGCCGTGCTATCGGAAAAATGCGCGGCGACGTCCCAGCCTCCATCGCCCAGCGAGGCGAAGGACTCATCGGTGGTCTGGTCGCCGTCGGCGTCGGGGTACCAGCGAGGGTCGTTCTCGCCCACGCCGACGTAGCAGTGAAGCGACTCGTAGGCACCGCCGGTCTCCAGAGCTAACGCCTCCACCCGTAGGCCCACCGCTTCCTCTTCAGGCTCTGGCAAAGGGAAGACGCCCCACAGCTCCATCACACTCATCGTCGATTCCGGGGCCGGAACGTGGGGTGTAGGCGGTTCCTCGTCAGCGGGGGGCGGTCCGGCCTCGTCAGCGGGCAGTGCACCTTCGCCCGCCGGCGGCTCGTCGTCTGCCGACTCTTCGCCGCCGGGAGGCGCTTCTTCGCCAGGCACCACCACCACGTCGCCGGGCTGCAGGTCGTCGTCGAGGCCGGGGTTGAGATCCTCAAGCTCCTCCAGATCGACCCCCTCTTCCGCAGCGATCTCCTCCAACGTCTCCTCATCCCGCACGAGACGGGCCTCCAAGGGCGCTCTCTCTTCAGCTTGGGCCTCAGGTGCGACAACCTCGATGGCGACCGTCGACTGGCCCTTGACACCGTCGGCGGAAAAGGCCCGCACCAGGAGCACATGCGGGCCCAGCGTCTGCGGCTCCCAGTCGGCAACCAGCGGCAGGATAGCAGCAGGCCCCGTTCCGGGACTCTCCCGCGCGGCGAAGAACGTGCCGTCCACCCAGAGCTCGATGCGGGACACGCCGTTCTGGGCACGGGCAGTGGCGTGAGCCAACACACCCTGCCCAAGGGTGATCTGATCCCGGTTGAGGGGCGCGTGGATGAACACCAGGGGCCGATTGGCCAGCGCGCGCTCGCGCTGGTTGCGATAAACCACGTACCCCAAGAGCCCCAGAACAAGACAGATCAGGGCCAGGGCCAAGAGGCCCAGCAAAACGAATCGTAGCTTTTTCATTTCGCCCCTCCTCGACCAATCTCTCGCAGGCGCCGACGTTGCGCAGCGGTTGGAGCCTGCGGAAGATCCATACCCCCTACGGCAGATTGATGGAAAACTCGGCCCAGGGAGAAAAGTCACTCTCGTTTCCCACGCCGTCCACAGCCCTCACCCGCCAGCGGTAGAACCCACCACAGTCCAGAGTCAACTCCAACTCAGTCTCGCTCAGCCCATTCCAGGGACTGCCAGAGACCGGATCCCAATTACCGGGCGTGACCTGCAGCTCCACCTGGACACGATATTCGGCGATAGTGCTGAGATCTGAGACGGAATCCCAGTCGAGGGTCACCTTGTCACAATCGAGCACGGTGCCACCCGTCGGAGAGTCAATCGGCGGTACGGGGGGCGGAGTGGTATCCGGCGGCGGCACCGTAGGCTTGGTCGTGGGCGTGACACAGGAGCCCTTGACCTTGATAGTGACCGAGCGCTCCGTCTTTGCGCCATCGAGCAGCGTGACAGAGAGAACATAGGTCATGGTCTCACAGGGGCAGACCTCTCTGGAGCCTGTCCCTACCACCCCCCCACCGTCGAGGAACACCGCCTGCACGTTCTCAACGCGCCAGTGCAGCTTGGTGCATTTGCCGGCATCGATCTCCCCAGCGTCAGCCCAGAACTCGATGACGGCTGCGGGGGGAGGCGACGTCGGGGTCGGCGTGCGCGTCGGCGGTGGGAAGGTGGCCGTCGGCGTGAGCGCCTCGGTGGCCTCCAGCGTTGGGGTGAAGGCTGACGTCGGCTCGACCTCCCCCTCGGGCGTAGGAGCGAGCGTCGGCATGGCCTCGGCGACTGCCTCGCCGACAACCAGGCGCACGACATCGGGCGCACTCTCTGCGCCGTCTGCACCGATGGCCTTGACCTCGACGATGTACTCGCCAGCGCCAGGCGGCACCCACATCTGGTCGAAATGGGCCAGGTTACCCTGGGTCGGAGGATCCTCCTGGACCAAGTGGGGTTCTCCATTCACCCAAATCTCGACGCGCGCGATCCCTCCACTGTAGGAGGCGTGACCTTCGATGTGGACAGCCCGATCTACCGGAACCCGCAAGCCGTCGGTGGGGACGTCGATCCAGACTTGAAGGGTATTGGAGGCAAGCTGGCCGCTACAGGCAGCCAACAGGAGAACAAAGACGAGACTCAGGTAAACCCTTGATACACGACGAATTTTCATCTGACCACTCCTTCCAAGGCCATCAAGACGCTCGATCGTCGAACAATGGGGACAGGCCACAACCTGTATCTGAAACGGGGAAAGGTGTCTTCTTGTCTAGCCACCTGACAGTTTCGAAATAGAGCGGCGCTTTTGGCCGTAGCGAGCACCCTGAGCTTGTCGAAGGGTGCTCGAGGGGACTCCTTCGACAAGCTCAGGATGCCTCCGCTCGCTTGTTTTGCCAAAGTGTCAGGTAGCTAGTTTTCTTGTTACACTTTAGGCTGAATCGCCGACTCAACCTGCGCTTCGAGCGGCAACTGCACCACGAACCGACTGCCGGGGCACGCCTCCTCATCGTAGCCAGGGCTTTCTGCCCAGATGCGCCCACCATGCGCTTCCACAATCCCCTTGGCGATGGCAAGCCCCAGCCCTGGCCCTCCGCCCTTGAAGATCGTCGTCCCGGAGGAGTGCAGCGCCACCTCGCCGGTGCGGTAGAACTTTTCAAAGATCAGGGCGATGTCCCCCGGTGCGATGCCGATGCCCGTGTCCTCCACCGCGACCTCGATACACTGGCCCATCTCGGGCACCTCCGCCATCCGGCCAGTCACCGTGATACGCCCCCCATTTGGTGTATATTTGATGGCATTGTTTACCAGATGGTACATCACCTTGAACAGCATGTCGGGGTCGCCGGCATAGAAGGGCAACTTTTTCAGCCCTTTCACCTCTAGTCTCAGGTTCCGCTCCTTCAGCGCCTGCTCAAAGTCGGATTCAACGCCCTGGAAAACGACCGGGAGGCTCACAGGGCTGCGGCGTACCGTCACCCCATCGGTCATCAGGCGCGAAAGATCGAGGATGCTGTTGAACAAGCGATGGAGCCGCTCCGCCCCTGCCCTCACTCCCCCCACCAGTGTCCGCAGCTCAGCATTTTCCTGAATGAGGGCGTTATCATGCATCATCTGAGCGTACCCCAGCAGGGCGGCAACGGGCGTGCGCAGTTCGTGAGCCGACACTCGGATGAAATCAGTTTTCGTCTGATCCAGTTGCTCCAATTGTCGGAGCGCCCGAATCAACTCGATGTTGGCCCGGCGCAGCTCTTCGATGGCCTGCTGATCAGAGTCCCGCAGGCGGCCAGTCATGCGAACGAGGATGCGAATACCCAAAGCAGGGCTTCGCCCCAGGACGGCCAGGAAAGGTTCTTGTCCAATCTCCAGGAGGGTAACGGGGCCGGCAGCACGCACAGTGGCAACACGGGGACCTTCCTGCAGGATGGCGATCTCGCCAAAGTACTCGCCCGGACCGGCACGGTGCAGATAGTGCTCGGTGTCTTCGTCCATCTGCTTGACGATCTCAACGTGCCCATCGACGACAAAGTATATCTCCTCCCCCACCTCACCCTCCCGACAGATGACGGCGCCAGCAGGGAAGGTGCACACGACGGCTGCCTCGGCCAGCGTGTCCAGGTCTTCCTCTGCCAAGCCGAAGAGGATCGGGCGAAGGAACTCTTTGATCTCCAGTTGTGAGGAGAATGATGGGCTATCCATATCAATCAAACGAGGGTGACCTGAGAATCACGCAACCCGGCCATCCCGATGCTATCAATATATCCCAAGATCGCTTGGAAGTCAAAACCTGCGCGACCTGCGCGACAGCCGCCCGCCCCCCCCTGCGCGCTATCCCATCCCAAACTTACCACACTCCTCACCCCATAGGAGTTACAGATCGGTTACGAAAGGATTCCCCTTCAGTCACCCGCCTCATCAAAAAGCCTGCTTGACCACAGCCTCACAGACGCACATCACCTCAAAACGCGGGATACGGCAACGCGAAGCGCACAGAGGGCTCTTTGGGATCCTCGGTGCACGACACCGGGGACAGCCTGCAAAGAGATCGCGGAACGCCGCAGGGGATGAATCTGGATAGGATCGAAGCCGGGTCAGAGATCGACTTCCTGCTTAACCCTGCCGACAAAAACGTAGCTTCTATGAACTTAGGGGGTATCCTCGCTACCCGCGCTTCATGAAGCGCTCGACCACCGTCGCCTCGCTGTGCAGCACCAGCCGATCGCCCAACTCCAACTCATCGTAAGGCTTGTCCCAATCCTCGCGGGTAGGATGCGGGAAGATATTGATCCCATCCCCCGCCTTGGCATAGCGCTTCTCGACGTAGGCCTGGCCCACGAGATAGCCCTCCTTACCCATCGCACACGAGGTCACCTGACCGATGACACGCCCGTGGTTATCGACGACCACATCCTCCAGGTTGGGAACGCGCACACCCTTCCGCCCGATATGGAAACGAACGACCGCCATCTTTCGCTGTTGAAAGTGATCAATGTAGGCCCGACGCCCGATGAAGAAGGGCTTGTGCAGCTTGACGTACGCCGCAAATCCCGCGTCGTCGGGGCGCAGATCCAGTGGCCCTGCCAGTTCGTGGCCATAGAGCGGCAACCCGGCCTCAACGCGCAGGCTATCGCGCGCCCCCAGCCCCACAGGCTGTAACCCCAACGGCTCACCAAGCTCCATGAGTTGCTCCCACAGCGCGACCGCCGCGTCGGGATGGACAAAAATCTCGAATCCCAGCGGCTCTCCGGTATAGCCGGTACGCGCAACGATCAGATCGAACGCGCCGTTGGGAGCCTGCGCGGAGGGAATCGCGGCCTGCATGACCTCGGTGCGCCCCAACGTCAGCAGCCTCGCGCGCACTTTGCTCATGTCAGCAGGCGCTGCGTCGAGCAAGGCAAGCAGGATGTCGAGAGAGCGCGGCCCCTGCAGAGCCAGATCGGCCAACTCATCTCGCGGATCGCCGGAATCGCGTAGGTTGCGCAATTCGGCCTGGAAGCTGGCGCGCACCCAAGGCCGCTCGTCGTCAATGCACACCCGTCGCTCGTTCACCGCCCGGAGCCAGGTCCAATCCTTCTCTGCGTTGGCCGCGTTCACGACCACCAGGTAGCGATCTGGGGCCAGCGTATAGACCATCACGTCGTCGATGACTCGCCCATCAGGAGACAAAAGATAAGAATACTCCGTCTTCCCGGGATGAAGCCGGCTGACGTCGTTGGTCGTCACCAGATTGAGGAAATAAGCCGCGTGCGGCCCTCGCGCCTCCAGGATGCCCATGTGGGAGACATCGAAGAGACCCGCCGCCTCTCGTACAGCCCTGTGCTCGTCGCCGATGGACGTGTACCACAGCGGCATCTCCCACCCGGCAAAGGGCGCCATCTTCGCGCCGCGCGCAACGTGCCAGTCGAAGACCGGCGTGCGCTGCAGAGACCCTTCCTCCGGCTCCTGCCAATCGAATGCGGGCAGCGACTCGCCACAGGGATCACTGTAGCCAGAAGCCGAAAGGCCGACGAAATAGGGCTTGCACGAGACCGGCGGCTCGAACGGCTCGCTGGGCACCGATTGATCGGTCGCACCGAGATCGCTCACGACGACCGGTCCCGGCAGTTTGGCCCACACGTCGGCATCGTCGAAGAGGATGTAGCCATCCGACAGATCGCGTAGCCACGCAACGACCCGCCGCGCCTGCTCGGCTGGCACAACCAACTGGTAGCGATCATAGTCAGCACCACAACGTTGTACCAGGCCAGGGCTCATAGCCTGTCCATTGCGCTCCAGCAACACTATCACCCGCCCTTCCCCCGGAGCAAGGTCAGAGACGTCCACCGGCGTAACCTGCTCGACGAAGGCAGCGGCGGACTCGCCCCGGATCTCGACCAATCTGTACCGCCCCTCCTCTCGATCCAGCGCCGGCACCAGGTAGTGGCTGGGGCAGCCCTGGCTTGGCGGCTCGAAATCGATCCCAGCCCGTTCGGCCAGTTCGGCAACCTCAGTGCGCAGATCCTGTAAGACGTCGAAATCGATCTTGCCGCGATAGATCGGCCCGCGCCGTCCCGCGTACGTGAACGGCTCAATGGCCTTCATCGCGCGGGCGACGATGTCGGCGATCCGCTCCATCTCCGGCTCCCACAGGCCGCGCTGCGTGACCCAGGGCGTGCCCATCCGGATGCCGCCGGGATAGAAGGCCGACTCGTCTCCAGGGATCTTTTGCTTGTTCACCACGATACCCACCAACTCGAGGACCGACGCTGTCACGTGCCCCATAAGTGGTAAGCTGTCGCGCCCCTTGAAGGTCTTGCAATCGACGAGCAGCAGGTGGGTATCAGTGCCGCCACAGGGCAGGCGTATGTCGCGCGCGGACAGCGCATCGGCCAGCGCCACCGCGTTGGCCACGATCTGATGCTGGAGACGGCGAAACTGCTCCGTCTGCGCCAGCTTGAACGCGACGGCCATCGCCGCAAACTTGTTCACGTGCGGCCCGCCCTGGAGACCAGGAAAGACGGCACGGTCGAACTTCCGCGCCAGGCAGGAATCGGTGGTGAGAATGCAAGCCCCGCGCGGACCGCAGAGCGTCTTGTGCGTGGTGAAAGTCACCACGTGGGCGTGTCCCAAGGGATTCGGATAGGCATCGGCGACAACCATCCCGGCCACGTGGGCGATATCGGCCATCAGGTAGGCCCCCACTCGGTCGGCGATCTGGCGAAACCTGGCCCAGTCAGGCTGGCGTGGATAGGAAGTGTAACCGGCAACAATCAGCCTGGGCCGATGCTCCAGCGCCAGCGCCTCAATGGCATCATAGTCCAGCAACTCCGTCTGCTTATCCACCTCGTAGGGCACGACGCTGTAGTAACGACCTGAAACGTTGACCGGGTCGCCATGAGTCAAGTGACCACCATGCGATAGCGACATCGCCATAAACACATCGCCCGGCTCCAACAGCGCCTGCATGACAGCAGTGTTGGCAGGAGCACCGGAGAGAGGTTGGACGTTGACGGAGATCTGATCTGCTGAGATGGAATCGGTAGCAAAGGCCTCGGCGCACCGGCGGCGGGCAAGGGATTCGACGACGTTGGCGTACTCCACCCCCTGGTAATACCGCCGGTCGCCGTAGCGGCGATGATACGCGAGGTAACGCTCGTAATCGAGGATCTCTTCCTCAGTCAACCAAGAGCTTTCTGGATTAGGGTAACCCTCGGCGTAGACATTGGTCAGTACAGAACCCAGCGCCTCCCGTACTGCCTGCGGCACGCTACTCTCCGAAGCGATCATGATCAGCTTGCGTACCTGGCGTTCTCTCTCCAACTCGATCAGCCGTTCAACGGCGGGATCGAGATCGGAAAGAGCGCCGCGAAACAGAAGGTCATCGTGACAAGAAGACATACGGGCCTCCAGCGGCTTCGGTTCCGATCTGGTGCAAGGGGCCTCCCCTAGACCAAGTGCATTGTACCCTTCCGTGTCGTTCGTGTCAAGGCGTGTTGGAAAAAGTTGAAAAGTGAACTGGTTTAAAGTTCAAAAGTGACATTTCGTGTCAAGGCGTTGACAATTCACGCGAATTGGTGTAGAATATACACTAAGTGAAATCGAGTATCCTGCCATAGGATGTGGGGGAGAGAGCGCGAGTTCTGCGAACTCCGACACCGAAGGGGCAAGTCAGGGCGATGAGCTGGTCGCGCTGGCGAAACTCTCAGGTAACAAGGACCCTGCATCCTGGCACCTCTGGAAAGTCCTCAGTGAGGACGCCGAAGGGGCAAGGCCCGGTCGAACGACCGGGAGCAATCTCTCAGGCTTGTAGACAGAGGGCCCACAGCCGCAGCTTTTGCTGTGCGCCTCCTGTCCCGGCCGACATCATATCCACAGGAGGCATTTTCTATGTACAAGAAGCTCTTCATCCCAGGCCCGACCCACGTGCGGGACGAAATACTCCAGGCGCAGGCCGCGCCGATGCTCGGCCACCGCGCTAAGGAGTATTCCGACCTTCAGAAGGAGGTCATCCCCAAGCTCCAGCAACTCCTCTACACCCAACAACGCGTCTACCTCTACGCATCCTCATCCAGCGGCGTGATGGAAGGATCGGTGCGGCAGGCCTCCACCAAGCGCGTGCTGAACACCGTCTGCGGCGCCTTTTCCAAGCGCTGGCACCAGATGACAGTCGCCAACGGCACTCCGTGCGACAAGCTCGAGGTGGAGATGGGCCAGGCCATCACGCCGGAGTTGGTGGACGAGGCACTCGCCGACGACGACTATGACGTTATCACCGTCGTATTGAACGAGACCTCCACCGGCCTGACGAACCCGGTGAAAGAGATCGCCGCCCTTATCCACGACAAGTACCCCAACGTGCTGATCCTGGTTGACGCCGTGAGTGGTATGGCCGGCATCAAGATCGAATTCGATGCCTGGGGATTGGACGTGTGCCTGGCCGGTGTGCAAAAGTGCTTCGCCCTCCCGCCGGGATTGACCGTGTGCGCGGTGAGCGACCGGGCGCGGGAGCGGGCGCTGCAGGTGGAAAACCGCGGCTACTATTTTGCCTACGACGTGATGGATAAAAAGTACGAGGCGGGGCAGACCCCGGCCACCCCGGCCATCAGCCTGATCCAGGCGCTCAACAAGCAGATGGACGATATCTTGGCCGCCAGCCTGGAGGCCCGCTGGGCGCGCCACAAGGAGATGGCCGCCTACATCCAAGATTGGGCCCGCACCCACTTTGCCCTCTACTCCGACGAGCGGTACCTCTCCCCCACCGTCACCAACATACACAACACACGCGGGATCAGCGTGGCCGATCTGAACAAGGCGCTGGGCGAGCGCGGTGCGATGATCTCGAACGGCTACGGCGACCTCAAGGAAAAGTGCTTCCGCATCGCGCACATGGGCGACCTGACGATGGACGACATGAAGTGGCTCACGGCGCAGATCGAAGACATCCTGGGATTGTAGAGAAGGGCTATGGCAACGATCAGACCATTTCGAGGCGTACGATACAACCCGGAAAAGATCCCCGATCTCTCGACTGTGGTCAGCCAACCCCACGACCGGGTGCGGCACGGCTTGCAAGACAGGTATTACGACCTGAGCCCCTATAACATCGCGCGCATCATCAAGGGCAAGAAGTACGCCGACGACGGAGAGCAGAACAATCCCTACACCCGTGCGCTGGACGCCTACCGATTCTGGCTGCGCGATGGCATCCTGGTGCGCGAGGGTGCGCCCGCGCTCTACGTCCTGCGGCAGACGTTCGCCCTGCCAGACGGCAGTACGCGGACACGCCAGGCACTGATCGCCGCCCTGGAGTTGGCCCGCTTCGACGAAGGCATCGTGCTGCCCCACGAGCGGACCCTGGCCAAGTCGATGACGGACCGGCTCAACCTGCTGCACGCCACGGCGGCCAACTTTGGCTGCGTGTTCACGCTCTACCCCGGCGACGGGAGCAACGAACTGCTGAACACCGCCATCGAACGGCATCCGCCGTCCGAGCTGCGGGAGCTGTTCGAGAACGAAGTGCACCAGCAGTTCTGGGCAGTCACCGACCCGGACGCCATCGCGGCGGTAACCGAGGCGATGGCTCCCCGGCGGAACCTCATCATCGCCGATGGCCACCACCGATATGAGACAGGTCTGCAATACCAGGACGAGATGCGGGCAAAGCATCCCGAAGCCCCAACCAACGCCGGTTTCAACTACCTCCTGGTAGCACTGGTGAGCATGAACGACCCCGGCCTAGTGATCCTCCCTACCCACCGCCTCATCCGCTCCCGCGGCACGATGACGGGCGCGCAGGTGTTGGAAAAGGCAAGGGATTATTTCGAGGTGACGCCTGTGGCCGATCGCGCAGCACTGGAGGCAGTGTTGCGCGCAGGCCAAGGGTCCCATCCACGTCCTTTCTTCGGCTTCCACGACGGCACCTCTGCCGTGCTCACGCTGCGCGATCCCACTATCATGGAGCGTCTGCTGCCCGATCATACCCCCGACTGGCGCATGCTCGACGTCGCCGTGGTGCACGAGTTGTTCATCGAGCGCATGCTGGGCATCAGCAAGGAGGCGGTGTCGCAAAACGGACAGGTCGATTTCCTGCGCAACCCACAGATGGGATACGACGCCGTGGCGCGAGGAGAGGCCGACTTCTTTCTGGTGATGAACCCCACCCGCATCGAGCAGGTGCAGGCATGCAGCGCCGCCGGCGAGCGCATGCCGCAAAAATCAACGGATTTCTACCCCAAGATGATCAGCGGGCTAGTCGCGCTGCCAGTCGGCGTGGACGAACGACTGTAACCCACGTCACGCAAAATCGGGTAGGAGGGGGCCTCGCGGCCCCCGTCCTCCCACACCACCGTGCGTACGGGTCCGTACACGGCGGTTCCCACAACAGGTTCACCCAGTGTTGCCACCGGACAAGGCTCGCTTCCAGTTCAACGCCG
>DAOUDX010000031.1:0-6357 GCA_034430835.1 Anaerolineae bacterium
AGCAGGTGAACGTGCCGGCCATTGTGGTCTTCCTGAACAAGGTGGACCTGATGGACGATCCGGAGCTGCTGGAACTAGTCGAGCTGGAGTTACGCGAGTTGCTCGACGGCTATCAGTTCCCCGGCGACGAGACGCCGATCATTCGTGGTAGTGCGTTGAACGTGTTGACCAGCGAGAGCACCGATCCGGACGCGCCTGAGTACCAGTGTATCTGGGAGTTGATGCGTGCGGTCGATGAGTACATCCCCACACCGGAACGCGAAGAGGACAAGCCGTTCCTTATGCCGATCGAGGACGTGTTCTCGATCAAAGGGCGTGGTACGGTCGTTACCGGCCGTGTGACACGCGGCGCGATGAAGCCGATGACCGAGGTCGAGATCGTGGGCCTCATGGAGCAGCCGACCAAGACCGTGGTGACCTCCATGGAGATGTTCCACAAGGTGCTCGATCAAGTCGTGGCGGGCGACAACGCCGGGTTACTCTTGCGCGGCGTGGACCGAGAGGGGGTTGAACGCGGTCAGGTGGTCGCGCTTCCCGGCACCATCAAGCCTCACAAGCACTTTATGAGCCAGGTGTACGTGTTGACGAGGGATGAAGGTGGTCGGCACAGCGCTTTCTTCACTGGCTATCGCCCGCAATTCTACATCCGCACGATGGACGTGACTGGCGAGATCACCTTGCCGGAAGGCTACGAGATGGTGATGCCGGGTGACAGCGTTAATCTGGAGGTGAAGCTGATCCAGCCGGTTGCCATCGAGGAAGGGTTCCGTTTCGCCATCCGCGAAGGTGGTTTGACCGTGGGTGCGGGCGCTATCACAGAGATTCTGGACTAGGTAGTTACGGTATGGCTAAGCAGAAGATCCGTATCAGACTCAAGGCGTATGATCATCGTGTGCTCGATGAGTCGGCCAAGCGCATCGTCGAGACAGCAGAGCGTACGGGTGCGACGGTGGTAGGGCCTGTGCCTCTACCGACCCAGATCGAACGTTTCACCGTCCGTCGTTCCACTTTCATCGACAAGGATTCGCACGAGCATTTCGAGATTCGCACGCACAAGCGGCTGATTGATGTGGTCGAGCCCGACAACAAGACGATCGATTCTCTAATGCGGCTGAATCTGCCAGCCGGTGTAGACATCGAAATCAAGTTGTAAGCGACGGGGTTAAGACTAGGGAGGAGAGAGAGTAGGGTTTTGCTCTCCTCCAAAATTGTGCCCCGATGTAGGGATGTGGTTAGGGGAACAGACCCTCTGGGTGATGTTGTGACCCTAGGAACGCGCTGTCAGGAGTGCGCTAATCCCCACGGAGGTGTTGGTGTGAAGGCTATCTTGGGCAAGAAAGTTGGGATGACACAGGTGTTCACTGAGGACGGCGAGGCCGTTTCTGTGACTGTTATTGAGGCCGGTCCTTGCTATGTGACTCAGGTGAAGACTCCCGAGTGTGATGGGTATAGCGCTGTCCAGTTGGGGTTTGAGGAGGTGAAGTCGCAGCGATTGAGCGGCGGCGAGCGTGGTCATCTAGAGCGCAATAGACTGCCTGCACTGCGTCACTTGCGAGAACTTCGCCTGGGGGAGATAGATGTCGAGGAGGGACAGCGTATTCAGGTCGATGTTTTCGAGGTGGGTGACTGGGTGGATGTGGTCGGCACCTCGAAGGGGCGTGGGTTTGCCGGTGTGGTCAAGCGACATGGCTTCCGAGGCGGCCCCAAGACGCACGGTCAGTCGGATCGGCAACGCTCACCGGGTTCCATCGGCGCTTGTGCCACCCCCGGCCGAGTGTGGAAGGGTTTGAAGATGGCCGGCCGGATGGGCAGCGCGTGTGTCACATCCCAGAACCAGCGTGTGGAGTTGGTGGACCCGGAACGGAATCTGCTGGCAGTGCGTGGTGGCGTGCCAGGTGCCATCGGTGGGTTGGTAGTGATCAAGCAGGCTCGCAAGTCGAAAGAGTTGCAGAGGCTGCGGGGCGAGTGAGGAAAGCCATGGTCGTTCCGATGTACAACACCAAGGGAAAAAAGGTCGGGGAGGTTGAGTTGCGCCCCGATATCTTTGAAGTCTCCGTCAACGTGCCGCTGATGCATCAGGCGCTTGTACGCCAGTTGGCGAATGCCCGCCTGGGGACACGCAAGACCAAGTCGCGTGGTGAGATCAATCGCTCCAAGGCCAAGTGGTATCGGCAGAAGGGGACCGGGCGGGCGCGTCACGGCAGCCGCAATGCCAACGTGTTCGTCGGAGGTGGGATCGCACACGGGCCAACGGTGCACAAGTACACCAAGCAGATGCCGCGAAAGATGCGACGTGCTGCGCTGCGCTCGGCACTCTCAGTCAAGGTGGCCGAGAAACAGGTCGTCGTCGTTGATGGGCTGGAGATGAAGGAGCCCAAGACGAAGGATATGGTCAAGGCGCTGGAGCGCTTGGGGTTGGATCGAAAGGTGCTGATTCTGCTGCCGGATCGGAACGAAGCGGTGGAGAAGTCGGTGCGTAACCTGCCGCAGGTCAAGACGCTACAAGCTAGCTATCTCAATATCCGCGATCTGTTGGGATATGACCATGTGTTGATGCCGGTAAGGGCGTTGGAAGTGATAGAGAGTATTCTGGGGTAAGCGTGATGGATCCCTACGATGTGATTATCAAACCGATCGATACAGAGAAGACACGCTATCAAGCCTCGGAGTTGAGACAGTACACGTTCGAGGTGGATGGACGCGCAAACAAGATCGATATCAAGCGGGCAGTCGAAGAGATCTTTGGAGCGGAAGTGGTGTCGGTCAACGTGACCAATATGCCAAGCAAGGCTTTCAAGCGGTATGGACGAGGCCGCCGGGTCGTGCGCTCTTCGCCATGGAAGAAGGCTGTGGTTACTGTGGCTGAGGGGCAGAAGCTGGAAGTTTTTGAAGGGGTGTAGAGTATGCCGCTGAAGACGTATAAGCCCACTTCGCCTAGCCGACGGGGGATGACGGGCTCGACCTTCGAGGAGATTACGCGTACCAAGCCAGAACGTGGCCTGTTGCGTCCGTTGAGCAAGCAGTCCGGGCGTAACGTGCATGGGCGTATCACGGTTCGACACCGTGGTGGTGGGCACAAGCGCCAGTATCGCGTGATCGATTTCAAGCGCGATAAAGTAGGTATCCCGGCGAAAGTTAAGAGCATCGAGTACGATCCTAACCGCTCGGCCCGTATTGCATTGCTGGTTTATGCTGACGGTGAGAGGCGATACATCATCGCGCCGTTAGGGCTACAGGTGGGTGATGCGGTGATGAGCGGTGAGGGTGCCGAGATCCGCGTGGGGAACGCATTGCCGTTGGAGAGCATTCCGCCGGGTACCTTGGTGCACAACGTCGAGTTATCCCCGGGCAAGGGGGGGCAGATAGTGCGCTCGGCAGGTACGTCGGCGCAGCTGCTGGCCAAGGAGGGCAAGTACGTGACGTTGCGCCTGCCCAGCGGTGAGATGCGCATAGTGCACAGGAAGTGTATGGCGACCGTGGGGCAGGTGGGCAATGTGGATTACGGCAACATCAAGTTAGGCAAGGCGGGTCGAAAGCGCTGGCTGGGGTATCGCCCGGCAGTGCGTGGTTCGGCGATGTCACCGCGCGATCATCCTCACGGTGGTGGTGAAGGGCGCACGCCCATCGGTATGCCAAGCCCCAAGTCGCCCTGGGGTAAGAAGACGCTGGGAAAGAAGACGCGACGCAACAAGATGACTGACAAGTACATCGTGCGTCGGCGTGGCAAGCGGCGTCGGTGAGAATTGGTTTAATTGGAGATTTGCGATGTCACGATCACCGTTAAAACGACCGATACCGTACGTGGATCCAAAACTGCTGAAAAAGATCGAGCGGTTGAACCAGTTGGGGGAGAAGAAACTGATCCGTACTTGGTCGCGGGCTTCGACTATCTTCCCTCATATGATCGGGCACACCATTGCCGTTCACGATGGGCGTCGGCATGTGCCGATCTACATCACGGAGGAGATGGTGGGGCACAAGCTGGGTGAGTTTGCGCCCACCCGTACTTACCGTGGGCACATTGTCAAGGAGAGGAAAGGCCGCGTGCGGCAGGAGTGAGGAGGAGACAGGCAGTATGACAGAGGTGTTAGCCCGAGTGAAGCACGTGCCGATGCCGGCGAGCAAGGTCCGGCGGATGATCAACCAGGTGCGTGGCATGGACGCTGGCGAGGCGTTGGAGATGTTGCGGCTCCTGCCCCACGCAGCGGCACGCCCTGTGGAGAAGTTGATTCGCTCTGCTGTGGCAAACGCGGAGCAGAACTTTGAGATACCGCGTGATGATCTATTTATTGCCAAGATAGTGGCGGATGAAGGGCCGGGTGTGCTGCCTGGCAAAGGATGGCGGCGGCGTTTTGGCGGTCGCGGACGCTCGCGGCCGATTCGCAAACGTTCCTCTCATATCACGGTCGTATTGGAAGAGAGGGAATCGGAAGAGTAACGGATGCAAGGAGGCTTGGCTTGGGACGCAAGGTTCACCCCTATGGCTTCAGACTTGGCGTGATTCGGGATTGGAAGGCGCGTTGGTATGCAGAGGGCGAGACTTATGCCGACCTACTGCACGAGGACCTGCAAATCCGGCGGTATATTCGGGAAGAGCATAGGAACGCTGGCATTTCTAGAATTGATGTCGAGCGCTCGCTGAATCAGCTGTCGGTGACGATCTGGACGGCCAGGCCGGGTATCGTCATCGGGCGCAAAGGGGCTGCGGTCAAGGTGTTGCGCGGTGATTTGGAGGAGTTGACAGGCAAGACAGTCTCGGTGGATGTGCAGGAGGTGGCGCAGCCTGAGTTGGACGCCAAGCTGGTGGCGGAAAACATCATCTCTCAGTTGGAGCGGCGGATCTCTCACAGCCGTGCGATGCAGCGTGCGGTGCAGACGGCAATGCGTGCTGGTGCCCAGGGAGCCAAGGTTGTGTGCAAGGGTCGTTTGCACGGGGCCGAGATGGCGCGTGTGCAGACGGTGCACGAGGGTCGGGTGCCACGGCAGACACTGCGAGCCGACATCGATTATGCCCAGGAAGAGGCGCACACGACGTATGGGCGGATTGGGGTGAAGGTGTGGATCTATAAGGGCGAGGTGTTGCCCGAGGCCAAGGTGGAGGAGAAACCCTTTGTGGTCTAGGCGTGTGTGCGGGTGTTTGGATTCGGAGTTGGAGAGGAATTGAGGCGATGTTGCAGCCAAAGCGGGCAAAGTATCGTAAGCAATTTCGTGGCCGGATGAGGGGCAAGGCCACGCGCGGGACGGAAGTTACGTTTGGAGATTACGGTTTGCAGGCGCTAGAGCCGGCGTGGGTCACGGCGCGGCAGATTGAGGCGGCACGTCGCGCCATCGTGCGTTATGTGCGGCGGCGGGGAAAGTATTGGATTCGTATCTTCCCCGACAAGCCGGTGACGGCCAAGCCTGCCGAAACGCGCATGGGCAAGGGCAAAGGAGCCGTGGATCACTACGTCGCCGTGGTCAAGCCCGGTCGGGTCATGATCGAGCTGGGTGGTGTATCCGAAGATTTGGCGCGTGAGGCGATGCGTCTGGCTGCTCACAAGCTGCCCATCAGATGCCAGTTCGTCAAACGCGAAGGCATCTTTGCAGAGGAATAGGATCAGATGCAAGCAAGTGAGATTCGCACTTGGACTACAGACGAGTTGGAGGAGCGACTGAAGGAGACCCATCGGGAGTTCTTTGCCCTGCGTCGTGACAGGGTTTCGGGTCGTCTGGAAGATCTCAATCGGATAAAGGCTTTGAAGCATGATGTTGCTCGAATGAAAACGATCCTTCGCGAGCGCGAGTTGAGCGCCGAGTTGATCGAAGGAGGCGAGACACAGTGAAGGAACGGCGTAAGCAACTGATCGGTCGCGTGGTGAGCGACAAGATGGACAAGACGGTGGTGGTACAGGTTGAGCGCGTGGGGCGCCACCCTCGGTATGGCAAGGTGATGGTCTGGCAGAAAAAGTACAAGGCCCACGACGAGGAGCGCACGTGTCAGGTCGGTGATCTGGTGCGCATCGTGGAATCGCGCCCTCTGAGCCGCGAGAAGCGGTGGCGGGTGGAGGAGATCCTAAGGCACCGTGAGGCCGTCGAGACTGTGTCGGAGGTCGCGCAATGATTCAACAGGAGAGTCGCCTGAAGGTGGCCGATAACACCGGTGCGCGGGAGGCGCTCGTCATTCGCGTGATAGGTGGCTCGAGGCGGCGCTATGGATACGTGGGTGACATCGTCGTAGTAACCGTGAAACAGGCGACTCCGACAGCCCAGGTGAAGAAGGGGGAGATGTCGCGGGCCGTGGTCGTCCGCACGGCGAAGGAGTACCGCCGTTCTGATGGCTCGAGCATCCGCTTTGACGATAACGCGGTCGTGCTTCTG
>DAOUDX010000032.1:0-14495 GCA_034430835.1 Anaerolineae bacterium
ATAGGGGGAGGGGGGAAGGGCCGTTTTCTTGCCCTTTCTCCCTTTCCTTGGGGCGGGCGCGAGCTTCCTGGCGATGCAAGACTTTCATTTCTTTTGGCCATTTCGTGGTCTAGTAAATGGGGTCAACCTCAGACATCAGGTTTGAAATATTGAATTGCTCGTTCGGCCTCCAAGGCAGCGGCAGGATTCCCCTCTCCAATCTCTACAATTCCCACTTCCCAGGAACGGATTATGGATGAGAATCTGCCTATTTCGTAAACAGTTCCTTGCGGATGAGTTTCTTCTTGAAGGTCGGTTAAGTGAGTGCGAACGGCTTTGTACTCAACGGGAAGGGCGGTAAGTATAACGGCCTTGGGACCCCCTCTTGCTTGGTTAAGTTCGTGAGGTTGGTCAATCCTTTCATCTATCGTAACCTCAAAGGTTGTTTTCTCGGGATAATGGATATTTGCAATGTTATACGGGCAAGAGGAAGGAAAATCCTTTGTGCTCATGAAGAGAGAGGGTAGTTCTTTTTCCGACAAGAGGCCTTTCCTCAGTTGTTCTGATATGTATTCTTCCGCACCCTGAAACGCCACCTTGACCATTTCCTCAGTAATCCCTGACCCCTCAGCACCGGCAAGATTCCAGTCGTTCATCAATGTATCGGTTATGGTTACTCTGACAATATGCTTACTTCCAATTTCTCGCGGGGTTCCTATGAGCGAAGAGTCAACTACAGAGAATTCAAACAAACAATCAAGATTGTCAGTATAGAAGTTTCTCTCGGGCTTCCATCTCGTGAAAGTGACTGTCATTTGCATGAATATTAGTCCTCACCCCGCCTGCCCTATATTACAGGGGGTGATGCTGCCCAAGCCTGCGCCGTGGGCGGCTATGACTTCAGCGGCGTTTTCAACAGTGTGGGCAGGTCGTGACGGGGCAGGCCTCTCCTGTCGCGTGCGGTTCAGGGGCAAAACCCCAATCGCGCTGGCGTACCTCCGGTCTCGCTTCGCTATTTACGACGGGCAAGCAACGCCATCGTCGGCTGCGCTACCCCACCCTCCAACGCCGGGAGACCCGGCACACCAGTATCCTACACCCAGCCGACAGGCAGCGCAAACTGGAAAAAGGGCCGGGCAGCCTACAGAGTTGACGCTAGCATTGCACTATTGCCATCATGAACAAGCAGCCCCTTATCGCGCGGGTTGTCTTTCGATGTACTGGGCGATAATAACCAGAAGATAAGAAGCATTCCAACTTATATGCGCATAGTCTGCTGGCTTGAGAGATTTCGTTGTGGAAAACTCATTACAGAAACGTACCAGCCGCTTATACGAGTGTACGCGCGGAATGCCAGACAAAGGCGTGTATACCAAGGTATTTCTGATAACTCGAACAGTGAATCTTTTCCTCTGCGCAGCAGTATACAGCTCTTGCCCTTCCAATGACTTGGCAAAGTTGATAAGGTCGTCAGCATTTATGTTCCTCATCGGTCCTCCCCAGAAGAAGCTCTGCAACCTAGCTATCGAGGCTACGAAGCATTGTGCCCGCGCCTCATCTCCGACGCATTGCCAGCACTTGGCCTGAGTCTACGTCGTGGGCGTCTATGGTCTCGTCGTTGTTTTCAACAGCGTGGGCAAAGCGTGTGCGGCAATTCAGTTTCGAGGACGATCCGGTCACACCTCCGGTCTCGCTTCGCTATTTGCGGCGGGCAAGCAAAGCCACCGTCGGCTGTGCTTCCCCTCGCCTCCACCGCCGGGGAACCCGGCACACCACGGATTGTATACCCAACCGGCAGGGCTTGTCAAGGCGGTTCGGTCACCGCTGCGCCACGATGCCCCTCCAAACTGGCACGGGCGACGGCTGAATTATGGACAGCGGTCGAATTGCATAAACAGATCCTCGTCAGTGATGTCCCCGTTTGCAGCGGCACGGGCAGGGCCTGACCGAACACAATAGGCGTATGGCATCCAAGCCTCCGAACTAACTATACTCAGTTTCAGCCACGCAACATCGGTAGTATCTACAGTTGAAGCAAACTCACGAAAAAACACTGCAAACTGCCCCAAGGTCATTGGGTCGCTTGGTTCAGCCACCTCGACCACCCATACCCTATCTCCTCCTCCTGTTGTGATGTAATCTGATACATACTTGTAGTCCAAAGGCAAAACCCTTTTCACTAATTCTGGTATCGGACTGAGAGTAGGATTGGCAGTGGCTGGTGCATTTAAACGCACCAGTCCGGTCGCCGGAACTCCTGGCAGTTGAACGAATCCAAACAAGTAGGCTAGCAGACAGCCAATTAACGACAAGATAACCACTGCGCTGCCTCCTGCAAGTAACCATTGCCAAATCGACACGTTTTTTCTCTTCGTTCCTTTCGCACTCGGAGGCACGTTCGCAATCGCTTCAGTGTGAGGTTGAGCTCTGATATCCATTGATGTCCCCTCGACTGACGGAGATGCGGGTCTTGTCTGTGACAACCGTACTTCTGGTGATGGAGACGCTGCTGTTTTCAGTGGATGTATGCCCACCTTACGAGCAAGCGATTCTAACCCGCGCCTAGCCGATATATTCTCAGGGTTAATCACAAGAACGTTCTCTAAGCAGATCTGACATTCTTCGTCGGTTTCCACTACTCCACTTAACCACAGCCAGGCCATCTCATTGCGCTCGTCCTGCTGGATAACCTGCGTCAGCAATCTGCGTGCTTCTGCTTTTTCTCCTGCTTTGAGAGCTGCTATTCCTCGCTTCAAGAGATCGAAAGTTGTCACCACGCCCCCCTTTGTTGCTCATCAGCATTGCGGACATAGCCCAATTGCTGCTACAGAACCTCAAGTATCAAGTCATCAGGGGTACTATTCATGAACCTCGTACTCCTGTTTAGCGTCTCCGCAGTCAGTAGGTTGAGCCGAGCCAAAGGCGAAACTCAACACCTCCGCCATCTGCACCCCTCGGCCTGAGCCTGCGCCGCGGGCATCTATGGTCTCATCTCTGTTTTCAGCAGTGTGGGCAAAGCGTATGCGGCAATTCAGTTTCGAGGACGATCCGGTCACACCTCCGATCTCGCTTCGCTGTTCGTGACGGGAGAATCATGCTCTCCCTACCCTCACCTCCTCCGCCGAGCGCTACACTAGCTGTTGGCTCCTCGATTCGCGGTCAGGCGCGTTCCAACGGATCGCTCTCGGCACACCAGTATTCTACACCCAACCGGCAGGGGTTGTCAAACCGAGGAAAGAGCGCACCCCGACGGCCGTTCGCACTCACGGTCGCTGCTCATTGCCGCCCGCCAGCAACGCGATCGGGGCAGAGCGGGGCGCCCTCCTGCCGGCCATCACCTGGCCCGGGACAGGCTTTGTCCAATGGGCAAGTCCTCCCTCACCTGCGCTCCCTGGGAGCCGCGTCGCGCTCTTCCAGAGCCGCGAGCTCTTCAGCACAGATGTCGGGAAGACCGAGGGCTTCCCCTTTCGCTTTGTAGATCCGCCCGTAACGAACAGGGGCGCTCCAGTGTTCTCGGTCAACGTAGCCCAGGCGGTAATAGTCCTCGCCTCCGTCGTAACACCAATCCTGCCCATAGATGACGACCGGCCCGGGGAGCGAGAGGAGGTACCGGGGGACGAGTTGCCGCAGGTCTTGGGGGTAATGGCCTTCCCGGGCGTAGTAGGTCTCCAGCGCCTGGCTGATGCGCTCCGCCCGCTCCTCCGTCAACTGGCCGAAATCGACACGCAGGGCGCAGGCGGTGACCCCGATCAGCAATGCTGGGACGAGCAGCAAATACAGGGGGCCTGCCAATTTCGTTCTACCCGGCAGGGCGATGGACAACACGACGCCGGAGAGTAGCACCGCCGATACCGGGAAAGTCAGCCACCAGTAACCGACCGAATCCCCCGTATTGTCCCAGACTATGAACCAATACAGGTTGTGAAGCGCCTTGGCGAGCAAGAGCGAACCCAGGGCAAGGACAAACCAAGCAGTCTTGCCTGCACGCTCGCACCGTGACTGCGAGTCCCCGCCCTCCGGCGTGCCCGTAACCCGCCGCACGCCAAGGAGGTTCAGACCCGAATTGAGGAGCAACGCCACAGCGACCAGCGCCGTAGAAAGTATCAGGAGCAGCGCGATCGCGTGTTCAAATAAGAACGGCTCCCACAGCGGTCCGGAAGGCTTCAAGAATAGGGATGCCGGTAGGAATAGCGATGCCAGGCTGAGGAGCGCGGCCAAGATCCAACCGATGTGGCTCGCCTTTCTGGCGGCCAACACCAGCGCCCCGGCAGACAACGATACGATCGCCAATACGATCGGCCAACTGAGAAGAATGGAAAACCTGGGCCCGAGGATAAGAACTATAAACTCCCAACACACCAGGGTCAACGCACCCAGGACGAGGACGACCGCGGCCCGCTCAGCCTGCTTGCGCTCTGCTGATAGGTCCCCGCCTTCCGCCGTGCCCGCACGCTGCCACGTCCTAGAGGCCAGGCCCGAATAAAGGAGCAGGGTAATGGGCACTGCTACGATGGGGGATAGCAACGGCGTGATCCCAAACCCCAACGACAGGAGGGCCGGCAAGACGCGAACGAGCGCGGGGGGTAGCATGGCCAACGCTGCCAGGGCGAGGAGGCCGGCATAGATCCACACGCTGTGCCTCACTCTCATGGCGGCCAAGGCCAGCACAGAGACAAGCAGCCAGGCTGCTGTCGCCAGTACGCCGAGCCAGCCGGGGCCCTGGGCGCTCAACAGGAGACCTGCATACAGCCAGTACCCCGAGGTCAGCACCATCAGGGCGAATAGATAGAACGCCTTCGTTTTCACAGTCCACCTCCCTCGACCAACCGCTTCCTGCACCCTCTCTAATCGGCCTAACGCCAGCCACCTGCCCGGAACGTTCCATCCCCCTGGTTGGACCAGACGGCGTAGGCTTCATAAACGGCGCCCGCAAATATGTCCGGCGCGCCATCGCCGTCGAAATCCCCGATCGCCAGGCCGTCCGACTCATAATAGCGAAAGCGTTGACTGGACTGCGTGAACCCTGCATGCCCATCGTTCCACCAAATGACGGCCTGCCGAAGCCCGGCGATCAGGGCGTCCCGATCTCCATCGCCGTCCAGGTCGTACAGGAAGACCGCCTTGATCTGGCCGCGAGAGAGCTTTTGCTCGGCAGGAGCAAACATCGCCTCCTGTCCACCTGGCGCGCAACCCCGGTTGATCCAGAGGGTTGCCCCATTCTTGGTCCCTACCAGGGCATCCAGATCGCCGTCGCCGTCCACGTCGCCCAGAGCCACGGCGGTGCTATCTGAGGAGCCCTGCCACTGGTTGGAGGCGGTGAAGTTGCCCGACCCATCATTCAGAAGGACCAGGTCATCCAGGCTGTCGCTTTCGCCGATCGTCGGTGCTCCAACAGCAGCAAAGGCGTCCAGATCGCCGTCGCCGTCCAGGTCCCCCAGGGCAACGGCCCGCATGGGTAGCCCGTCCAGTTCCCCAAGGCTCAAGGTGTGGTCCACCAGCCGGCCCTTCGAATCCCGCTCGTAGATCCACACCCAGGCGATGGATGGGAGATGGGAAAAATCGACAAAAGGATCCTCGCCGGATCCATAACAGCAGCCAGCGACGAAACCGTCCACTGCACCATCGTTGTTCAGGTCGCCCAGGATGACCGAACCGCCCATATCCGCGTATCCACGCCATTGGTTCGATAGGCGGATGGAACCACCGGTCTTGAACACTCCGAGCTTTCCCCCTTGGAGGCCGCCTTGATTGAGACAGAGCATCAGTTCGTATCCACCCAGAATGAGGAGATCCGCATCCTCATCGCCGTCCACATCTGCGGCAGCAGCCGAGACACCGCCGGGCAACTCCTGGTCGCTACGAGCGAACCGCCCGCCGCCCTGGTTAATCCACAGAATGATCCCAGCCCACGAAATGTCCTTCCTTTCCCATCGGGTGTGCCCGACGATCACATCAAGGTCGCCATCTCCGTCCAGATCGGCCACGTCGGTGATGCTCCGGTGAGGCCCGTTCCACTCCGAGTACCACAAGATAGCACTCCGGTACATGGGCACGCACAGGGCCAGGATCAGGGCCACCAGTCCCAAGACTGCCAGCGTCTTGAGCAATTTGGCGGATCGCGGTTCAGCCTGAGATATCGTTTCATCAACCATACGTCTTGCGCCCCTATCGTCATACGCGCAACCATCAAATCTCCAAGGTACTGCGTCTATGGTCTCATCGTCGTTTTCGGCAGTGTGGATAAAGTGTATGCAGCAATTTAGTTCCGAGGACGACCCGGTCACACCCCTAGTCTCGCTTCGCTGTTCGCGATGGGAGAATCATGCTCTCCCTACCCTCACCTCCACCGCCGAGCGCTACACTAGCTGTTGGCTTCCCGATTCGCGGTCAGGCGCGTTCCAGCGGATCGCTCTCGGCACACCAGTATTCTACACCCAACCGGCAGAGCCTGTCAAACCGAGGGACCGAGCAGCCAGCAGGTTGGGTCTCACTTCGTTCAACCCAACCAACTTGCTTGCTATCGGCACACATCACTCGCCCGTGTAGACACCCCAGGCCAGGTCATCGTGCTGCGCGACGAAATCCTCCGAAAAGTACCGGGCCAGGTCTTGGCGCCCCTGCAAGTGGTAGCCGAAAAACGCAACCGCGAAATGCGCCATGCGGGCGACCATCTTCGAGTTGTACACCATCATGTGGCCTTGACCGACGAACGAGATCAGCGCCTTGTCGGGTGTGCCCAGGTGCTCGAAGATGAACGCGTTTTCCCGGTAGAGTTCATCCTCGGTGCCAACGATCATCAGGGTAAGCCGGTCAACGGCCGCCAATCCTCTTTCACCGAACAGCCACCATCCTTCCCCGGCCAGCGGCATCACCGCGCGAATCCGCTCATCCGTCATCGGTTGCCACAGTCCGTCCTCACTGGCTGTGATAGCCTCGCCCGCACAGGCGGCGAACGCGTCCCATTCGCGAGCCGGTGCACAGTCGAAGGCGGAAAGGCGCGATAGGATCGCTTCGGTCGTGGCGTCGGGTGTCGGGCATTGCGCCAGGTAATGTTCGGGGTCGATGCGTGCTCCGCTCAAGGCCAGCGCGTTGTAGCCGCCGAAGGAATAGCCGATGGCTCCGGCATGTTCGGCGTCGATCATGCCCTCCAGTCCCTCTGGCGGACTGGAGGCAGCCTGGTCCAGGGCAAACAGGATGTCGAGCGGTTGTTCAAACATCTGCTCATTCATCCGATCGTAGGTATCGATTCTATCGACGCTGGCCCAGGTGAAACCGTGACTGACCAGATATGGGGCAAGTACCCTGGCCATTTTGGTCGATGATAGGATCAGGGGGTAGGGTGCGCCGCCGAGGTCCGGGGCCGCATCGTTGGTAGGGCCGCTGTAGGTTGCTTCTTGGGGCTGTAGTGCCGGATACCACACCGTGATGCCGACTTGGCGATTATCGCGGCTGGCATCCTCAGACGCAAACGTGCGCATGCCCACGTGGTACGGGCCGGGTTCTGAGAGTGGAAGAGGCGCTGGCTCCTGGGTGGCTGGGGGCACTGTCGCAGCAACTTGCGGCACTGTCGTTATCGGGGGGCAACAGGCGACCAGGACCAGCATCGCCAGAACGGGAATCACACAAACGTATCGCGCTGATCTTGTGAGCCTCATCGTGCCTCCACAAAAGTACATGCGCCAGCGAAACGTGGATGTGAGCGCCGGGAGACCCGGCACATCACGGATTGTATGCCCAACCGGCAGGGCTTGTCAAGGCGGGACTGTGCAGCCCCCTCCCTAGCGACCTTCGGTCGCCGCCCTCCCCCGCCAGCGGGGAAGGGTGTCGCGAAGCCGCGCCGGGCGAGAGCCGGGAAGCCTACCCTCCTACCCCCGCAATCCCCGCCCACACGAACCGCACGCCGGTGTAGCCAGTAGGTCGGGGTTCACTTCGTTCGACCCAACCTACCTACTTACCAACTCTCAGGACCAGTTTCGGCCGTTATCGAATTGGCCGAAACTCGTCACCACAGCTCTCAGTGGCCACATTCCATACGGCCAGATTGATCTCGCCCACGCCGTTGGTTACGGTCACCGCCACCGGCCTGTCCCACATCCACACAAAGCCCAGATCCTGTGTTTCCGAGTACACATAGGTTGACCAGCCCATCTCGCCCGCCCAGACAAACATGCACGTCGACATTTTGCCCCGGCCCAGGCTCTCCCACATGGGCCGGAGATCGTCTTGCAGACTGAGGCTCATGGGCGGCTTGGCATAGTCCAGACACAGACCGTCCCAGCCCGGGCGCATGTCGCCGGAAACATTGTAGAACACAACGTAATCGCCGGGGCCGGGCACCTGAATGGCGAACTCGCCGCTTTCGTCTGTTACGGTGCTCAGATCGCCATCCATGCAGCAACTCGTCTCGCTGTCCTGGAGACACAGAATAACACGCGCACCCGCCAGGGGCTCGTCTGTCTCTGCGTCGATGAGCGATCCTCTGGCTTCAGGTACTGGTGTAGGTGTGGGCGTCGGTGTAGGCGTGGGCGTGGGCATCGGTGTAGGCGTGGGAGTCGGGGTAGGTGTGGATGTAGGTATAGGAGTCAAAGTAGGGCCAAATAGCTGACCAGGGCCACATGCTGGTAGTGTGAAGCCAATAGCGATCATGAGCACTAATAGAGCCGTTCGGTTCTTCATTTTCCTCCTGCGCTATCACGGGTGCACCCGACTTTCTCTATGCGGAAAGCCTGCATGGGCATAGCCGCCCAACTATCAAATCTGCGAAGTATCGCGTCTATGTATGACGCATCCCTGGCGCGTTATGCGCAGTACTGCGCCTACGGCGCCGGGAGACCGGACACGCTCCGCATTCTATACCCAACCGGCAGGGCTTGTCAAACCGAGGAAAGAGCGCACCCCGACGGCTGTTCGCACCCACGGCTGCTGCTCACCGCCGCCCAAAAGCGCCGCTGTTTTCGAGCGCCGATGGGCACGGTCGGGTTGGGCGACTTGTCATCCGGCCTGTGTCTGGGAATCAAGACCTTCTTTGAATGCTGGAAGGCCACGACCCATACAGCCTCTCCCAGACATTTGCCGCTGCGAGCGCGACTTCTTGAACACTTGCCGGTCCTGACCCAGGTGGATTTGTAGTGCGTTGCTCTGCGTAGGCTTTTGCGGCAGCCCGGTCGAACGTGAACAACCGGCTGCAGTCTTCGCAGGTTAGCCAGCCATCAGACTGGCCTGCCTGCTGCTGCGCCAGTAGCGCCAGGGTTCCCCCGTTTGGATCTATGCCGTGTGTGTATGACCACGGGCCATTCAGCGTCGCTTCCCAGTACGCCTCACTTGTTGCGACCTGACGCGTGGTAAGAACGTAACCATCCTCCCAGGCGATGTTTTTGTTGCAGATATCGCATACAGGCATAACTCGCCTCCCACTGTATAGGTGTATTTCCCCGTCGTTCACATCCCATAAGCAAGTTGGATACCAGCGCCCCGGCCAAGCCTGCACCGTGGGCGTCTATGGTTTCAGCGTTGTGCTCAACAGTGTGGGCAGGTCGTGACGGGGCAGGCTTCTCCTGTCAAGGGCGGTTCAGACGCAAAACCCCAATCTACCGGCTGCACCTCCGGGATCGCTATGCGTGGCGGGGAAGCAAGACCATCGTCGGCTGTGTTACCCCACCCCCGCAACCCCCGCCCACACGAAGCGCACACCGGTGGTGACGAGGAACAGAGCGCACACCAGGAGAATCGCCCGGTAGACACGGTCGCTCAGCCAGCGGCGGCCCGAGCCCACGACCGAGGCCAGAAAGGTGTTCCAGGCATAGTCGGCGGCGATGTGGCCCAGATAGAAGGCAGCCAGGGCCACCAACCCATCCTGCTGGGTCGATACCACGTACGCCCCCCCCCGCGCCGACCCACCACACGTACCAGAAGGGATTGCTCACCGTCGTCACGATCCCCAACCCGATCAGGCCGCGATTCACCTGGACTCCGGAGCCCTCGTCCGTTCGGGGCAGGCTCGGCCTGCGCCGCACCACCTCCCAGCCCATCTTCCCGCCCATCCACACCAGGAACGCCCCGCCCAGGATGGCGACCGCCGCCGCCAGGAGCGGATACCTCAACACCTGCCCCATCCCCAGCGCCAGCGCGCCCACCATCAGCAGCTCCATCAGCGCGTGGCCCGTGGAGATAGCGGCCCCACGCGAAAGCCCCGCCGCGCACCTTCCGTAACGACCGCCGCGCTGACGGGGCCGGGGCTGATCACCGGGCCGATGGCGATCCCGAACGACCAGGCGAACAGGCCAAGATAGCTCACCGGCTTCCTCCAAAGGCGCGATCCTGTTCGAGTTGCACTTCCGCCATCCCGTTACTCCACAGCAGGCTCAGTTCCCGTTACCAGCCGGCGGGCCTCGGCCTCGACCTGCGCGTCGTCCCAATCAGGGTGGCGCGAACGGGTGGCGATCCTGGCCTGGCGGATGGCGAACTCGAACATCTCGAACATACTGCGCATCTTGCGGGCGCCATCCCAGGAGCGGTAGATCGCGATCTGTACCGGATTCGGTTCCCCTCCGCAGTAAGGCTGGCGCCGCGCTGCTGCGTCGGTCACGCTACTCATCCCCCCCGATCACGCGGCGCGTGCGCCCGGCCGCCTCCTGCGGGCCGACCACGCCCATTTCCTCCATCACCTGCATCAGCCGCGCCGCACGCGGATGCCCGATGCGCAGCCGCCGCTGCAAGAGCGAAGCCGAGGCGCTGCCGGTGCGCCGCACCAACTCGATGGCCCTCTGGAGCAAGTCCTCGTCCACGCCGTAGTCGTCCTCGACCAAACTCGTTCCCTCCCCGGGCCGCATCATGCGCTCCCACGGGGCCTCCGTCTCGATCGCTCCCACCTGATCGTGCCAGAACGAGACGACGCGCTCCACCTCTTCCTCCGAGACGAAGCAGCCCTGCACGCGCACCGGATACCCCGCGTCCGCTGCCAGGTAGAGCATGTCGCCGTTCCCCAGCAACGTCTCCGCGCCGGGCATGTCGAGGATCACGCGCGAGTCGGTCTGGCTGACGGTGGCGAAGGAGATGCGCGCCGGGAAGTTGGCCTTGATCAGCCCCGTCACCACGTCCACGCTGGGGCGCTGCGTCGCCATCACCAGGTGGATGCCGGTGGCCCGCGCCATCTGCGCGATGCGGCAGATGGTTCTTTCCACCTCTTCGGGGGCCAGCATCATCAGGTCGGCCAGCTCGTCCACCAGCACGACGATGCGCGGGATGGTCGGCTCCCCCTGCCGCTTCATCATGCGGTTGTAGTCGTCGATGTGGCGTGCGGAGGCGGCGGCAAAGAGCTTGTATCGCTCGTCCATCTTCAGCGCCACCCAGCGCAACACCCTGACCACCCGCTCCAGGTCCACCTCCACGCGGCCGTAGAGGTGGGGCAGGCCGTTGAAGCGCACCAACTCCACCATCTTGGGGTCGATCATGACCATGCGCAGATCGGTGGGCGTGTTGTTATAGGCCAGGCAGGTGATGATGGCCTTGATGCAGACCGACTTGCCCGATCCGGTGGTGCCGGCGATGAGCAGGTGCGGCATCTTGGTCAGGTCGGCCACGACCGGCTCACCGGCGACGTCGCGCCCCAGGACGATCGCCAGCGGCGAACCAAGCTCGCGAAAATCCTCCGTGTCCATCACCTCGCGCACGCCCACCAACTGAACCTTGCTGTTGGGCACCTCGATGCCGACGATGGAACGGCCGGGCACGGGGGCCTCGACGCGCAGGCGGGAGGCCGCGAGGGCCAGCGCCAGGTCGTCCGCCAGCGTGCTGATCTGGTTCACGCGCACCTTGTGGCGGCGGCGCTGGTCGCCACCGCCCCGCTCCACAAAGCCCGGACTGACGCCGAACTGGGTCACCGTCGGCCCCACGCGCACCTCGGTCACCTCCACCGGCAGGCCAAACTGACCCAGCGTCTCCTCGATGATGCGCGACTTTTCGCGCACTTCCTTATCGGTCAACGCCGGCCCTTTCGACTCGTTCAGCAGATCGATGGACGGCAGTTCCAGATTCTGCGGGAACGTGGCCGGAGCAACCGGCGACTGCGCCGCCGCAGGCCGGGCCGTGGCAGGGGTCGGCGTGATTCGCGGGGATTCCCAGGGCGGCCGTGTCCGAGTCAGCGGCACGGCCTGCTGTGGAGCGGACTCTCCGGCCGGCGCGGGCCGGGGTCGCACGGAAGGCGCGGAGCGCGCAGGCTGCGACACACGCGGCCGTTCGCGTCTCTCGGCCGGCCGCACCCGCCGGCGCCCTTCCTGCCTGGAGAAGCTCTCTCGCACCACAGACACGGCGTGCTTGACGTCGGCCAAGGTCACGTCGAAGGTCAGCCCGAGGCCGAGGCTCAAGAGGAGCAACATGACGAGCACGGTCAGCACCGTGCCAACGTATCTCACCAGCAACGCGGATATGGCCCAGCCGATCAGCCCGCCGCTCCCCTGGCAGAACAGGCTGCCATCCTGCCCCCTCGTCACCAAGCCCCACGCATCGTCCCGCCCGGCGATGGCGTGCGTCAACGTCAACAGGCTGAAGAAGGCCAGCTCCATACCGACGAGGGGCCGCCACCGAATCTTTAACGGATGGTCGAGTTGATGCGCCAGCCACAGCACGCCGACGGCAGCGACGGCTACAGCCAGCGGAATGATACCCCAGCCGAACAGGTACCGCAATAGATTCGCCCAGCCCTTGATCAAGTTCCCGCCGATCAAACCGGCGTGCGCCGGCAGCGTGATCGCGCCCACGACGAACAAGATCACGGCCAGGGCCTGCTGCACGACCTCGCGGAACTTGGGATCAGAAAGAACCGACCGCCAATCCAATTCGCTCTTTGATTGCTGCGCCCGCCGTCTGGCCATTTTGCCCCCACCCAAATGACAGCTCAGAACCCATCCTGTCCTGCAAGATACGGATCATCGACCTGCCGCAAACTCAATCCCATCCGCCGCCGCTCGCCGTCGATGCTGATGATCAGCGCTTTCACCGCATCCCCAACCCGCACCACGTCGCGCGGATGCACGTCGTCGGCCTCGCTCAACTCCGAGACGTGGATCAATCCCTCCAATCCCTCCTCCACACGCACGAAAGCGCCAAAATCGACCACGTGCGTGACGGTGCCATCGACGATCTGGCCGACCTGGTAGCGCTCCCCCACGAACTGCCAGGGGTCGGGCTTTAACCGTTTGAGGCTCAACCCCACACGCCCGCGTTCGCGATCGACGTTGATCACGTACACCTCCACCGGCTGACCCGGCTCGAGCACGTCGCCGGGATGCTCGACCCGCTCCCACGAAAGCTCCGAGACGTGCACCAATCCCTCCACGCCCTCCAGATCCACGAACGCGCCGAAAGAACAGAGACTGGTCACCTGCCCCTGACAAACGTCGCCGGGCAAGATGCGGTCCAGCGCGTCCTGCCGGTGGCTCTCGTCGAGCGAGCCGGCGCGCTCCGACAAGACAAGCCGGCTCTGCGCCGAATCAAGCTCGATGATCTTGAGTTTCAGCCGCGTTCCAACGAGATGCTGCAGCGCACGCTGTCTCTCATCCTCGCTCAGAGAGGACGGGAGGCTCACCAGGCGAGAGGCCGGAACGAAACCCCGTAGGCCGTTCCATCCGACGACGACGCCGCCCCGATTGTACCCTATCACCGGCAGCTCTAACTCGTCGCCGTGCTCCATGATCCTGCGGGCATCTTCCCAATAATCCTCGGCGTTCGTTGCCCTTGGGATCGCCTGGGTACCCACCTCTCGTCCGCCCCATAGATCGGCCTGGTCTGCCACAGAGACCGATCTAACCTCCTCCTCGCCGCTCAAAAGCGCCTGCCAGTACGCCTCGTCCGGGGCTACATCTCCCGGAATCCACTTTCCTGACGGCTCCATCGCAACCTCCCCTCCCAGCCCAGCATCCACCCAGCCTCACCAAGCTCAAGCACACAGGATAGCCGTTATCTGACGATTATATGGCACTGCCAGCGGGTTGTCAAACCTTCTGCGAATCGTCCCCGCCGTTGTTCAACTCCTCCCGCTCCATCACGGCCAGCGTCTGGGCGACCGCCTCGATGGCCATGCGCTGCTTGCGGTACAGATCGGATTCGCTCATTGCCAAGCGACGTGCGATCTCGCGCACCTGCCGTCCCTGAAGGAACTTGAGCTCGAGGATATTGTACAGAATCCACTCCGGCGTGGTCATCTGGCGGGTCCCTTCCGGGCGCTGGCGCTCGATCGCCTGCTCCAGCACCGCCCGCAGCCCTCTCGTCACGTTGCCATCGTGCTCCCCTGTTGCACGCGCCACCACCCGCAAAGAGAGCAGCGGGCTCATCATCAGCTTTGGACCACCCCAGTAGTGGCCCAGCGCATCTCTAACCCACTCCTTGAATTCGGGGGCCTCTACCGCACTGAACCCGGCCAACGCCTGCTCGCCGACGTAGTGCACCACACCCCGACGGCGCTGGATGTCCTCGATCTCTGGGATGATCTGCTCCAGCGCGCCAAAGATGCCCTGCTGAAG
>DAOUDX010000033.1:0-12447 GCA_034430835.1 Anaerolineae bacterium
AAGCGGTGATCGGGCTGATCGAGCGATATGGACTGGAAGACCGCGTGCTCCTCTCCTCATTCAACCCATTCTCCCTGCGGCGAGCCAAGAAACTCGCCCCTCACATCTCGGCGGGCCTGCTCTACGCGCCCGATCTGCCAATCCCCCTGAGCCGCGCCTGGCTGGCCCCCCTCTGCCCCCACGAGGCGCGCCACCCCAAGCATACGATGGTGGATGCTGACTATATGGCCCAGGTGCGAAAGCACGGCTACCGGGTGAACGTCTGGACGGTGGACGATCCCGACGAGATGCACCGCCTCATCGAGCTGGGTGTGGACGGCATCATCACCAACGTCCCCGACGTGCTGCGCGATATCCTCGAAGCATCCTGATGAACCCGGAAGAACGAGGCCCGTCAGGCCACGAATCCTGTCCACTACACACCGCCCTCATCCTCACCAATCTAATGGGCCATATCCATCCGCTGACTCTCACGCCCGTCTGGGTGGCGCTGGCTGTTGCGGCAGGCTGGGCTTGGGCAAGGATGAACCTTGCCCCTACAGTCGTGATTGTGTCGTTGGCGTTCACCGCCGCCGATGCGGCCAGCCTGATGTTATTGCCGCGTCTGGGGCGCTCCTATGGCCCCCCCACCCCGCCTCTGCTGGGACTGACTGTCGTTCGCACGGTCCTAACCGTGGCGATCGGCCTGCTCTGGCCGACGCTCCCCGGCCTATGGCTGACCGCCGTGCTGCAATTCGCCATCTTTGCCGTCGCCTGCTATGCCACCTGGATCGAGCCCTTCCGCCTAGGCGTCACACGGGCTGAACTGCGCTCTCCCAAGCTGAACGGCCACGAGCCGCTGCGCCTGCTCCACGTCACCGATCTGCACGTCGAACGCATCACCCCCCGCGACCGGGAACTGCTGCGCTTGGCCGAGGAGCTATCGCCAGACGCCATCGTCCTCACGGGCGATTACCTCAACCTCTCGTCAGTGCACGACGCCCGCGCCCACACCGAGGCGCGCGAATTGCTGGCCCGCCTGTGCGAAAGCACCCGTGGCCCTGTCTATGCCGTCACCGGAAGCCCGCCGGTAGACCGTGCCGAGATCGTGCCATCCATCTTCGACGGCCTGCCCATCACCTGGCTGCTGGATAGGACCGAGGAAATGCGCATCAACGGCCACACCCTGCACGTCGCCGGGCTGCGCTGCACCCGCGAGCGTCGCCTCGACGGGCCACGCCTGCGCCGCTTGCTGGAAACCATCCCCCGCCAGGCATTCACCCTGCTGCTCTACCACTCCCCCGACCTGATGCCAGAGGCCGTAGAGCTCGGAGTGGACCTATACCTCTGCGGACACACCCACGGCGGGCAGATTCGCCTGCCCTTGTTCGGCGCAGTGATCACCAGCTCCGAGTTCTGGAAGCGATACGAGATGGGTCGCTACGAGGAGAGTAGCACGACGCTCTACGTGAGCTGTGGGCTGGGGATGGAGGGCATGGGGGCTCCCCGCGCGCGCTTCCTCGCTCCGCCCGAGATCGTTCTGTGGACAGTATCCTCCTAGAGACCCAGTTGCTCAAGTTCACCGCTGTGCTATAATCAGCGCAGAGAAGCCATGGCCGAGTACGGAGAATCCCTGAGCGATCGAGAGAGAGAAATCCTGTGCCTGGTGGCCACCGGCGTCACCAACCGCGAGATCGCCTATCGGCTTGACATCAGCGTCAACACCGTCAAGGTACACCTGCGCAATATCTTTACCAAGCTGGGCGCCGAGTCGCGCACCGAGGCGACGATGATCGCCGTGCAGCAGGGCTGGGTGCAGGTAGGAGGCGATGGCCAAGTACCGGGAGCCCAAGGAGTAGCAGAAGATGAAGCCGCTGTCGCCCGGCTCCAACCCCCCTCTGGGACTCGCCGCAGCCCCCTGCCCCGGCACAAGCGGATCGCCCTGCTCGTCGCCCCGCTGCTCGCCGCCGCCGCCATGGCCCTCACGTGGCCGTCGGACTCGCCGCAGCCCCGGCCCGCGCCCGACCTACCACTGGATCGGCCTCGCGGGCAGCCAGCAGAAACTCGTCCCGAACCGGAAGAATCCCCCTGGCGCGAACGCGCCCAGATGCCCACCCGCCGGGCTTACCTGGCGCTCACCACTGTTGAGGGACACGTCTTCGCCATCGCCGGCCAGACGCCGGAGGGAGTCACGGGTGCGGTCGAGATATACAATCCAGAAGAGAACATCTGGGGCCGGGGCACCACCAAGCCCACCCCTGCAACCTACGTTTCGGGGGCTGCCATCGAGGCAGACGTGTATGTCCCGGGCGGCTGCAATGGGACAGGAACGCCGATGCGGATCGTCGAGGTATACGACACCGTAGCCGACACCTGGCGTGAGGCCAGTCCACTGCCGGAGCCGCGCTGCGCCCACGCGCTGGCATCGATGGGCGGCAGGCTCTACCTCTTCGGGGGATGGGATGGGGATGAGTACGTCGCCACCACCTACGTCTACGATCCGCAGGCCGATGTGTGGACCGAAGAGACACCGATGCCCACGAAACGGGGCTTTGCCGCAGCCACTCCGCTGGACGGTCGGCTCTACGTCGTGGGAGGGTACGATGACGAGATGGAACTCTCTAGCTGCACGATGTACGACCCACAGGTCAAGTCGTGGAAAGAATGCGCGCCACTGACGATAGGGCGAGGAGGTGTGGGCTTGGTCAACCTGAGCGGCTATCTTTACGCCATCGGTGGGGGTGGCTGGACCAGCTATTTGGGCTTCAACGAGCGATACGACCCGACCAAAGACGTCTGGAACACCATCGAGACACCACTGGTCGAAGAGTGGCGCAGCCCGGGCGTGGTCGCCGTGGATAACACGATCTACGCTATCGGCGGCTGGAGCGACGGCTACCTGAGCTCGAATCAAGCCTACGACCCGCTGCCATTCCGCATTTTCATCCCCGTGAGCCAGAGGTAGACCTGGTCATCCGCAAGGAGGCGGAACAATGGTCGGCACGTACAGAGTCTTGATCGTGGATGACGACCGGCAGGTGCGCGAGCTGCTGACCGAGTGTCTCGCACCCCTGGCGTGCGATGTCACGCCGGCCAACAGCGGCCAGCATGCCCTGCAATTGATCGAAGCCAAACAGTTCGACGTCGCCCTCCTCGATCTGATGCTGCCCGATACGGATGGGATGGACGTGTTCAGACGCATCCGCGGGCGGCGGCCGGATATGGAGGTCGTCGTCCTTACTGGTTACGCCTCACTGGAGACCGCCATCGAGGCGCTGCGAATAGGCGCTTACGACTACGTCACCAAGCCTTTTGACGCCTCCGTCATCCAATCGACGGTCAGACGTGCGATCGACAAACGTCGATTCAGCCTGCGTCTGAACGCGCTGAGTCGGGCCACTCGGGCAATGATCGCCACCCTCGACCCAGACGAAGTGCTGAGACTGGCAATGGCCGAGGCCAGGACGATGCTGGACGCAGAAGCGACGGCCGTCTTCTTGCTCGACCCAGCCAGCGAGAGACTCCGCCTCGCCGCCGCGGCCGGCGCGACCGTCGATGCCCCCCTGGGCGCCCACACGCCGGCCGATGCAGGTATCGCCGGATGGGTGGTGCAGAATGCACAGCCTGCGTCAGTCGGGGACGCCCAGGCCGATCCCCGCTTCGACGCCCAGGTCGATGGCCTCGTCGGCGCGGACATCCGTTCCCTGATAACGGTACCGCTGACGTACCGGGAGACTACCATCGGTGTCATCGAGGCGGTCAACAAGGCGGACCACAAGGATTTCGACGATCACGACCGTGACCTGCTGACTACGCTGGCGAGCTCGGCCGCCATTGCTGTCGAGAACGCACGGCTTTACCAGGCGGAGCGGGAGCTGCGCAAGCTGGTGGAGCAGTCACAGATCCAGTTAGTGCAGACAGAAAAGCTGGCCGCCACCGGCCGTCTGGCCGCCTCGCTGGCTCACGAGATCAACAACCCCTTGCAGGCCATCCACAACAGCCTGCAGTTGATGCTCTCCTTCCAGTTGGCAGCCGAGGAACAACAGGAATACCTGCAGATCGCCGATCAAGAGATCGAGCGGTTGATGAACTTGGTGACCGGTATTCTCGAGTTCGCACGGCCGCCGCAGCGAGAGATGCGGGCGGCGAACCTGAACGACGTCGTCGAACGGGTGCTAACCCTGGCAGGCAAGTACCTTCAGCACCGCCTCATCGCCGTCAAGCGGGAGCTCTCACCCGACCTCCCGGCCATCGTAGTGGCACCCGACGAGCTGGAACAGGTGTTCATCAACCTGGTGCTCAACGCCGTAGACGCCATGCCCGAGGGAGGGGCGCTGCGCGTCGCGAGCTGGCAAGCCAAAGACGGCCGCCTGGCAGTCGCCTTCTCCGACACCGGCCACGGCATCCCACCCGAACACCTGGACCGCGTCTTCGAGCCCTTCTTCTCCACCCGGGAGGACGGCACCGGTTTGGGGTTGACCGTCAGCCACGGCATCATCGAGCGGCACAACGGAGAGATGACCGTCGAGAGCGCCGTGGGCCAGGGAACGACATTTACCGTGTGGCTGCCGGGGAGACGCATGGGATGAGCATACCCACCCTCACCACTGCTCGCCTGACCCTCCGGGCCTTCACCGAAGCGGACATCGATCCCCTGCAGCGTATTCTCAGCGAGGAGGGCATTCTGCACTACTTTCCTCGAACGGACCCGCCCGCCCACGATCGCGTCGAGCGGCTGATCGCCCACCAACTTCGGCAGTGGGAAGAGCACGGCTACGGCTGGTGGGCAGTCGAACTGCGTTCGCAAAACGGCCTGATCGGTTGGAATGGCTTGCAGTTTCTACCTGAAACAGGAGAAACCGAAGTCGGTTACCTGCTAGGCAAACCCTCCTGGGGACAAGGGCTGGCGACAGAAGGCGCTCGGGCCAGCTTGCAGTACGGCTTCAAGCACCTCGGCCTAAAGACCATCATCGGCATCACACACCCAGAGAACAACGCCTCCCAGCGCGTGCTCGAAAAGCTGGGCTTGTCGCTCACCGGCCCTGCGCGCTACTTCGATATGGACTGTTTTCGCTTTGCTATCGAACGCTCGTCGTTTGGCGCGAAAGAAGGATGAATCGCGGCTTGCCGCGACGGAGCAAGACTGCTATACTACAGCAAACACCAACGGACGAGGCATCCAGCTATGGCAACACCTGATCAGACCGAGCACATCGCCGACCCAGCCTTCCAAGGCGCGCGCATCCTCGTCGTCGATGACGAAGCAGGGATCCGGCGCACGCTGACGCAGCTCTTCACGCGCATGGGCTACCACGCCACGGAGGCCGCCTCCGGCCAGGAAGCTCTAGAGCAGATCGCCCGTCAACGCTTCGACCTAGTGATCCTCGACATTCGAATGCCGGATATGGATGGCACCGAGGTGCTAAAGGCTGCACGCTCCATGGCACCGGACATTGTCTTCATCCTCCTCACCGCCTATGGCGCGCTGGACTCGGCCATCGTCGCCATCCGGCACGGCGCGTTCGACTATCTGCTCAAGCCCAGCCCCGTGCAAGAGATCGCCCGCGCGGTGAAGGCCGGCCTCTCGGAGCGACAGCGGCGACTGAGCCGTGAAGAGCCTGTGGCCCTTCTGGAGCGTGCCCTGAGCAGCCTCAGGACCGTGGCCGATCGGCAAGAGGCACTCCTTCCCGCCGATCGCTTCCTGCAGGCAGCCGACGTCACCGTGGACACCCTGCGCCGGCTGGCCGTGGTCCATGGCCAGCCGATCGATCTGACGCCGACCGAGTTCGAGATCCTCACCTACCTGCTGCGTCACCAGAACAGGGTGATCTCCTGCCGTGAGCTGGTCGCCCACATCCACGGCTGCGAGCTGGACGAGCGAGATGCCCGCCCTCTGCTGCGCGCCCACATCCACCGCCTGCGCCACAAGCTCGAGCACGATCCCGCCAATCCCCACGTTATCCGCACGGTACGCGGAAGCGGGTACGCCATCTCGGCAGAACACCGGCCCAGGGAGATCGAGTAAGCACCTCGCCCGACGGGTAAAAGCGCCGGGTTTCCTGGGAGCTTCCCTCTCCGAAACGAAATTGCACGCTTTCTGAAACGTTCCCGGAACCCAAAACCCCACCCCTCCATGCTAAACTGTGGGTGATGGATCCTTGGCTCCATCTACACCCGGTCAAAAGTCTCACGACGAGTAGTCCTCCTCGTGGACGTCACGAATAGGCTAATTCAGACTGGCAGAGCCATTCGTGACAAGAGCCCGAAGCTATCCTCATGACGACTAGAAACATCCTGATCGTAGACGACGAACCCAGAGTGGCCTTTTTCCTGAGCAAAGCGCTGGAGCAAGCGAATCAGAACTATCGCATCGACATCGCTCATTCCGGCGAGGAAGCGCTGGAAATGCTCAACGCGTCCCCCGTGGACCTCCTCGTCACCGATCTGCGCATGCCGGGCATCAGCGGGCTCGAACTGCTGCGCTGGGTACAGGCATCTAGCCCTGAGACGCGCACGATCCTGATCACCGCTTACGGCAACGACGAGGTCGAGGCGGAGGCCCATCGGCTGGAAGCATACCGCTACGTCACCAAACCGTTCAATCTGAAGGACTTTACCCAGGTGGTGCGAGAGGCGTTGCGCGACGTAGCCATCAGCCAGCCCGGCCTCGTCGTCCTGTCCGACGAAGCCTTCGAGTCCATCGCGAGGGAATTGGACAACTTGTGCCACGACATCGGCGCGCAGTGCATCCTCCTGGCCGACATGCTGGGGCAACGGCTGGTGGAGGTCGGTATCACAGACGGCTTCGACTCCGCCGCCCTGCTCTCTCTCTTGGCCGGCAGCTTTGCCACCACCGGCGAGCTGGCCCGGCAATTCGGCAGCGGCGAAGCGGCCAATCTCAATTTCCACCAGGGCAGCCGCTACGAGGTCTACTCGGCCTCCATCGGCGATAACCTCTTCATGGCCATGCTCTACGAGCGCCGCGTCCAATCCAGCCGCATCGGCCTCGTCTGGCTGTACACGCGACGGGCGATCGACCGCCTGCTCACCATCCTTTCGTCTTCCAGCGCCGGAACACAGACCCAGACGCTGGACGCCGAGTTCGGCCCCTCTCTGATGGCGGAACTGGATACGGTTTTCCCCGGCGCCCAACCACAGGCGGAACCCGCTCTTCAGGAAGAGCCAGCACGTCCTGCATCGGCGGGCGCGGAAAGGCCCTCGCCCACCGAACCGAGCGTTCCCCTGCAAGAGACCGAAGAAGCAACGGAGCCTGCCCCGAGCCCAACCCTAATCGAGGCAAAGCCCACCATCGAAGAAACGCCATCTGAAAGCATGTCCGCCATGAAGGAAACGAGTGAGGAAGAACTTCTCAGCTTGGAAGAAGCTATCGCGCAGGGTCTCATCCCCTCGAATCTGATCAACGGATGATCGCGACATCACAACAGACAAGGAGAACTGGTCCGTGACCGCAAAACGCATCTTGCTGGTAGACGATGAGCCTAACGTCGTCAAGTCCTGCGCCAGAATGCTGGAACTGGAGGGCTTTGCAGTGCAGGGAGTCACCAGCGGCACAGAGGCGATCAATCTATACCAAAACAGCAACTTTGACTTGGTCCTAACCGACCTCAAGATGCCCGACGCGGATGGGCTGGAGGTGCTGACCGCGGTCCGGGAACACAATCCCAGTGCAGCGGTCGTCATCTTCACCGCCTATGGCACCAAGGAAAGCGTGGTCGAGGCACTGCGGCTGGGGGCACGCGAGTTCCTCGAAAAGCCGCTGGACACCAAGTCGCTGGTCGCCACGGTGCGCCGCATCCTGAGGCAAGGGGATGGCGCCGCCGTGCGAGGGAACCTGCGCACGATGAGCTTGCCCAACATTTTCCAGATCAATTGCACCGAGCGCAACCAGGCCCGCCTGCGGCTCCGACAAGGGAAGCAGGAAGGAAACATCTTTTTCGCAGATGGCGACGTCGTGCACGCAGAGCTGGGCTCGCGGGTCGGCGAGGAAGCGGTCTACGCTTTGCTGGCCTGGGAGAACGGAGATTTCGAAATCGAAATGGACGTGCCTGCACCCGCACGCACCGTGACGGCCAATTGGTCGGGCCTGTTGCTGGAAGGCATGCGTCGCCTCGATGAAGAAACCGCTGGGGTTGAGGAGCTGAACCAAACAGAAGGATTCAAAGCGGAAGGGAAGGCGACGGGCGACGAGAAAGGAACGATGGGGGACATGCTCCAAGAACTGGCCAAGACGCTCAAGACGATCGAGAACGTGATCGGCGTCGTCATCGCCGCCCGAGATGGGATTGTGCTGACCGAGATACTGGAGGAAGAGAATCCGGAAAAAGAGGCCGCAGTAGCAGTATTCGTGGGGAATGCCGCTGGCGTCATCGGAGAACCCCTGAGCCTGGGTGCCTTCAACTGGGGCACAGCGGGCGTCGGCAAAGACACGATGCTGATCTTGGAACAGCCCGATTACCACGTCGGCCTCTTGTTGGGCGAGCGCGCCTCACCTGCGATGGTAGCCATCAGCGCGCGGGAGATTCTCAAGCACGGAGCACGGTGAGATGGAAACGATCTTGAGGGATATCAATGCTGTGGTGGGAGTGACGGGCTCCTTCGTATGTAACGAGGAAGGGCACGTGATAGCCAGACTGATGCCCAACGTGTTCGACACGAACATGCTCTCGCCCGTGGGACGGACGATAGCTCAGACCATCGCCGGGCTAAAGATCGTCAGCCGGCGCAGGGTGGACGATCTCGACCTGGTCTACGATGATGGGCGCCTGATCGTCAAAAACGCGGGGGAGGGCTGCCTGTGCATCCTCTGTGTCAAGCGTGTCAACGTCCCACTGCTCAACCTGACGGCCAACGTCGCGGTCAAGAAGCTCCAGGAAAAGTTCAAAGAAGCCCTGCCTTCCCCGCCAATAGAAAAGACAGAGACGGAGGCCGAAGCGGAATCCAAGCCGGTCAAGAAGATGACGCTGGCCGAACTCATGGCCTCCAACATAAGATACTAGGCATCCTGGAATGGAGAGCGAGGTAACGAGATGAATACGGACTTTGGCCTGCCGGCAGAGATGGCCGAAATGATCGAAGAAGCCCTGACCAATCTACGCCGCATGACGGAGGCCGAGTGCGTGATACTGGCCGACATCAGCGGCCAGTTGATCAGCCTGCACGGGCAACTGGAGGAAGGCGATCCCGTGCTCGTCGCAGCCCTGGCCGCCGGAGACGTGGCGGCTATGGCCGAGTTAAGCCGGCAGATCGGTGAGGATAACCCCTGTGGATCGTTTCTTCACGAGGGCGAGCACAAGAGCATCTACTTGGCCAACGTGGCCGATAGCTTTATCTTGATCGTCATCTTTCGGGCCGAAACGCTCGTCGGCATGGTGCGGCTTTTCGCCGGACGCGCAGCAGAGAGAATTGGAGAGATAGCGCTCGACTTCAACGGGTTGATGGGCCAGCCAAAGCAGGTCCCCAGCACCGACTTTAGCGCTGCTCTGGCCGGTGAACTCGAAAGAGCCTTTGGCGAATTCTGATCACGCGACCGAGATATGTTCATCAACTGGAAGCTGCGCGAAATCAATCTAAAGATCGTCTACTACGGCCCGGCTCTCAGCGGAAAGACGACCAATCTGCAATACATCCATGCCAAGTCGAACCCCAGCATACGCGGCGACCTGGTCTCCCTCAAGACACGAGGTGACCGCACCATCTACTTTGACTTCCTGCAACTGGAGCTGGGGCAGATCGCCGGCCTAAAGCCCCGCTTCAACCTCTACACCATACCGGGGCAGGTCTACTACGTGGGTAGCCGCAAGCTGGTGCTGCAAGGAGCCGACGGCTTAGTCTTTGTCGCCGATTCGCAATGGAATCGAATGCAGGCCAACGTCGAGATGATTCGCAACATGGAGCAAAACCTGCGCGAGATGGGATTCAATCCACGAACGATGCCTCTCGTCTTGCAGTGCAACAAACGAGACTTGCCCTCGATCGCGCCGGTATCCCTGATCCGGCAGCAGCTTGGATGCAACGGCGCCCCCTCCTTCGAGTCGGTGGCCACCGAAGGGATGGGCGTTTTTGACACCCTGAAGGCGATCATCAATCTGGTGGTGAAGCAGGCCCAGAAGCAACTCTAGACAGGAGACCTACCGTGGATTCTCAGCCGAACTCTCTGAAAGACATCCTGCACGCAATGCACGAGGTTGGGCAGTTCGAGGCCGTGTTTCTGGCCTCCCAAGACGGTTTGCTCATCGCCACCGAACCCACTGACTATGACCCAGAAATCACGGCAGCCACCGTCGCGCTGCTCCGAAAGGTCAGCGGTAGCACGCGAATGCAATTGGGTATGGCAGAACTGGACGAGGTAACCATCCGCAGCCGCGACCACGTTCGCCTCGTGTGCCGATATTTGGCCGTCGGAGAACAGGGGCTGATCCTGGTCGTGATCGTGCCACCGGGCCGCTACTATCGCCGCGCGACCAACCAAGCTATCAAACAGATCGAACGATTGTTAACCTGATCCTTTTTGAATTGATCCATGAACCAGGAAACCATACTCATCATCGAAGACGACGCCGAAATACAAGAGTTTCTCCGTGACGCCGTGCTGGTGCCATCTGGATACCAGGTACTGACGGCCTTCGATGGTCAGGAAGGGTTGGCACGCGCGCTTGCCGATCGGCCAGACGTAATCCTGCTTGATCTGATGCTGCCCCGTCTCCACGGGCTGGAACTCATGCGCTTGCTCCAGAAGCAGGACTGTTACATCCCAACCATCGTGCTGACCGCCTACAGCTCCGAGCAGGAGATTCTCAAGGCCTTTCATCTGGGTGCAAAGGATTTCCTGCAAAAGCCCTTCCAGGTGGAGGACGTTTGGGCGGCCATCGAGAAGGCATTGACAGAAGAGCGGCTGCGGCAGGAAAGGGAAAACCTGACCTGCGCGTTGGCCCAGGCCAATCAGCGGTTGCAGCAACAGGTGCAGGACTGGGCCACTCTCAACGACATCGCCAAGGCCATCAGCTCCACGCTGGAGGAACCCGAGATTTTTCGGCGCGTCGTGCAGAACGTCACCAGGATCCTGCAGGTGGAAGCCTGCTCGCTCCTGCTTGTGGATCAGGAGACAAACGAGTTGGAATTCACCATCACGCTTGAGGGAGATGCGGCACGCTTCTCCGGCTTGCGCCTCAAGCCGGGCCAAGGGATCGCCGGATGGGTCGCCAAGCACGGCCAGCCGCTCCTGGTCCCCGATGTGCGGGGCGATCCCCGTTTCTACGCCAGCGTCGATCACACCACCGGGTTTCAGTCCCGCTCGATCCTATGTGTGCCGTTGAGAGTCAAGGGGCGCGTCATCGGTGTGCTGGAGGCCATCAACAAGCGGGGCGGGCCAGAATCCAGGTTTACGGAGGAAGACCTGGAGATGCTGACGGCATTGGCCTCGTGGGTGGCAGTCGCCGTCGAGAACGCGTGGTTGAACCGGGCGTCACGAGAGATGGCCGCTGCGACGGCACTCAAGCAGACGGTGACCGCGCTGGCCCACCACATCAACAACCGGCTGATGACCTTTTCCCTCGAACTGGACGGCCTGGAGACGGAAGACTCGCTCGATCAGGAAGCGGTGAGTGACATCATCGCATCGGCCCGCAGATCCATTCACGAGGTCTCGGCCGTCGTCAAGGCCCTGGATCACATGGAAGAAGTCCAAACGGTACCCTACGTGGGCGCGTCGGAGATGCTGGACATCGAGGATGCGTTGCAGGAGCAACTCCGCAGAGTGGAAAGGCAACCTCAGCACATCAGAAGTGCGTGAAGCGTGATCTGACTCTCCATGCTTCATCCCCTCACAGCGCCGGGCCTGCCAGCTTGGCGATCTTGATCCCCACCTCTCGCCAGGTGATCTTGGAGATCCCCAGCTTCTGGCGCAGCTTGTCGGCCCCCATCCCCGCCCGATAGTCGCGCACGGCACACGTCCAACGTAGCATCTCGAACGAGAACCCCTGTGGGAGATCGGCTTGCTCGGCGACGTGCTTCAGCACGTACTCCAGGTTGCGGGCCGTGCAGGGGAAAAGCGCCTGTTCCGGCTGATACTGGGCCCGGTACTCGGCCAGCACGGCCGGCCACCACACCGGCAACCGCAGCTTGCGCTCCTTGTGACGGCGGCGGGGATTGGCGTAGCGGATCCACAAGATCGGCTGCGTGGGATCGCTCAAGTCGAGATGATTCATCACGACGTTCATACACTCGCCCTTCTTGATCCCGGTATGGAGGAGCAGCGTGGCCAGCAGGTGCGGGCGGGCATCGGGCTTATCGGCGTGGCGCAGCATCTGAGTTACCCCCAGCATCCGCTCGATCTCGGCCTCATAAAGGATCTCGGGCAGCGGCGTTATCACCGGCTTATGAATCACAGGCGCCGCCGGATCCTCAGGAAGCACGCCCGCCTCGGCCAGCCAACCAAAGAGAACCTTGAGC
>DAOUDX010000034.1:0-5692 GCA_034430835.1 Anaerolineae bacterium
AGCTTCCGCCGCCTGCAAGAGATCACCGCCGATCAGGGTGGGTGGATCTCCAGCCTGGAGACCGGTCAGACGGTACAGGGCAGCTTGCAGACCTCCGTCTCCATCCAGGTGCCTGTCGAGGCTTTCAACCAGATGCTGGCGCAGCTCAAGGCGATGGATGCGGAGTTGCTCTCCGAGCGCATCACCAGCCAAGATGTCACGGCGGACTATGTGGACCTGGACGCCCGCGCGCGCAATCTGGAGCTGGCAGAGCAGGAGCTGCAGGAGCTCCTGGAGGCCGCGCGGGAGCGGGGAGAGAAGGCCCAGGGGATCCTGAGCATCTACGACGAGCTCGTCGGGATTCGGCAGCAGATCGAGCAACTCAAGGGGCAGATGAACCTGCTTGAGCACTCTGCCGCCATGGCGCGCATCGATGTGGCGCTGATTCCCGAGGAAGTCGCGCCGCCGCCGCCCGGCTTCGATGCCGGGCGGGTGCTGAGCGATGCCTGGAAGGAAGTGGTGCACACTCTGGAAGAGATCGCCACGGCCCTGCTGTGGGCGCTGGCCTTCGCGCCCCTCGTCCTGCCGCCGCTGCTCGTCGTAGCGCTGGTGGTCTGGCTGGTGGCGCGGAGGCTGCGCCGTCGGACTGCCGAGCCTGATGCGGAGGACAAATAGGCAACGCACCGTTTCGACTTCCCGGTTAAGACTTCCGAGGTCGGCGAACCCCCTGTTCGCTTGAACCCCCGGAAGTCTTTTCGTTTGCCCTCTGGTGCTTTAGCCTCATTCATACTATAATACGGCGCTGAGAAACCGCTCATCCTTTTCTTCACCTATGGGGCTTCAGACCATCCTCTTCATTGTATTTGGTGCCGTTGCGCTGGGGGCCGCCGTGGCGGCCGTCGTCCTGCGCAATGCGTTCCATTCCGCGCTGGCCCTGGCCGGTTCCTGCCTGGGCGTGGCCGGGGTGCTGGTTTCGTTGGGCGCACCTATCCTCGCCGGGGTCCAGGCGCTCGTCTTCGCAGGCGGCATCGCTGCCCTGATCAAGTTCGGCCCGGCGTCCCTGCGGGACATGACACGGCCCGGCAGCCTCGGCCACAGCCGCTGGTGGTGGATGGGCGTGGCCGTGGCGGTCGCGCTGTGCGCGGCGCTGGGCTGGGCGGCCTTTAGCCACGATTGGGGGCTGGAGCCCGAATCAGGACTGATCCCCTCCGGAAGCATCCAGGCCATGGGCACGACATTGATCGATCCGGCGGGCTTCGTCCTGCCCTTTGCATCCACAGTCATCTTGCTCCTGGTCGCGTTCGTTGGCGCGGCCAGGCTCGTGAGGAGACGGTGACGGTGGTCCCACTGGCGTGGGTCCTCGTGTTCTCGGCGGCCCTGTTCTGCGTCGGCCTGTACGCCGTCCTGGCGCGGCGCAACGGGGTCACCATCCTGATGGGCATCGTGCTGATGCTCGATGCTGTCCTGATCAACCTAGCCGCCTTCTGGCGCTACGGGGAGCTGGGGACGGTGAGCGGGCAGGTGTTCGCGCTGGCGGTCGCCTTCGTCGCTGTGGCGGAGGCGCTGGTGGGGCTGGCGCTCTTCATCGCGCTGTGGCGCAGCCACGGCACAGCCGTCCTGGATGACGTCGATTCCCTGGGGGAGCGAGAGGGGGCCTGATGTCTTCTGCCATCATCTTTCACCTCGCCTGGTTGATCCCTCTGATCCCCTTGCTCGTCTTTGTCGCCATCGCCCTGTTCGCCTGGCGTGGCCGCGCGCTGGGCCGCCCTTTGGCTCTGGGTGGCATCGCCATCGCCACCGTACTGGCACTGTTCGCTTTCCTGGCGGAGATGCTGATGCTACTCGAAGGCGAGCAGGGCTTTGCCGCCACGTTGATCGGCGGGTGGTGCCCCATCAGGGTCCACATCGATCCGCTCAGCGCGCTTATGCTCGCGGCGGTGGCGCTGGCCTGCACGATTGTCTTCATCTACAGCCTGAGCGCGGTCGGGGAGGACATAGACCGGAATCGTCTTTATGCGTTCCTTTCCCTCCTGGCGGCCGGCGCACTGGGGCTATTCATCTTTGATAATTTGCTGCTCGTCTTTGCCTGCTGGGAGGTGATGGACGTCTGCGCCTACCTGCTGACCGGCCTCCGGCACGAGCGATCATCTGCCCGCCAGGCTGCTCTCAAGGTGTTCTTGACGACCAAGGCGGGTGACCTGTTTCTCCTGCTGGGGACAGCGTTGCTCTACGGGGAAACCGGCTCGTTGTCTTTTGGCGCTGAGACACTCGGTGCGCTCGCGGGACTCGGTCACCTGGACCCCCAGGTCGTGGCCGTGATCGCAGCGTTGTTTCTGGCAGGGGTGATGGTCAAGGGCGGCCAATTTCCGTTCCACACCTGGCTGCCGGAGGCGACTGAGGCCCCGGCGCCGGCGTCGGCTCTCATCCACGTGACAGCGACCTCCGCCGCGGCCTTTCTGCTGCTGCGTATCTTCCCGCTTCTGGAGGCAGCGGGTGGCTTATCTATCCCCGGCCTTGGCTTGAGCGGCGTGACCCTTGTCGGTGTCGTCACCGCTGTCCTCGCGACGCTCTTCGCCGTGACGCAGCGCGACGTCCGGCGCGCGCTGTCCTTCTTCGCTATTGGTCAACTGGGCCACGTCTTTGTCGCGCTGGGGATGGGCGCTGTGACGGCGGGTGTTTTTCACCTTGTCGCCGGCATATTCTTCAACACGCTGCTCTTCCTGGCTGCCGGGTCGGTGACCCAGGGGATGGCGAGCGGCCGGGCGGGTGAACAGGTCGATCCCAACGATATGTTCAACATGGGCGGGCTGGGCGAGCGGCAGCCCTTGACCTTCCTTCTTTTCCTCGTCGGCGGGGCAGCGCTTGCTGGCTCGCCCCTCATCACCGGCGCTTTCTGGTCGAGGGACGCGATCTTGGCTCAGGCTTGGGCGAATCAGCGCACCTTGTTCTGGGTCCTGGCCCTGATTGCCGCCGTTACTGCCTTTGGCGTGATGCGTCAGCTCGTCTTGATCTTTGCCGGAATGCCGCGTAGTCGGACCGCCCAGCGTGTGATCGAAAGTAGATCTTCAATCACCCTGCCGCTGATCTTTCTCGCGCTTATCGTCGCAGTGATGGGTTGGGCTGGCACCCCCACCGACTTTCCCATCGGTCTGGGTGTGAACCTGTTTGAGACGTTCCTCGGGGCCGGTGATGTAACCCACGAGTTCGTGTGGGAACCGGTGGCCCTGTGCCTGTGGAGTGGCCTGGGTGCTGTCAGCCTCCTCGTCGGTTTTATCGTGTATGCGTGGTGGCCTGTGCAGGTCGGCGAGGCCGACAGAGTCGGCTCGGCGATGCGGGCGATGTGGCTGGGCTGGCTCTACGATCTGTTGCGCAACGCGCTCCACGTCGGCGGGTTGTACCAGTGGGCTTTCAAGGGGCTTGTCTGGCTGGGCCGTGCGCTCGTAGTCGGCGACGGCGTACTGGACGAACTGGTCATCGCTGCTATCCGGTCGATGGGTGGGGGTCTCGCAGCACTGGGTGACTGGGTGGATACCCACGTGCTTACACCTGCCTTCGGTTCGATCTCGCGCGTCGCCGGACCCGTCGCCCGGATCGCGGACCGGGTCGATGCATGGCTGGGGGTTCCCGCCGGCCTCGTCAGCGAGGTCGGCGAGGTGCTGGCCCGCCCCGCCGGCATCTTTGATACGGGGCTGGATCGGCTGGTGATCCTGGCCAAGCCCGGCACGCTGGCCCTTATGCAATTGAGCGTCGTGGTGGATCGGGGTCTGAACGTTGTGGTGAGCGCTGTGGGCCGTGCGGTGCGGGCAGCGGGCCTGTGCTTCCGCCTGCGGACAGGCAGGGTGCAGAGCTACCTGCGGATGGCATCCATCGCCGTTCTGGTGTTGATGGCGATGTTCTTTGTGTTCTTGTTTGTGCACATTTGATGGAGGAGAGAAGTCATGTTCCCAATTCTTAGTGTCGTCCTGTTCCTTCCACTGTTGGGTGGGCTCTTGCTCCTGGCTATCCCCCGGGAGAACGTGAAGACGATTCAGCGGATGGGCCTCATCTTTGCGCTGTTCACTCTGGGGTTGACGGTCTACCTCTGGGTTGCGGTGGCGCAGGCGAATAGCAGTCAGACGCAGCTTCCCAGCGAGAACCATGCGTGGATTCCGGCCTTTGCGGTCAGCTACCATCTGGAGGCGGATGGCCTCAGCGCGCCGTTGGTCGCCCTGACCGCTCTGGTGACCGCGCTGGCGCTCTTTTATTCGGAGCGCGTGATCGAGGAGCGGGTCAAGGAATACTTTTTCCTGTTCTTGCTGCTGGAGACTAGCGTGATCGGCGTCTTCCTCGCCCGCGACTTGGTGCTGTTCTACGTCTTCTGGGTGCTGGGACTGCTGCCGATGCTCCTGCTGATCAGCGTATGGGGTGGCGAGGAACGGGAGCGCGCTGCCGTCAAGTTCTTTCTGTACAACTTGCTGGCCAGCGTGGCGATGCTGCTAGTGATCCTCGTCGTCTTTGCCCAGACAGAGACTTTCGACATGCAAGAAGCGGCGCAGAAGCGGCCCTACGGCGCGGACGAGCGTTTCGTCGAGGCCTGTGTTGCTCTGGGCGCGCTGTTCTTCGCCTTTGCGGTCCGGTTGCCCTCCTTTCCCTTTCATACGTGGCTGCCCGACGCGCAGAGCGAGGCGCCGACCCCGGTCAGCGCCGTCCTGGCCAGCGTCTTTCTGAGCACGGGTGGCTACGGGCTGATGCGCGTGGCGCTGCCGCTCTTCCCCGACCAGTTCTACTACCTAACCGTGCAGGTGTGGGTGCTTCCCGCCCTGGCTGTAGCGAGCATCGTCTACGGAGCGCTGGTCTGCCTGGCCCAATGGGATCTCAAGCGGCTGATCGCCTACTCGTCGATAGTGCAGATGGGTTTCGTCACATTGGGTGTGTGTGCCGCGTCGGCTGGGTATGCGATTCTGAAAGTTCTGCCTGCTCTCGAAGAGGATCAGCCAGTGGTGGGCTATGCGTTTCTAGAGCTCACAGAGCTTCTCAAGGAGGCACCGTCGAAATCTGAGGCCACTTTCAACGCGGCGGCGGCGGGTCTGGGCGGCGCGGCGATGCAGCTTTTCGCTCATGGCATTGTCATTGCAGCGCTGTTCTTCCTGGCCGGCGTTCTCCACCGGCGGACAAGAACCTACGATCTGCGGGCGTTCGGTGGGTTTGCCAAGCAGATCCCCCATTTCTACGGTCTCGTGCTGGTGGTGGGCTTCGCCGCGCTGGGGGTACCGGGACTGATCGGCTTCTGGGGCGAGCTCTTTGTCTTCAAGAGCGCGATGGGGTTGCTCCCGGTCTTTGCTTTCCTTGGCGCGCTGGGGGTGGTCTTTGCCGCCGGCTATACCCTGTGGAAGATCGTGCAGCACATTTTCCTGGGCCAGCTCGACGGCGAGCGCTGGGGCGGCCTGCAAGATATGGAGGGGTGGGAGAAGGTGACGGTGTGGCCGTTGGTGGTCATCGTCGTCGTGTTCGGCTTCTATCCCACGCTGCTGCTGGATATGTTCAACACGGCGCTGACGGCGCTGTTGAACGGGTTACTTTAGAGCCGTAAACGTAAAGCATAGGTAACTACTCAGCCCTATGCCGCTGAAAACGCCATATGTGGCTGGAAATGCCAAAAACCGGGCAAAGTCGCCATATGTTGGGCGGCTATATGTGGCGAGAAGAAGCCATTTTCCTCGCTTTCTGCCACATA
>DAOUDX010000035.1:0-1562 GCA_034430835.1 Anaerolineae bacterium
GATCTGGATCCGCACCAATTACAACGTGGCTGCACTTCGAGAGCAAGAAGCGGTTCGTCTCATCCAGCCCGGTTCCCAGATCGAGCAGGAGATGATCCACCTTATCCATCAGGAGACGCAGAATTGCCTCCGCATGCTCTCGATCTAGTGGCAAAGCAACGCCTGGCGGGTCAATTTGGCCACACAGGACCCTCACACCGCATTTGTGTAACTGAAGCTGAGCAGTCAGAAGAGATGTATCCACACTCTCTACCGGATGACGCAATAGCTCTGCCAACCCCTGATCCTGAGCCAGTCCCAACTGCAAAGCTGCAGAAGCCAGGCCCGAGCGCATCTCAGCCAACACGACTCGGTGATCCATATCTGCGCCGCCAGCAAGAACAGCTGCTATGTTAATGGCCAAGGTGGTGATCCCAACTCCACCCTTAGCACCCAAGAACCCAATCACATTTGTCTGTGCCGACTCACGAACAACACCTGTACGGGCTGCCGAACGATGCATAAGCGACATGACGCGGGACGCCAGTTCATCCGGGTGAATCGGTTTGACCACGTAATCGTCCGCGCCAGCTTCGAACCCAGCAACCTTGTCCTTGACAGACGCCTTTGCCGTCAGAATCAAGACAGGTAGCTCGGCGGTCGCAGGATTTGCGCGCAGCCGCGAACAGACTTCAAAACCATCCATGTCAGGCATCATGACATCCAGAATCACCACGTCTGGACGTTCCGTTTCAGCCTTTTCCAATGCCTGCTTGCCAGATACCGCTGCGATTATCTCGAAACCCTTTCTTTCCAGCATCAGCCCGACGAGCGCAACACTATCCAGACTATCATCCACAACCAAAGCCTTTGCACCCACGGCCACCTCCATCTAGCAGGAGAGCTATTACTGACGACAACCCCGCTCACATCCGTGAGAACCTGCCCGCCATCCCCCGCTCGAACCAAGGACAAGAAACTATCGGACAGCGTCTGACACGGCGCCGAAACCACGGAAGAATCGGCCACCTACCTGATAACACCATTATATCAAAACCAGCCGCTGAACACCAATAGAGCCACCGTGCCCTCAATTGGCGGTGTCTCCCGTTCTGAGTTGCTTGCGGCCGCCCCATCCTCGCCGCTTGGCGATACGGCCTGAGAACAGTGTCGATTGATGGCTGGCGTGCCATAGAAGAATGCACCAAGTCACTTGTGCGACGTGCGTGCACAAAGCACGCGCCCCACTTCCGGTCTGAAACGGGCTGGCGATCCGGGAACCACCAACGGAAGCGGCCGTGCTACGGCCCACTCGCCCGTTGACCGGCCTCCCCGTGAATTGCGCCACAACGCACAAGATTGCCTTGTAGTGCAATACTCCTCAGATTATAATACCTTCTACTATGCGCAACCTCCGACAGTGTCTCTTGGATCTCGAGATCGTTCATCTGCGCTACATTGCGCGCTACTGGGATGTGGAACCAGTGAGCAAGCGCCAGCGTGACATCGCGGCGGAGCTAGCCAACGCAATGCCCGCAGAGGATACTGTCCACGAGACGTGGGAATCCCTCCCCAAGAACGAG
>DAOUDX010000036.1:0-17747 GCA_034430835.1 Anaerolineae bacterium
CCGTGATGAGGGTCGAGAAACCCGATTCGGACTCAAAACGGGCATTGTAGCCGCGCTTTCCAAGCGCGCGAAGGCGCAGCGCGGATAGGAATCCGCGCCTACATCGGCGACCACGGCTAAATGTGGAGCTACCACACGCGTTCTAAACTTGAAAAATGTAGTATAATGGTTGCGGATAAAAAGAACTAGCAATCCTCTGGGTATGGCCTGACGGGGAGAAGAAACGGTGGGCATCAGACAAATGTTCAGTGTGGAGAAGACTGTTGAAGTGCTTCTCTACATTGTAAAAACGGTCCCCGATACTTATAGGGCTCTTAAGGTCCTGTACCTCGCTGACAAAAAGCATCTGGCTGAGTACGGTCGCTTAATCTGCGGAGACAGCTACGTGGCAATGAAGCTGGGACCTGTGCCAAGCGGAGCGTATGATATTGTCAAACACGTTCGCGGCGATGGTTTCTGCTGGACCGATGTGCCGATCACCGAGGCCTTCACAGTCCAGAACTACGACATTGTCCCTCTCCGAGAGCCCGCCCTGGAATTGTTGAGCGAGTCAGATATAGAGTGCCTTGACGCGGCGATTGAGGAGTTTGGGCATCTGTCATTTGGTGAACTCAAAGACCTTAGCCACGACACTGCCTGGGAGTCGTCTGACAGGAACGACGGCATTCCTCTAGAGGCTATTGCGAAGGCATTGCCCGATAGCGACCTGCTTGTAGACTACATCCAAGACAGTTAGGTCGCCATGGGCAGACTTGGCGATTTCTTCCCCAAACGCGCGAAGCAGGAATATGTTGACAGGCACCTAAGTACAAACACAGAAATTCTGAGTAGTGGTGCGCGAGCCAATGATTGACAGTACCCGCTCAGGCATTTGATTGTGATGATTGAAGAAATCGCGCGAAGCGTCCAAGAGTTCTTTAACAGTTTCAAACAGCTCGCAGTGTGTCACCTCACGCCGGAAGTGATGCCACAGCATCTCGATGGGATTTAACCACGGACTGTAGGTGGGCAAATAGAGAAGCACGAGACGTCCAGCGGCAGCCCGAACAACGGCTTCCACTTCGTCATCTTCGTGGGTATTGGCGTTGTCCCAGGCCACATAGATGGTTCCAGTGGGGTGCTTGTCGACTAAAAGTTGCAGCAGTTCGGCCACCTCTTTACGTCGTTTTCGTCTGCGGATGATGACCGCCGTTTCGCCTGTGTGATAGTTGACGGCACCAAGGCCATAGTGTTTCTTGGGTTGACCCGGCGTGGGAATCATGATCTGCTGCCCTTTCGGACTCCAGATGGCCTGCAGTGTCGGCATCCAACTGATGTTGAACTCGTCCGCGTAGTAGAACACATCACCCGGCATCAGGTAGTCTCGTGTCTCCTCAACCGTCTTTTTTTCACCTTGTACTCTGGATCTGGACTGTGCTGATCGTATGCTGCGGGCGACTGAGCACAATATCAGCATCCTTCAAGGTGCGCCTGACTGTCTCCGCCGAGACTCGGATCCCAGTCTGTTCCGCCATGTAGTCTGCGAGGCGCTGCAAGGTCCATAGAGAGAAAGGGAGCCCCAGGCTTCGTGGTCTGCGACGTACGGCCTCTATCAGACTCTCACGATACGCGTCCGTCACAGTCCGGCTGCGGCCTGGTCGAGGGGCGTCTTTCAGGCCTTCAACCCCCTCGGCTATGTATCGCTTTAGCCAGCGTAGCACTGTGGCCTCACTCTCTCGCACGATCTCTGCAATCTCACCGACCTTTAGGCCCTTCTCGGCTGAAAGCAATACCATCTGAGCTCGGGTTCGCAGGCGAGGTGCCTTGGTTGTCCGATACAACTCGCCCAATTCTGAAGTTGTTGCTTTGTCAGTGGTGGTACGTAGGTTGGTTTCATGCCCTTCATGGTACCACTAGATTTTTATCCGTCAAAACTTTCGTGCTTGGACTTAGTTCATCCTTTCGCATTTGCCGCTCTGCTTTGTACTCGGTGAGTTTGGCGGCAAGTTCCTCAGTAGTCAAATTGGGGTTTTCCTCTCGAAGTTGTTCTATTCTCTGTGACATTTCCCGGTCATATTCACGGTCCGCAAGATCGGCGAGGGCTCGTGCAGCGAGCCTGGCCTCCATCATTATAGTGCAGGTCTCCCCGCGCGGCAAGATAGTCAGCGCGCTCGCTGCAGCTCCTGCCCGAGGCGCGGCGCTGCACGGCTTGGAGCGGGCCGCCTCGTTCCCGTACCCCAACCGTCACACCCCCGTAGGCCAAGCGGCAAGCCGCAGTCCGCTGTCCGTCGAGATAGCGCGCGGGAATTGTGCTATAATGATCGCAACTTAACGCACACATTCCCGGGGGTACACTGCCGATGAGTCGGCGCCGGCTCATTCTCGTCCGATCGGTTCGCGTTCTTCTCGCCCTCGCCATCCTGCTGGCGGTGGGCCTCTTTGGCCTGGCCCGCTGGCTGATGGTGGACCTCCCCTCGCCCGACCGGCTGTACGAGCGCACCGCCGCCCCCTCCACCCGCATCTACGACCGGCAGGGGCGGCTGCTGTACGAGATCCTCGACCCGCACGGCGGCGCGCACACCCCCGTCCCGCTGAGTGAGATCCCCCAGGCCTGCATCGACGCCACCATCGCCACGGAGGATGCCAGCTTTTACGCCAACCCCGGCGTCGATGGCTGGGCCATCGTCCGCGCGGTGTGGATCAACCTGCGCGGCGGCGAGATCCTCTCCGGCGGCAGCACCATCACCCAGCAGCTCGCGCGCAACCTGCTGCTTTCGCCGGAGGAGCGGGCGCAGGTCACGTTGGAGCGCAAGCTGCGGGAGTCGATCCTGGCCTGGCGCATCGCCCGCACGTACGGCAAGGACGAGATCCTCACCCTCTATCTGAACGAGACCTACTACGGCAACTTGGCCTACGGGCTGGAGGCGGCGGCCAACACCTATTATGCCAAGAGCGCCGCCGAGCTCGACCTGGCCGAGTGCGCCCTGCTGGCCGGGCTGCCGCAGTTGCCCGCCGTCTACAATCCGCTGGAGAACCCGCGGGCCGCCAGGGAGCGCCAGGGGGTCGTGCTGGGCCTGATGGTCAAGCACGGCGCTATCACGCAAGACGAAGCCGACCAGGCGGCCAGGGAAGACCTGCGGTTTGCCTCGGTCTCCTTTCCCATCGAAGCGCCCCACTTTGTGATGCTGGTGCGCAGCCAACTGGAGCGGGAGTTTGGCCTGGAGGCGCTGTACACCCAGGGCTTGCAGGTCCATACGACGCTGGACCTGGACGCGCAGCACACGGCGGAGCGTATCGTGCGCCGCCGCCTGGAGCAACTGGCCGATACGAGCGGGGGCCAGCCGCCGCGCAACGTGACCAGCGCCGCCGTCGTCGTGCTCGACCCGCACACGGGCGGGGTGCTGGCGATGGTGGGCAGCCCTGACTATTTCGATCCGCAGATCGACGGGGCGGTCAACGTCGCCGTCGCCACGCGCCAGCCCGGCTCGTCCATCAAGCCCATCACCTACGCTGCGGCCTTCGACCCCGACCCTTCGACAAGCTCAGGGCGAAGCCCTCTCACAGCGGCGACGATGATGGTGGACGTGCGCACGGTCTTTGTCACCCGCGAGGGCGACCCTTACGTCCCGCGCAACTATGACCGGCAGTGGCACGGGCCGGTGCTGCTGCGGCAGGCGTTGGCCTCCAGCTACAACCTGGTCGCCGTGAAGGTGCTGGACCAGGTCGGCGTCGGCGAGATGGCGAAGCAGGCGCGCGCGATGGGCATCACCACCTTCGACGACGCGGACCGCTTCGGCCTGGCGCTGACGCTGGGCGGCGGCGAGGTGCGGCTGCTGGAGTTGACGGCGGCCTACGGCGCTTTCGCCAACGGCGGCTACCGGGTCGAGCCGGTGCTCGTCACGCGGGTGGAGGATCACGACGGGCGGGTGTTGAAGGTGTGGGAGACCGCGCCGGGGCCGCGGGCGATGGACGCGCGCGTGGCCTACCTGATCACCGACATCCTGAGCGACGACTTTGCCCGCATCTCGACCTTTGGCGAGGGCGGTGCACTCAAGCTGACGCGCCCGGCGGCGGTCAAGACCGGCACCACCACCGACTGGCGCGATAACTGGACGGTGGGGTACACCCCTGACTTGGTCGTCGGCGTGTGGGCGGGCAACGCCGACAACACGCCGATGGAGCAGGTCAGCGGCGTGACGGGCGCGGCCCCCATCTGGCACGATGTGATGGAGTCGCTGCACAAGGGGCGGCCCGTGCGCGCGTTCGTCGAGCCGCCGGGGATGGTGCGGGTGGCGGTGTGCGCCGACAGCGGGCTGCCGCCGGCCCCGGGGAGCAGTGGGCAGGGAACAGGGAGCAGGGTGTCGGCGCGCTGCCCGCACACGATCGATGAGCTGTTCATCGAAGGCACCGAGCCGACGCGCACCGACGACTGGCACTGGACCTACGCCCTCGACGCGCGCAACGGCCTGCTGGCCGGTCCCGGCTGTGCGCCGGATTACACCGTCCAGAAGCGATACACGCTCTACCCTGCCGAGGCGCAAGATTGGGTGCGCTGGCAGAACATCCCCCAGCCGCCGGAGGCGTATTCGCCCATGTGCCCCGGCAGCCCGGCGGTGGGTGAATCTGTCGCCGGCCCTGCAGTCCCCGTGGCTCGCACGCCCTTGATCATGACCGGCCCTGACCAGGGCGGGCGCTACTGGCTGTCGCCGGAGGTTCCCGCCTCGTCGCAGCAGATCTTCGTGGCCGTTCGCCCGGTCGATGGCGTCGCGCTACAAGAGGTGACATTGTACGTGGACGGCCGCGCGCTGGCGACGCTGAGCAGTCCGCCGTACCAGGCGCGGTGGCAGATGACGCCGGGCGCGCACACCTTCTGGGCGGTGGGGAAGGATGTGGGCGGGCGGGTGTTGGAGAGTGATCGGGTGGTCATAGTTGTGGAGTGAGTTGGAGAATGGAAACTGGAGATTGGAGGGAGAGTTTGTGAAGAAGCGAGGAGTCGCTCTTTTCGTAACGTTGTCCGTGTCTCTGGTGGCTTGCACCTGTGATACCCGAGAGGTACCGTTTCCGTCTTCTAGTCCTACACTGCCAATCGAAACGCCGACTGTTGCATCGGTGCCGACGAGGACACTGGCTTCTCCCCCGCCAACTGCCGCGCCGACCGTGACATCTGCTGTCCCCGCTGGCAGTGCCTGGAACATGGAATTAGTGGGGCGCGTTGGAGGGCATCCTTCTGTCATATTTGTTAAGGAACCTTATGCCTATGTGGGAGCCGGTCGAGATTTTTTAATTTGGGATTTGCCTAGTCCTATTCACATTGTGCAAGTGAGTGTTACTCGGTTGCCAGTTGGTAAGTGGGGTATCTCAGATATCTGCGTCAAGGATAATTACGCCTACGTTGCAACCAACGCTTCAGGCTTACGAGTTGTGGATGTGTCAAACCCCATTATTCCAATTGAGGTTGGTTCATATGGCACATCTGGGGCAATTCAGAGTGTTGTGGTGGTGAGTGGCTATATCTACGTTGTCGAAGACTCCGGCGCTGTACGAATCTTGGACGTTTCAAACCCTTCTATCCCTATTGAGATAGGGTCCTATATTTCTCCACAGTGGATACCTGTTGGCATAGCGGTGGCAGGGGATTTTGCTTATTTGGCCGCTGGTGAACAAGGCTTACAAGTTTTGGATGTCTCCGATCCAAGTGCTCTCGTTGAGATTGTTTCATATGCTTTTCCAGGGACAGTGCAAGATGTGGTAGTGAAAGGGGATTACGCTTACATTTCTTCCGGCTTTGTGGACGATGATGGCAGACTGAAAGGCAGTCTGTACGTGGTAGAAATATCTACTCCCATTGCTTTGACTGTGGTTGGAGTCTATGAGATGGTCTCCTGGCCTAATGATCTGGCTATGCTAGGTGATTACATCTATGTCATTGAGCAATATGGAAGCCTGGAAGTAATAGATGTATCTGCTCCTTCCGCTCCTGCAAAGATCAATGGCATCAGCGTCTCCTTATTTGAGCCCAGAGACTTGGCTGTAGGAGATAACTATATCTATATTGTCGACTGGGAAGGAGTACACATAATAGACGTATCGGTACTCGCTAATCCGGTTGAAGTTGAACTCTACGATACATTGGCGGATGGCTACGCCGTGACAGTGTCGAAAGGCTATGCTTACATTGCTGAGGGGGAAGATGGTCCCGTTGGCCTGGAGTGGGGCAGGCTGGGTGTAGTGGATGTATCACAGCCAATGTCCCCAGCTGTTGTAGGTTCTTACGATACAGGCCGAATCGCGACTGACGTAGTTGTCGCAGGCGACATTGCCTATGTCACCGATGGAGAGTGTGAATTCGGCGCTGCTGCGTGCTGGGGGGACATGCGCATAATGGATGTGTCGAACCCTACCATCCCAACTCAGCTTGGTATCTATTCCTTGACCGACATAGAAGCCGAGTGGCCTGTGAATCAGAGTTGGTTTGCCAGCAGCGTGGCAGTGGTTGGAAACTATGCCTATGTCGCTGGCGGCTCCTACTGTGCCCGACCAGGTGACGAGTACGGCCTGCGTGTGATAGATATCTCCAACCCCGCCACCCCAACCACGGTTGGTGTGATGAAAGCGGAGGCTGATGTTGTGCCCTGGGCAGGTCACGGCGTAACAGCGGTGGGTCACTATGCTTATGTTGCTGCTGGCGATTCGGGGCTGCGGGTGATTGACGTTTCAGGTCCCACCTCTCCGATTGAAGTCGGCTTCTGCGAAATGACAGGCACTGTACAAGACGTGGAAGTAGTAGATGGGTATGCCTACGTAGCCGCGGGGTCCGCCGGCCTTCGCGTGATCGATGTGTCTGACCCCACTGCCCCGGCTGAAGTTGGTTTCTACGGAGCGACCGGCTCGGCGTGGGATGTGGCTGTTTCAGGTAGCCACGTCTATATTGCCACCGATATGGGTTTACGGGTGGTGGATGTCTCTGACCCAGCTTTCCCTACCGAGGTTGGCTTCTACGACACGGGGCATGCCGGGGGTGTGGCGGTGGCAGATGGATACGTGTACATAGTTGGCAGTGACGGGTTGTTTATCTTGAAGGTCGTATTGCTTCAAGAGTGATTTGTAGCAACGGCTAGTTGCTCAGTCTCCAATCTCTACTCTCTAATCTCCAAAGAGGAGGCACCAAAATGAAACACCAAAACCGAACGATCATCTCAAGCATCATCAGCGCCATCGCCGTCTTCAGCCTGGCCTGCCAGTGCTCGCTGCCGGCGGTGTTTTTCGAGCCGACAACGACGCCGACGCCGGAGGGGGAGCCGCTGCCGCCGCAGGTGGTCTACGTCTCGCCGGCGCGGGGGGAGGAGCAGCAGCTCGATGCCCCAGTGCAGGTCATGTTCGACCAGCCGATGGACGCCGGGTCGGTGGAGAAAGCGTTCTCCATCGAGCCGGACGTCGATGGCGAGTTCGAGTGGGTCACCGACCGCGCCGTGACGTTCACACCGCAGGACGAAGGATTCGAGCGCGCCACACGGTACACCCTCACCATCGCAGACAAGGCCCGCAGCGCACGGGGCGAGCGGCTGAAGGCGGACTTTGAGTACAAGTTCGCCACCGTCGGCTTCCTGGAGGTGGCCGCTGTCTATCCGGACGACGGCACGACCGAGGTCGCCGCCGACGCCACCGTCACGGTGATGTTCAACCGCCCGGTGGTGCCGCTGGTTGCCATCGAGGACCAGGAGGGGCTGTCGCAGCCACTGACCTTTGTCCCGCCGGTACGGGGCCAGGGCGAGTGGCTCAACACGTCCATCTACACCTTCACACCCGACGAGGGATTTGTCCCTGCCACCGAGTACAAGGCGCGCATCGCGGCCGGGTTGGAGGATACCACCGGCGGCGTGCTGAAGGAGGACTTTACCTGGGAGTTCACCACCATCCTGCCGGCCGTCGTCGCCTATTACCCCAGTGGGTCCACCGTCTACGTCAGCCCCGAGCCGACCGTCTACGTCGCCTTCAACCAACCGATGGATCGTGCCTCCGTGGAGGCGGCTTTCACACTCAAGAACGCATCCACCGGCGCGGCCGTTGCGGGCACCTTCGAGTGGCACGACGCAGGGCTGGTTCTTCCGCAGATGCGGACCTACGAGCCTTATAGCTGGTTGTGGGATTCCGGCGTCGGACCGGAGCGGGTGGGGGTGGAGACGATGGGCTTTACCCCCAGCCGGCCGCTCGATTTCGATACACGCTACGTGGCAAGCATCGCCGCCGGAGCCGAGGGAGCCAGGGGAGGCGTCACCCCCAGCACGAGAACGGCCGCCTTCAGGACCATCGCGTATCCACGCATCGTCAGCACCAACCCCCACGACGGCGACACCGCCGCCGATCCCGCGGGCGGGCTGGAGGTCACCTTCTCCAGCCCGATCGACCCCGCGTCGCTCGACGGCAACTTTACCATCAGTCCCGCCGTGGAGGCGACGGACGTCTACACCTATTGGTGGGACAGCAACACCAAGCTCCGGATCTCTTTCCCCATCGGCCCCAACGCCGACTACGAGGTGACCATCGACGGTGACGTGCAAGGGTGCTACGGGCACGAGCTGGGGGAGGACACGACGATCCGCTGGCACACCAAGTCTCTGAGCCCGTTCGCCTACCTGCACACGCGTGGGCGAGTGACTGCCTACAATGCCTATTCGCAGACCGTCGCCTACGTGACCGTGCGCAACGTGGCCCAGGTCAGCTTTGCGCTCTACGAGATGCCGGCGGACGACTTTGTCCGCGCCTACGATGACTGGAATTACTGGGATAGGTATAGAGGCAGCAGCGAGAACCTCGTCCGGCAGTGGACACTGGACGTGAACCCGGTGCTGGATCAGCGTGCTATCTATGGTACCAGGCTATCTGAGAGCGGCTTCTTGGAGCCGGGGATTTACTACCTGGAGGTCTCGGTGCCCTCGGCGTCGATCTATCCGGAGGCACGATCGTATCGTTTTCCCGAGCTCACCAAGCACGTCTTGGTTGTCTCCCGGTACAACCTGACGATGAAGACGGGCATCGATGGGGTGCTCGTCTGGGCCACCGACCTGCAATCGGGGGACGTGGTGACCGACCTGCCCATCGTGGTGAAGGGCGACGGGCGAACCGTCGAGGGGCAGACCGATGAGGACGGCGTCTTCTACAACGCCGACTATCGGCTTCCGGAACGGTGGAGGCCCGTGTTCGCCTTCGCCGGGGATCCGGATGACCCTGGGGCGAATTTCGCCGTCGCCATCAACGGGTGGAGCGGCGGTATCTCACCCTGGGATTTCGACCTGCCGGTGGCCTACGACGGGCCTTACACGGCCCACTTTTTCACCGATCGGCCCATCTATCGCCCCGGCCAGACGGTCTACTTCAAGGGCATTCTGCGCGCCGACGACGATGCGCGCTACTCCCTGCTTCCAGAGGGCACCAAGATACAGGTCAGCATCTGGGACTCGCAGAACACAGAGGTGTACAGAGAGACTTTGTCCGTCAGCGACATGGGGACGGTGTACGGTGAGATCAGCCTGGACGAGGAGGCTGCGTTGGGCCGCTACTCCATCCAGGCCGAGTACCAAGACAATTACTTTGGCACCTCCTTCCAGGTGGCCGAGTACCGCAAGCCCGAGTTCCAGGTGGAGGTGGAGACGGACGCGCTGGAGTACGTGCAGGGGGACGAGATCGAGGTGACTGCCCAGGCGACCTATTTCTTCGGCGGCCCCGTCGCCGACGCCGAGGTGCGGTACGCCGTGCTTTCCTCCGATCACTACTTCCGTTACCAGGGCACCGGGTGGTGGGATTTCACCGACAGCGACCTCAGCTCCTGGTGGTACTGGTACGATAGGAGCAGCGCCTATGGCGAGCTGATCGCCGAAGGGGAGGGCACGACCGACGCGGAAGGCCGGTTCACCTTCACCGTGGAGGCCGACACCGCCGAAAAGATCGTCAGCCAGCGCTTCACGCTGGAGGTGACCGTCACCGACATCAACGACCAGCAGGTCTCCAACCGCACCGAGGCCATCGTCCACAAGGGGTTGTACTACATCGGGCTGAAGCCGGAGCGGTACGTCGGGCAGGCGGGGGAGGATACGGGCGTTAATATCATCACCGTGGACTGGGCCAGCGACCCGGCGCCGAACGTAGAGCTGACGGTCGTCTTCTACAAGCACGACTGGTACAGCGTCAGGAAGCAGGGGGAGGATGACCGCTACTACTGGGAGAGCGTCGTCGAGGACACGCCGGTCTATACCACCACGGTGAAGACGGACAGCAATGGGAAAGGGACGGCCAGCTTCGTTCCCGAAGAGGGCGGCATCTACAAGGTGACTGCCAGCGGGCTGGACGCGAAGCGGAACGAGGTACGCAGCTCGACCTATATGTGGGTCAGCGGGCGCGCGTACGTCAGTTGGGGGATGGATAACAACGACCGGATCGACCTGGTGACCGACAAGCGCCAGTACAAGGTCGGCGACACGGCCACGATCCTGATCCCCCATCCGTATCAGGGGGAGGTCCGGGCGCTCGTCACCATCGAGCGAGGGCGCGTCTACGACTACTGGGTGCAGACGCTGGAGACCAACTCGGAGCAGCTCGATATCCCCATCACCGAGGATATGATTCCTAACGTCTACGTCTCTGTGGTCATCGTGAAGGGGGTGGACGAGACCAACCCGACGCCGAGCTTCAAGGTCGGCTACGCGCAGCTCTCCATCGAGACGACGGAGAAGGAGCTGACCATCACGATGACGCCGGACAAGCCCGCCGACGAGCACTATCAGCCGGGCGACACGGTGACCTACGACGTGCGCGTCATCGACAGCGATGGGAAGCCGGTCGAGGCCGAGCTGGCTCTGAGCCTGGTCGATCTTTCAGTGCTGACGCTGGCCGACTGGCCGGGGCAGGACATCGTGGGCCGCTTCTGGCGGGAGCGCGGGCTCGGCGTGACGACGGCTGCCGGGCTGACGCTCTCGGCCGACCGCATCACCGAGGAGGTGGGCGAGGAGGCCAAGGGGTTGGGCGGCGGGGGCGGCGGCGAGGAGTTCGGCCCGGTGCGCAAGGACTTTCGCGACAGCGCCTACTGGAACCCTACCGCGCGCACCGACGAGGATGGCCACGCCACGGTCAGCGCGGAGCTGCCGGATAACCTCACGACCTGGCGCATGACCGCCTGGGGCGTCAACGTCGAGACGCAGGTGGGCGAGGCCGAGGTGGACGTCATGTGCACCAAGGATCTGCTGATTCGCCCCGTAAACCCGCGCTTCTTTGTCGTCGGCGACGAGGCGGAGCTGGGTGCGGTGGTGCACAACAACACCAAGAGTGACTTGATGGTCACCGTGGCCTTCGAGGCGGATGGGTTGCAGATCGGCGGCGCGGCGGTGCAACAGATCAGCATCCCCTCCGGCGGCAAGGTCAGGGTGGCGTGGCCGGTGGTGGTGCAGGATGTGTCGGAGGTCACGCTCCGCTTTGGAGCGCGAGGGGGCGACTATGCAGACGCCGTCGAGATCACCCTGCCGGTCTACCGCTACAGCACGCCGGAGGTGGTCGCCACGGCGGGCTATCTCGCGGAGGATGGGCAGGTGTTGGAGGCGGCTGCCCTGCCGCCGAGCTACGATCCAACCCAGGGGGAGCTGTCGATCCACCTCGACCCCTCCCTGGCCGCCGGCATGACGGACGGCCTCGACTACCTGGAGCACTATCCCTACGAGTGCACTGAGCAGACGGTGAGCCGCTTCTTGCCCAACGTCGTCACCTACCGGGCTTTCAAGGAGCTGGGCCTCGACCGGCCCGACCTGGAGGCGCGGCTGCCGGGGCTGGTCAGCATTGGCCTGCAGCGGCTGTATAACCAGCAGCACTATGATGGCGGGTGGGGGTGGTGGATCTACGACGACTCCAACCCGTACCTGACCGCCTACGTTCTGCTGGGAATGATCGAGGCGGATCGGGCCGGTTTCGTGGTCGATGAAGATGTGATGGACCGGGCGGCGGACTATCTCGAGGGATACCTGCGCAGCACGCGTGACGTCAAGTACCACTACGACGCCAACCGGAGGGCCTTTATCCTGTACGTGCTGGCCGAGGCTGGGCGCGAGGACACGGCGCGCATGGTGACGCTCTTCGAGCAGCGCGACCTACTGGACACCTTTGGCAAGGCGTACCTGGCGATGGGGTTCGGCCTGCTGGGCGAGCGCTACCAGGCGCGGGTGGATACGCTGCTCTCCGACATCAACAACAGCGCCATCTCCAGCGCCACGGGCACGCACTGGGAGGAGTCGCGGGTGGACTATTACGCGATGAACACCGACACTCGCTCCACCGCCATCGTGCTGGCAGCGCTCTCCCGGCTCGATCCGGAGAACCCGCGAGCGCCCGGCGCCGTCCGCTGGCTAATGGTCGCGCGCAAGGACGGCTACTGGGAGACGACGCAGGAGACGGCCTGGGCCATCATCGCCCTCACCGACTGGATGGTGGCCACAGGTGAGCTGGAGGCGGATTTCAACTGGCAGGTGGCCGTCAACGGCGAGAAGCTGGGCGAGGGGAGCATGACACGTGAGAACATCAAGGAGACGGTCAAGCTGCAGGTCGAGGTCGCTGCGCTCCTGGCCGACGAGGCCAACCGCGTCATCATCGAGCGCTCGGCGCCTGAGGGCGAGAAGGAGGGCAGCGGGCGGCTGTACTACAGCATGTACCTGCGCTACTACAAGCCGGTGGAGGAGGTGACGGCCCTCAACCGGGGCATCATCGTCAGCCGCCAGTACACCTCTGCCGACTGCGACCCTGAGGAGGAGCGCTGCCGGGCGATAGACAGCGCCCAGGTGGGCGACGTGATCCGCGTCAAGCTGACCATCATCGTGCCCAACGACCTGCACTATGTGGTGGTGGAGGATTTCTTCCCGGCCGGCACCGAGGGCGTCGATCAGAGCCTGAAGACGACGAGCGTGGCGGGCGAGCAACCGGAGCTGGTGCGCACTGACCGGCCCAACCCGTGGGGTGGCGGCTATGGCTGGTGGTGGTTCAGCCACGCCGAGATGCGCGACGAGAAGGCGGTGCTCTTTGCCACCTACCTGCCGCGCGGGACATACGAGTACAGCTACTACATCCGCGCCAGCCTGACGGGCGAGTATCGCGTGATCCCCACGCTGGTTTACGAGATGTACTTCCCGGAGGTGTTCGGGCGCAGCGATGGCGGGCTGTTCACGATCGTCGGATCGCCTGAAGAGGAGTAAGAGTGAGCCACGAGGTGCGTCGCACTTTGGAAGTGCGACGCACCTGGCGGCGAGAGGGGGTATGGAATGAGACTGTCGAAGCGCAGGATCCTGGTTCTGCTGGGGGCGATAGCCGCGCTGGGCGCCGGGTGCGCGGTTCCGCCATCGCCTACCCTGCCGCTGCCGACGGTGGTCACCGCGACGCCGTTGCCCACCAGCACGCCCACCGACTTATCCACGCCGGGGAGACAGGTGACAGTGTCAACAGTGACACCTACACCTGGCAAGTTCAAGTCAGTGCAAATCACCGAGCAGTCAGTCGTTGGTGCCCGGTGGTCTGAAGACGGTCAGTCAGTAGTGTACGCCACACAGGGAGAACGCCTTGGAACAATCAAGGAGTGGTGGCAGCATGAAGTCGCAACAGGTGAGCGACACCCTATTCAGCCGCCGTTTGAGCTAGATCCAGAGATATGGGCCCAGTTGGAAGCCAGCTACGTTGACGATGTCTTCGTGTGGTTCGGCGGAGGACTCTCGCCCAGTGGTGCACGAGTCGTGTACAGCCGCTTGCCGCCGGGATACAATCACACGCCTGCTCCTGATGACTTCTCCTTGCCCCCCTACGAGGCATGGACGGCCCAGTCCGATGGGAGCAACGCCGTGAGGTTACAGAGCTGCCCTCATATTGGTCAGGCTATTTGGCTTGCTCAGGAGAGAAAGATATTGCTGGTCTGCAGCTATGAGGGAGGCGGCGGTGTGAGTATAGCCAGCGTAGACGGAACTCCACCTGTGGATCCTCTCGAAGGATTGACTGTTTCTCACTGGGTGGCTCTATCGCCGGACGAGACGATGCTGGCCTTTCCCGACGCTTTTGGTACACTCCATATCGCCTCTCTTGACGATGGGGAAATTCAGCCGGTTGCTCAGTGGGGTTATATGCCCAACTGGTCCTCCGATAGTCGCCGTCTGTATTATCAGCACGCGGTGGAGTTCACCGATGGTTTAGCGGACGTTCGTGTCTATGACTTGGATATGGGGACAGATACGTTGCTGATGCCTTCGCCACTTCATGCATCTGGCGATACGGTAAGTGTGCCTACGGGGTGGATGTTCGTAGTTTCGCCCTTGGAGGACGCCGCCGTCTTCGAAAACGGGGGGTTGTGGTTGGTGAGATGGACTCCATAGCAAGGCCCCGACGGGCTTGTCTTTGCTGTCGCCGTCACTGGTAGATGATATACGCCGGGGGCGGGTTGAGCGCCATGACCTGCCCCGGCGTCAAGACCGGGCTGTCGTAGTTGTAGAATATCTTGAGGCCGCCGTACTCAAAGCCGCCTTCGTCCCGGTACTGGTGGTAGTCCCCCACCTTGGCCCCCGGCCCGCCAAAGCCGTCGGCGTCCCACACCAGATCGACCAGCGGGTAATCCTGGATGACGTCCTTGTTCGTCGCCATGCGGTCGTCGAACTGGTGGATCACGAGGATCTTGTTCTCCCCCACCTGCTCGGCGAGCCCGTTCAGCCAAGCCTGGGCCTGATTGATGGCTTCCCCGTCGATGGTGCCCAGGTTTGTGCCGGGGACCTCGCCCTCTCCGACGATGAACTCGGGGTCGATCGCCAGGTGGACACCGGTCTGTCGCAATAGCGGCTCCACATAGTTCAGCTCGGTGACCAGGGTGCTGCGGGCGATCTGGATGTCGAGGATGGCAATGCCCCCTGCCGACTGGATGCTGTCTATCCACGTCTGGACGTCCTCGTGCTCCATGCGGTGGTTGTAGTCGCCGTCCTCGCCGGGATTGGCGTCGGCCACGGTGACGATGATGTGGAAAGCGGGCACGACCTCCACGCAGGGGTCAAGCTCGCGGTAGGGCTGAACCTGCTCGTCGAGCATCTTGAGCGTGTCGCTGATCGAGTGGCGGCCCAGGATACCCAGCCCTGGCCCCACGGTGCCGTAGAAGCTGACGAACCGCTGGCCGCGGATGGCAGAGTGGGGCGAGCGGGTCACAGAGGCGCAATCCGTGATGGGTGTGGCCTCGGCCCCCGACCACTTTGTGGTAGACGTTGTCGCGGAGGTCGCGATGGGTGGGGGCGTGGGCGTAAAGGTTGGCGTGGGGGTGAAGGTGGGCGTGGGCGTATCGGTCGGCGTGGGCGTGTTTGTGGGTGTAGGCGTGTTCGTGGGGGTGCTGGTTGGTGTGGGGGTGTTCGTAGCCGTGGGCACGGGTGTGCGGGTGGGGGTCGGCGTGGGCGTGGGGAAAAGCGGGGCCAGGAAGGTAACCCGCCCGACCAACGCCAGCACGGCGAGAATGATGACGATGGCGAGTCCAACGGTGACCTTTTGATTTGACGACATGGCCTCTCCTGCCGGTGCGGCTGCCCGCTCTTGGATTGCCGGAGTTTACCGCAAGACGGGGGTTTTGGCAAGGAGGCAGACTCGTCTGCCATTGCATTTGACACGAAGCCCGATGCGCGGTACTATCTCGTCAAACACGTCAAGGAGACTTGCACTATGGCTGAGACGGAACCCCTCGACCGCGTGATGGTCGTCGGCGCCCATCCCGACGACCCCGAGTTCGGCTGCGCCGGGACGGTGATGAAGTGGGCGCAGGCGGGCAAGTCGATTGCGTACCTGCTGCTGACCAGCGGCGACAAGGGCAGTCCCGACCCCGCAGTGCGGCCCGGCCAACTGGCCGCACTGCGGGAGGAGGAGCAGCGGGCTGCCGCCAAAGACCTGGGGGTCGAGCAGGTGATCTTCTTAGGCTACCCCGACGGCCTGCTGGAGAACACGCTGGACCTGCGCCGCCGGCTGTGCGGGCTCCTGCGCCAGCACCGGCCCCACATCGTGATGACCATCGACCCGTGGCGGCGCTATCAGCTCCACCCCGATCACCGCGTCGCGGGCCAGGTCGCGCTGGACGCCGTCTACGCCGCCCGCGAGTGGTACATCTTCCCCGAGCAACTGGTGGGCGGGGTCGAGCCGTGGCGCGTCCGGGAGGCGTACCTGTTCTGGACGGAGGGGGCCGACTATTGGGAGGACGTCACCTGCTGCTTCGAAGCGCGCATCGCGGCGCTGGCGCGCCATTCCAGCCAGGTGGACGGGAATTTCGAGGAGGTGGTTGAGCGGATTCGCCAGCGGGCCCGCGAGGCGGGGGAGGCGCTGGCGTGTGAATACGCCGAAGCGTTCAAGCGCATCCGGTTTCGGTAGGGGCAGGTTCCTCTTCCAGCTTTGCCATCTGGCCGTGGTCCGGCAGCCTGTCTTCCAGGTCGCGGATCGTCGGGATAAACAGGTAGACGATCAGCACGATGATGATAGCAGAAAGGGCAGGATGGACGAGGTGGTCGTGCCCCCGAGCGCGATCGCTCTGCCGGTCTTTTCGTAGGCCCAGATCGTCAGCGAAGTGGGTCATGTTCGAGGCCGGGACCGAGATGATCTGCCCGGCCCAGACGATGGTGAATCCCAGCATGCCCCCAGGGCGCTTTGTGATGGCGGGTGAGGATGCGTTCATAGTGTGCGTTTTCCGTGACGCAGGAGCGCCTTTCCGATACGCTCATCCATGGGGGTGATGGTCAACGACCGCCAATCGCGCTGCGGTACAGGGCTGCGACAGCGGCATCGGGTGCAAGTCACCATGCCGCATACGCGGCATTCCTCACGGAAGAACGCGCGACAGGCAACACGTTCTTAGGAGCCGTGGTTGGGCGGCACCCTGCGAATCTTATCCGTACGCCGACTGGAAAAAAAACACCGGTAACCAGTCGAGTAGCTTGCAGACAGCTTTTGGGGGCATTCCTTCCTCTTGGGCAAGTTTGACCAGGTCATCATATGAAGAGTGGATTCCCATGTCCCTCACTATCCACGGTTTCAGCAAGACGAGATCGCTCCTACCATCCCACTCTATAGTCGGGACTTGCTCTCTGGAAATTACACCCGCTTCGAGCAGCCCCCAATATAATGCCTTGTCAAATAGCGCTTCGCATGCTATCCACTGCTCGGCAATATAGCACTCACACCAGAAATGCCCCACGGGGTCGGGGAGCCGAGCGTATATGATGCTGGGGATGAAGGCCCCAAGAATCTCTTTCCTCACACGAGCGAAGTGGCATCTCGCAGGAATCCCCACAGCCCGCAGCAAAGCGACATGAACATTGATCTTGTTGCAATAGTCAACGACTGTCCTTTGGAGTGTCTCCGATGCTTTCTGATAGATGTCGAGGGTAGCATTGAAAGGGATTGTGTCTCTCACGAATCGGAATACTCTCTGTGAAATGTCTATCGGTGTACAAACGCCCTTCACGATGCTTGAAGCCTTCTCCCTCAATTCTTTGTTGTCGCAGTCGCACAACTCAGTTTGCTTCAGATACTCTTGCATCCCTTTTCACTGCTGTCCTATCACGATTGAAAATCCCCAGTCTATCGACTACGCGCTGCCCAACGGTATGCTTCAGCCGTACTTGTTTAGCGTCAAGTGGGAGCGGGCTGCGGTGGACCTAGGGACGGCGGGTTTCCCACAGCACGCTGCAACTCGACCAAGAAGTCCAGGATAGGGATCGCTCTCTGATGACAGGTTGCCAACACGC
>DAOUDX010000037.1:0-26093 GCA_034430835.1 Anaerolineae bacterium
CCGAGGCAGCAAGAGGCCATTTTCGCAAGCAATATAGTGGATTCAGTTGCAAGTGTTGCATCCTATTGGCAAATCGTATGAAAAATCGTCGGCGGAAAGTCAACACAGATTCCTCTCCGACAGGCTGCTAGAATGCAAAGAAGGCACACGCTATTCCCCACTGCCCCTTCTCGTATCCAAACGATAGGTTGTGCTGTTCCTTATCCTCCAGAATGAACTCCACAAAGTGGCAGCCAGGGTTCTCATTGAAGCCAAATCGATGCTGATCTACCGAAACAAACCAGCTAGATGGCCCCTTTTGCTCAGTTATGGCTAATCCATAGGCACGTGACCGGTTGCCAGGAACAGTTACCGGGATATGCTCATTCCAGTCTTCTACTGGGTAAACCTCGGCTGCCACAATCAGGAAGTCCTCTATCCTTGGGCCGCTTCCGAATTTGATCGACTGAACTGGCCTTTCTGCAGTCAACCGATACCAGCGCACCTGCCTGATCAGCACACTCTCGCATCCTGCTATATGAGGCTCAGTAAGAATGCGGTCTTTCTCATCGGCAGTGTTTGCACTTGCAGCAACGTATGTATACTCTGAGCGTTCCGGGTGCTTAAAGCAGACAGGTAGAACACAGGGGCATTGAGCATGGAAGATCCGACCCAGTCCTTCTCCAAGAGCTTGATACATGGAACCATATATGACGTCGTGCAAGTCCGTCACTTTGGTTTTTTCCCTGTACGCTGGTGAGGGAATATCCAACTTCTGCTGGGAAATTAGTTTCGGGAACCTCTCGATTCGGCAACTACCCCAGAGAAGGTTGAATTGCTCACGGAAGAAGCTATACCAATGCGGGTCTTCCGATGCCTGCAGCCTAAAGGCCGGACTCGGTTTGGTGGATTTGTGAGGAAGTATAGTCACCCAGCACGTTCCGTGAGGTTCATCTGGATCGATCATCTCAAACGCCATTCCTGGATAGAACGGTAGGAAACCTATCTCCAGTTGCTCTTGGCTCTGCGCGTTCCGCGCAATGATCTCCAGTTGGGCGAGCGTTGAATTGATAATCGTCCGGTAGAGATCGACGGTTGCTTCTCCCCATCCTCGGGCTACCATTTGCTGAAGATTGGAGTCAGACGGTTCAAGTAGTACCAACTGGACCGAAGCTCCCGCCCTTAGTCTTTGCTCCAACATATGAGTGAACTGGCTTGTTCTATGCTGCAACGTCACTCCCGTCAGTATGATCCTTCTTGCAGAGGCAAAGGACTCTTCCTTCAGATCTCTGTCTGTCAGCAGGAAGTCGTCAGCTCGGATGTTTCGGTTGATTGCCCTACGTATAAGGTTCTGGTTATTCTCCGACAAATCGCGATTCTCGTTCAGGAGACTCTCCATTCGGCCCATTCGGCGACTACGATCCCATATGCCTGAGACCGCAATTAGGGCAAGCACAGCTAGGATCCATGGAGCCAACTCGGCGATGTCAGCCGCTGCGGAAGGCCGAACTTGGTATCGGATGAATACAAAGACCGCAAGTGCAATCGTCGCGAAATCAAGAAGATTGTCAAGAAGAAACTCGATTACCTTCCTCAAACCGGACTTCTGCATTGTCCTCTCCTATACTTGCCGTTTGCACGGCAAAGCGGCCTAACGGCGTGCATGAGCCGCCGCGCCGACCCATGCAAAACCTACCTCTCTACAAGACTACCAGCAAATGCAAAAACGCCGCTGGTAACGCGCGCCGAAGGCGCGGTCGGGTGCATGCGGGGTTGGGCAGCTCGGTCATTCTTCCTCCCAGTGCTCATTTCGACAGCCGCCTCTGAGCTTCGTAGTAGAAGAATAGCTGATTTCGCTCAATGGCTTGTTTCTCTTGCTTCCACTCCTTGTATGCCTCGTGGATAATCGCAGCGGAAGAGATTCCGACCCCAAGGCTCAATGCCACCTCGCTTGGTAGAGACGACAGTTGCGAAATCGCCAGAGAGAATAGGGAACCAACAGGCAAGACCGCTGGTTTCTCGACGAACTTGTGGAGTATGGACGCCAAGAGCTTGTTTGACTTCACCGACTCTTCAATATCAAGAATGGCTGGCCCTACATCTCGGTAGAACACTTTCTCTGCTTCTGAAGGGAAGTCCTTGTCCCAAGAGGCGGGTTTGATCTCCTCGGAGAACCGAACTATGGCTCCTCGAAATCGAGTCAGGGGTCTGTCAAGCTCTTCGCGGACGTCAAGGATCTCGTCCACTGATGCCTGATCGAATAAAGGGAGACGCTTCAGCAGATGACCGGCCAGACCACTATGCTTACCCCGTCCGATGTCAGACTCAGAAACGCCTATTCTCTTGGCATCTACCTTTTCCCTAACAAGCTCGCCGGTTTCGGTGTCAAACAAAGGGTACGTAGAGCTGTCTGACACTGCACTGCTCACCCTCTCTACGAATTCCCAAATCATCTTATCGCTGCGTTGAGAGATTTCTGATCGACGGGATTCCACCCGGGGTGACCCAGAAGCACCAGCTATGCAATCGGTTATGAACTCCAGGACAGTTTCATCAGTGTCGGTTTCCTCAAATGTATGCAACTCCAACAGGCCAGCTCTAACACCACGTTCTATCTCGTCAAAGCCTGAATCCTTGGCTATCTCAATGGCTTTTTGTTTGACCGCTTCCCATTGGCCTGCAAGGAGTTGCTGGAAACTGGCTTGCACAGTGCGATCCTGTCTACTCAAATGCTTTGTCTGAGACTTCTTCTTGATTGTCTTCAGGAACTTGAGCAAGACTCTCGCATCTTTCTCTGAAGCCAGGTAGGGGATGACCTTCTCCAAGAGCTGCATTTGCTGCTTGGGGCTAAAGTCCCTCTGTCTCGACACCATCGACATCATAGAGGAAGCAAGGCTGTAGAGTTTGACATGGTCTCCGTACAAAAGTGCTGCCTTTGACAGCCGCAATTCCTGCTCCAAGCTCAACTTGCTCGATGGGTAAGTCCCTATAGTAATATGAAGCCCTGGCGATGAATCGTTCATATGCACCTTAAATCGCAGTGAGCTGCTGCCCAACCACCGATATATGGATGTCTTGCCACCTGGTTGCTTATATGTGGAAATGCCGCCTCACTCCAATTATAGCCCAACGGCCCCACTCGTACAAACGACAACGCCGGCCGCCCCGCTTCCCCCACCACGTCCGCGCTGCCGGCGGGGGGTGCGGCCCCCGCCGGCGTGGCGGCATAGGTGCCGCTTTCCGCCTACTCGACAGGATCGTCGGGATGTGCCTCGTTCCACATCGCGACCAGGTCGTCGCCGCTCTTGCCGACGTTCTCGGCGTTGATGAGGCGGCCCCGAAATGCGCCGGGCGCATTCAGGGTGCGCAGGATGCGTTTGTCCACTTTGACCTTGACCTCGACGTCGCCGTCCAGGTCTATGCTGGGTGTGTAGATGGCGACGCCGGTGTGGACGGGGCGACCATCCAACAGCAAGCCGATGAGTGTCTCCACCTCGGCCTCCTGGACGTTCTTGACGACGCCTGACGATAGCGTGGTGCGGGTTGTGGTCAACTCCATGTACCGCTCTTCCTCCGCTGCGTCGCCCAGGTCAATGCGCGGACGGTAGGCTGTGATCGCTTGGATGCGTTTTGCCATGTCGTTACCTCCTATCTGATGCAGAATCTATACCGTGCCGGGGCCGCACCCCCGGCCTTGGCCCTCGATTGCACGCCGTGCGATTGGATTTCTACGCCGTGCAACCTGATTTCTACGCCGTGCAACCTGATTTCTACGCCGTGTGCCTGCCGCACCGAACTCGTGTGCTTGCTGCCTCCTGCTTCCCGCTGGCCCAACTCCCAATCTACCAATCTACCAGTTTTCCAATCTCGCCCCACTACTCTCCGCTCATTCTTGTCCCCAACGCCAGCAAGTAGACGCCTGCATCTGCCGTCCAGTCCAGCCACGGCCCAGGATAAAGGCCGATGGCGAGCACCAGCGCCCCCAGCGTGATGATGGGCAGTGCCATCCAGGGCGAGATTCGAATCCGCCCCCCCTCACTCCCTGCCCCGCGCGCAGGGGAAGCTGAAGGGGAGGTAAACAGCGTTCCGATCAGCGGCAGGTAGTAGCCCAGCGCGATCAGGCTGTTCAGCAAGAGCGCTGCCAGCCCCACGTAGCCCAGCACGTCTGACGAACGCAGCGCTCCCTGCAGGATAAACCACTTGCCGACAAAGCCCGCCAGCGGCGGCACGCCGGCCAACCCCGCCAGGGCCACGCTGAAGGCCACGGCCACCAGCGGCATGTGGGCCGCCGTCCCGCGCAGCTCTTCGATCGTGGTGGCGTCGCGGTAAAAGTGACACACCCCCTTGCATAAGAAGGCCAGCCCCTTCATCACGGCCTGGGCCAGTATCAGAAAAAAGCCGGCCTGGATGGCCACTGGCAGGTCGTAGCGCAGCCCGATACCCACGCTGAGCAAGACGTACCCCATCTGTGCGATCGTGGAATAGGCCAGCAGCCGCTTGGTGTGAGTCTGCACCAGCGCCATACTGTTGCCCACTGTCATGTTGAAGAGCGAGAGCACGATCAGCAGCGTCCCCAGCCCCCGTGCCGGGAAACCCAGCCCCAGGCAGACCTTGAGCAGCGCGTAGAAGGCGCTCTGGACGACGACGCCGGAGAGCATGGCGCTGATGCTGCTGGGAGCGCGCCCGTGGGCATCCGGCAGCCAGGTATGAAGCGGGACGATCGCGCTCTTGAGCCCCAGGCCCACCAGGAGGCAGGCGATTCCGGCGCGAGTCCACGGTCCCGGCGCACCCATCCCTCCCATTGGGGGGGAGAGAGGGGGGGGCAACGCGAGTTGCCCCGTTTCGCGGTAGATGAACGAGATGCCCATCAGGATGGTCACCGTGCCCACGCTGCCCATCACCAGGTATTTGAACCCGGCCTCAATGGCCGTCCTGGTGCGCCGCCGGAAGGCGACCAGCACGTAAGCGGCGACGCTCATCAACTCGCAGAACATATACAGGTTGAACAGGTCCGCCGCCAGCACCATGCCCACCAGCCCGGTCACGAGCAACAGCAGAAGCGGATAGTAGGTTTCATACCGTTGGTCGAGCGCCAGGTAGCGGCCGGAGTAGACGGTCACCAGCAGGCCCAATCCCAGCGCCACGCCGATAATCACCAACGCGGCGGGATCGGCGCGCAGGAAGGCCTCGCCCGCCCCAAAGCGACCCCAGGTCGGGAGATGGTTTGCACTTGTTGCCGGCTGCAAGAACGCCAGCGTAGTTAGCGCCGCCGCGAAAGCGCCTGCCGTGAACAGGGCCAGCAGGTCGTTGCGCCCGGTCACGAACCGCGCCACCAGGTAGACGGCAAACGCGCCACCCCCCAGGCAGGCCAACGGCAGCACGACCCGCACGTCACCCGTCACCAGTTGCCCCCCAGGATCAGCGCCAGGGCCTGGTCCACCCAGCCAAAGATCGGCGCCGGAAAGATCCCTTCGATGAGGGCCAGCGCGGCCAGCAAAACCGTTGGCGCGACCATCGCCCGGGGCAGCCGGTCTATCGTCAACCCTTCCGGCCTGGAACCGAAAAAGATGCGTCCTATGAACCAGAGGGCGTAGGCCACCGTCAACAGCGACCCGAACAGCGTCAGGAGCGAAAGGCCCAGGTGAGCAGTGTGAAAGCCGCCGGCAAAGATCAGCCACTCGCTGTCAAAGATGCACAAGGGCGGCATCCCGGCGATGGCCAGCGCCCCCACACCCGTGCAGAGCGCGGTCAGGGGCATCGCGCGCCCCAGGCCGCCCAACTCCCCGATCTGCCGCCGCCCCGTGGCGCGCACCACCAGCCCCACGCCCATAAAGAGCAGCGCCTTGACGATGGCGTGGAAGATGACGTGCAGCGTCGCCCCGGCGATTCCGTCGTGGGTTAGCGTGCCCAGCCCAAACAGAATATAGCCCATCTGGCTGACGCTGGAGTAGGCGATGATGCGCTTGATGTCCCGCTCCGCCAGCGCCATGAGCGCGCCATAGATCTCGGAGACGATACCCGCGATCATCATCGGCACGGCGAAGGGAGCCATCTGCTCCGCCGAGAAGATGCTCAAGGGGAAACGCAGAATCCCGTAGGTGCCCATGCTGAGCATCGCCGCCGCGAGCATGATGGTGACCGGCATCGGGGCCACGGCGTGGGCGTCGGGCAGCCAGAGATGCAGCGGGAAGATGGCCATCTTGACGCAGAAGCCGACGATGAAAAGCACGGTCACGGTCGTCACCAGGCCGGGGGCCAGCGTGACGCCCGCCCGCAGGCCTGCATCTTGCAGGGCCGAGAAACTGTCGTTCCCGGTGGCGTCGTAGAGCACGAGCAGGCCAACCAGCACCATCAGCGAGCCCAGGTGGGTAAAGATAAAGTACTTGAGCGCAACCGCCCCCCGGCGCTCGCCCTCGCCCCAGATGGCGATCAGCGCGCAGGAGGCCACCAGCATCAGTTCCCAGAAGGTGTAGAACAGGAACAGGTCGTCGGCCAGGGTGGTGCCGGACATGCCGATGGCAAAGAGCAGCAACAGGGCGTAAAAGATCGGCGTGCGGCTATCAGGGCGGTGATACCCCCAGGTGTAGACGACGGCCAGCAGCGTCACGGCAGCTTCGGTGACCAGGAAGGGAAACGTGAGCCAATCCAGGTGCACAGACAGGCGGATGTTGGCTGCCGGAATCCACTGGAAATCCAGCGCCGGCGCGTCACCGCGCTGAAGCGCCGGCAGCAGGGCAAAGGTCCCAACCAGCGAAAGCGCCGCCGCCAGACCCGCGATCCAGCCTGCCGCGCGCACGCCGCGCTCGCGCAGCAGGAAGAGCAACAGCGCCGCCGCCAACGGCGCGCCCAGGATGGTCACCAGCCATATCGTCTCCGCGTTCATATCTACCCCCAATCTACCAACCTACCACCCGTACACCACCAGCGTCAAAACCGCGAGCGCCAGGGCGATGGGTACCCACAGCAGATTCCGCCGCAGCCGCCCCGTGTGCCAGCGCTGCAAGACCCTGCTCAGGGCCACGACGATGCACACGGCACGTTGCAGGAGACCTTCCAACCCCTCTCGTTCCACGACGCGATGAGCAACGAGCGCCCCATCCACCACAGCCCGCGCAGAGCGACTTGTGATTTCTTCCAGGCCCTTGTGCTCCACAGTCCACGCGACACGCGCCCCGCTCACCACGGCCCGCACGACCAGACCCACGATCCGCTCGGCGATGCCGACCTCGACCACGGCACGCAGCACCTGGGCCGCCCGGGCCAACCCCTCTTCCAGATCGTACGCTTCCTCCACCATCCCCCCCTCTTTCCCCCCCATTGGGGGGGATGAAAGGGGGGGCAAGAGCCGCCACGCCGCCAGGCTCAGGGCGAGCACCGCCAGCAGCGCCGGGGCAGTGGCCGCGTAGCGCAGCAAGGTCAGAAGCGTGGGCAGGCTCGGCAGTGGCATCGGGCCGGCGGCAACCAGAGGTCCAAATGCCAGCCCGCCGGCCAAGACGACGCCACCCAAAAGCCCCACTGTCGCCCACTGCGTCCAATGCACTGCCGTTCCCTCCTCGGCTCCCGGCAGGGGCCGAGAAAGCCGCCAGGCCGTCTGCGCCGTCCACACGCCAATCAGCGCGACGGCGGCCTGCGCGAGGAACAACGCGTCCAAGGGAACGCCTGCCTCCCGCGCCCACCAGGTGGTCAGCAGGCTGAAAGCCGCCAGCGCCAGCCCGCCCAGGGCAAAGAGACAGGCGCCCGCCCTGGAGCTTCTGGTCCGCCCGTCCTTACGGGCCACGCCGGCCGTGAGGAAGAGCAGCAAGCGCACCGGCGTCAGCACCAGCATCCCTACCCAGACGGCCGACTTGAGCCCGGCGGCGCCGGCGAAGAGAGCCAGCCCGCCCTGCACCGCACCAACGTAGACCAGCGCGGAGCGCGGAGCCGGCTGCGTCAGCGCGACGAGGGCAGCCACCGCCGCGCCGCCGGCGCCCAGCCAGAGCGACGCCATCTGCAGATAGCCGGTCGACGACAGCATAGGCGCAACTCGATAGAGTAAGTACGCGCCCAGGTTGGGCACGACGGTGGCGTATAGCCAGGCCTGCGAGGCCAATGAAAGCCGCCGCCCCACCTGACTCCAGAGGTGGAGCGGCCAACCTCCCAGCTTGACCCACACCGCCAGGAGGAACCCCGTCGCTGCCCAGCGCAGTCGCACCTCGTCCAATGACAGCCCTGCCTCGAGGGCCGGGGCGATACCCAGCGTTCCGGTGGCATCCTTCAGAACGAGGATAGCAGCAAGCAATCCTGCGTCGCCCAGGCGCAGCAGGAGATAGCCACTCGACGCCAGGCGGATACCCGTCGAATCCCGCACCTCGACCAGCGCCATCAGGGCAACGCACAGCGCCACGATCTCCAGGGCGACGTAGCGGGCCAGAAAGTGATCGGTCAAGAAGGCGGCGTTGGCCGCGGCCAGGGCCACCAGCATCACGGCCCCGGCCAGGGGGGAGTACTCCGAGGCGCCAAGTAAGACAAGGAACGCCGTACAGGCTATCGCCAGCACGGCGTAGAGGTTTGTGGCACCGGCGGCCAAACCCATCGAGCCGGCACCGGGCAGCCATTCGATCGCAGTGACCGGCGTCCCTCCCTCACAGAGCAACAAAGCCAGCACACACAGCGCAGTCAGGCCGGCCCCTGCAATGCTAATTCGACGCGCAGCGACCGGGCGGGCGCACCACGATGCCGTGGCCACCAAGGCGCCTGCCAGCAAAGGCAACACCACGACACCCACGGCCAGCCCGCTCATCCCCTCAACCGATCCAGGCGATCCACGTCCCCTGACGAGTAGCGGCGAAAGACGTTGACGATCAAGGCCAGCGCGATAGCGATGACCACCGTCTCGACGACCAGCGCCGATGCCACCATGGTCTCGGCAAAGCGCACCTCCCCTCTGAGTTGGCCGGCGTGGATCAAGCCCAACACGACGCCCTGAAGCATGATCTTGAGCCCGATCACCTGCTTGATCGCGTTGCGCCGTGTGAGCAGGCAGAAAAGTCCGGTCAGGAACAGCAGCGTCATCAGCAAGATACTGATCATGTCGAGCCAGTAGAGGTCCCCGCTCACTCGGCACCATCCTCCCTATCTCTTGGCAACAGCGCGGCGATGCCCAACGCCCCCGCAAAGATCAAGCCCACCTGCGCGACCAAGTCGAGGCTACGGCTCTCCCAGAACCAGCGCCGGAACGCCCCATCGTCCGCGGGCGCCTGCGCCGCCTCGCCGCCCCCAGGCGCGCCCACTGACAGTCGCCCGATGACCAAGCCGACGAGCGCCAGCGCAACGACGACACCAACCCAAGCGAAGCGATCACGGTTCACGACGCCGCCCCCGTATGCGCTCGGTCAGGCTGATGGCAATGATAAACAGCACGCTGATCAGCCCGGCGCCCACGCCCAGCTCGAAGCCCCCGGCATAGGGAGCACCGCGCAGGAAGAACAACGCAGCGAGGGCCGCACTGCCGAGACCCAGCGCAACCGCAGACCATAGCAGGTCCCTGGAGAAGACTGCTACAATCGCCCCTGTGAGAACAATCACCGCTAGCGCAGCATAAGCGAGGATCATCACACCATCCCTGAAGGAGAGACAAAACAGCCCGCCACGCCACGACGGCGGGCGGGCCTTGTGCTAGAAGATCGCCTGCCAGGGCGCACTCGCCGTCCTGGTCAGGCCCCGGTCTTCAAGAAGCCGCGAGGCCTTCACTTGCACCGATATTGTAGCACAACAGAACGGGCGGGGCAAGTATTGCCGCCTGCGCGGTTTCGAAGCAATTCCAACGCTCAGTAATCGTGGGAGAGCAAGTGCCGGTTGCCGATGTGGACCGTCTGCAACCCTGCCGCGCGAGCGGCGGCCTCTGCCTGCTCCGCGTGGCGCACCGAGGTGCGCGGCAGGTCGGTGAAGAGAAACCGGGGCGCGAAGCCGAGCAAGACGTAGGGAATCGCCGGGTTCAGGTCAGCGATGAAGCGCGCGATGCGCCCCACCTCCTCGGCGTCCACGTAGCCGGGCACCAGCAGCGTGCTGGCGACCATAGGCAGTGGAGAGGGCCGTTCGTCGAACCGTGCAGCCGCGCGGGCCATGTTCTCCAGCGTGCGGGCATTGCCGACACCGGTGAGGGCACGGTGCAGCCCATCGTCGTACGCCTTGAGATCGAACTTGACGCAGCCGCCGGTGGCGAGGGAGTAATCGAGGGCGCGATCCATCAAGCGGGGATGCGCCGTGGCGTTGGTCTCCCAGCAGACGACGACGCCCTGCCTGGCCAGAAGACGGCTGGCGGCCAGGGCATGGGCCATCTGGGCTGCCGGGTCGCCGCCAAAGTAGCAGACGCAGTAGGTACGCGGGTTGGCAGCATCCGCCAGTTCGGTTGCAGCGATCATTCTGGAACGCGCGGGGTCGGTCTCGCGGAAATGCCAGTTTTGGCAGTAGAGGCAATCCGCGGTACAGGCAGCGTAGAAGACGGCCAAGTTGTGCTTGCCGGACTGCGCGTGACCTGCGCACGCTGCGCGTGCGGAGCAGAACGGATCGGCGACGCAGTTGGTGGGCAACGGGTCGCGATACCAGTGGAGCAGCCCACGAGCAGGGGTCCCCGCCAGATGATGCAGCTTGCCGTCGCGCACCTGGCGCAGGCCACAGAAACCGCGCTCCCCCTCACCGATGACGCAGTCCTGAGCACACAGTCCGCAGCGGCGGCCATCCTCGGCACGCGGCGCGCGCTCCGGCAGGTCGAAGAGGCGGCGCGCTTCGGCGTGGGCCTCATCGGCAATCGCCAGCGCCTCTTGGGGGCAAGCACGGATGCAGTCCACGCACACCCCAAGCTGCGCGGCGATGAGACGGGAGCGGGTGCCGCAGAGCGCACAGACCTGGTCGGCCAACGGCTCAATGGGCGTGTTCCACATCTGGCAACTCCTACCCTCACCACGATTGTAGCATCGGCCAGGGTAACGGTCAACTATGGCCAGTCCCCTCCGATCCGACAAGGTGCAGCGGCCAATTCCGTTTGACAGACAGCAGCGGGGACAGTATACTGATTGCGGTGACGAGACCGGCATCCCGCCGATGGTGCAGTGCATCGGGCGACTGCAAGATCATCGACGATCATTCTCAGCGGAGACCTCAAGAACCCTTAGGCTCCGCCGATCTGAGGAGAGAAGTCATGAAATTGCCACATCCTTCAGCAAGGCTCCATCACTGCCTGCTATCGATACCGATTCTCTTGATAGTCCTTGTATCCAGCCTGCCTTTGGCACAAGCCCAGGAAGAGTTCCCCCAGCGGAACGCCTGGGCGCGGGTGACGCCTTCGGTCGTCTGGTGTGATGACCCAGGCTCCCTGGTGACGATCGAGGTGCACATCGTCGGGCGAGGCGACGTCGCCGCCGTGCAGGTCACCAACCGCAGCGAAGAGGATCGCTTCACGCTGTACGACGACGGCACCCACGGAGACGTGACCCCCGGCGACAACGTCTTCACCCTGTCCGGCGCGCAACTGTACTGCAACCCCTACCTGGTCGAGCCACAAGGGACTGCCTGGTGGCTGGGTTTCCTGCGCGTCACCCTGAAAGACGGACGCCAGCAGGGCAACAACTATGGGATCTCTGCCGGCATGGTCGATTCCCGCTTCAAGGGCGTCTTTCAGGTGCAAGACCTGGGGAATGGCCTTTCGGCGACGGCCTACGCCTTCTTCATCAACGACAGCCGTCACGAGGTCATGGACGGCTACCCGGTGACACCGGTGGTGTGCGGGAAGAGCAACTTTGAGGCGTATCGCAAGCTGTACAGCATCCTGCCCGATGCCTTCGACTTTGCGCTGCTGACCCCCGGCATGCAGATCCTGCGCCCAGATGGCTTCGGTGAGAACGTGCCCTACGACGTGCTGGTATCCAACTCCGTGCAGCACATCGGGCTGCCTACCATGAACAACTCGGCACAGTTCGGGTCGGCAGGGCGGCTGAAGAGCGTCATCTACCACTCGTTCGGCAGCATGGCGATCTTTGACCACGAGGTGGCCCACACGTGGGGAGCGGGTATCGGCACGTCCCTGGGGTTGATCGAGGAAGGGACAGCAGTGCAGGGCCACTGGAACAAGCTGAGCGACATCGGAGGGCAGCTCGGTGCCTACTACTTCTCCGACGGCGGATTGATCGGTCACTTTGCCGACAACGGCGACGGCACGTGGCGCCTGATCCCCAACACCGAAGTCGAGCCCTACGCCCCCATCGAGCTCTACATCATGGGACTGATCCCGCCCGAACAGGTCCCGCCGATCCACATCCTGGAGTCGCCCGACCTCAGCAATCCCACGCGAATCACGGCCGCCTCGGTGCGCACGGTCACTATCGAGGACATCATGGCCGCTGAGGGCGGCCGCCGCGCCCCTGGCTACCCGGACACACAAACCGAGTTCAACCTGGCCTTTATCGTGACGCAGGACTGGGCGTACGATGACGCCGCGTACGCCTACTTTTCGCTGGTATCGCACGACCTGATGAGCCGCGAGGCCCCCCGGCCCTACAGCTCGCTCGCGCCCTTCTACTGGGCCACCGGCGGCCGGGCCACGCTGAACACGCGCCTGCCGGTAGACCTGCCCGAGCCCGCTTGGCCGACCGGCAGGGTCGCGCCGACACCTGCATCTACGCCCACGCCCGCGCCCACACCCGTCCCCACACCCATTGCCACCGAAGCCGGTGTGCCAACGCCGATCCCCACGCCCGCGCCCACGCCCGCCGCCACCGAGGCAGTCCAGCCAACGCCAGTCCCGACCACGGTGGCCACAGCTACGCCCACGACCACGTTCAAACCTCCAACCATCTGTGGCGCAGCGCCTTTGAGCCTGGTCCTGGGCCCTGGGCTTTGGGTATTGGCGGCGCGAAGGAGGCAAAGGCAAAATCAGCCTCACAGCGACTAGCAGGACCGTCAAGCTCAACATAGCGATCCCTGCCATTTGTGGTAGAATCGCCCGTGCTGAATTCTTGCTCGCAGGAGCCCTTCATGCCACGCAAACAGAAAATCGCCCTGATCATCGTCGCTTGCATCCTCGCGCTCGCCATCTTATGCTGCTGCTGCCTGCTGGTGGGCGGCGGGAGCGGAGGATGGGCGCTCTACACCTTCGCCCAAGAGCAGGCCGGCTTCCTCTTCCCGGAGAAAGCTCCCCCCGCCGTGCCGGAACTCTACGAGCCATCGGTCGCCTCCGACCAGGAGACCCTGGACGCCCTCGCCGCCACAGAGATTCCCGTCCGCGATCTGCGCGAACTGGGCGTGCGGCTCAAGGGACTGGAGAGCGTGCCCCTCGTCGTGCGCGAGACGCCCCTACCGCTCAAAGTGGGCGACCGAGAGACCTTCTGGGTGGCCGACAACCGCGACCCGGAACACGTGGAGTACTTTGAGGCCGAGGCTGAGCTCGTGACCATTTCCGACCACGCCTACTTCTGGGTGGAAGACGATTTCGAAATCGACGTGGAAGATCTGAAGCGCTCCGCCGAGGCGTTCGACGAGGCCTACGAGGTTGACCGCAGCGTATTTGGCGAGGAATGGTCGCCAGGGATTGACGGCGACCCCAAGGTACACATCTTTAACGGCAAAGTGCCCGGCGTGGGAGGATACTTTTCCAGTGCCGATGAATTCTCGCACCTGATCAACCCCCGTTCCAACGAGCGCGAGATGTTCTACATCAACCTGGACGTCACCAAGCCCAACGACTCGATCTACGACAGCGTGCTGGCCCACGAGTTCCAACACATGATCCACTGGAACATCGACCAGAACGAACCCAGTTGGGTGAACGAGGGATGCTCCGACCTGGCAATGGCTCTCAACGGCTACATCCCTACAGACGGGGGCCTGTTGTTCGCCATGTTCGGCCCCGACACACAGCTCAACACCTGGGACAACCACCCCAGCCGCTCGGTCCTGCACTATGGAGCCAGCTACGCCTTTATGCGCTATCTCTACTACCGGTTCGGCGAGGAGGCGGTGCGCGATATCGTCGCCGACCCGCGCGACGGGGAAGCGGGGTTATCGAGCGAGCTGGCCGAGCACGACTACACGTTCGACACGTTCTTCAAGGAATGGACGCTGGCGAACTATTTGAACGATGGACGCATCCCAGAGGGGCAATACGCCTCGCCCGGCGTGTTGCAGGCGATGAAGATCGACAACACGCACAGCCGCTACCCGGCCAAACGAAAGAGCGCCGTGCACCAGTACGGCACCGACTACGTGGTGTTCGAGCCTGGCGAAGGGAGCGGCACCCTGCACGTCGCTTTCGATGGCGCGAACCGCACGCGCATTCTGCCAACCGCTCCCCACAGCGGCGACTACTTCTGGTACAGCCACCGCGGCGATTCCAGCGACATGACGCTCACGCGCCGCTTCGACCTCGGTAAGCTGAGCTCCGCCACCCTCAACTTCTGGACGTGGTACGACATCGAGCACGGCTGGGATTACGGCTACGTGGAGGTCAGCGCCGACAACGGGCAGACGTGGACGATCCTTGAAGGTCCGCGCACCACCGACTACAACCCGGCGGGCAATAGCTTCGGTCCGGGCTACACCGGCGAGTCGAAGAAGTGGATGCAGGAAGAGATCGATCTGAGCGACTACGCCGGCAGAGAAGTTCTGGTGCGCTTCGAGTACATCACCGACGACGCCTACAACACCCCCGGATGGGTGCTGGACGACATCGCCATCGAGGAGTTGGGCTTGGAGGACGACGTGGAAGCCGAAGAAAGCGAATGGGAAGCGCAGGGTTTCGTGCGCGTCACCAGCTTCATGCCGCAGCGGTTCTCCGTGCAGTTCATCGTCTTCGAGACTTCGGGCCTAGTCACCTTCCGCGATCTATCGCTGGATGCCGACCAGCAAGGGGAACGGGAAGTCGCGGACTTTGGGGGAGACGTGGAGCAGGTCGTGATGCTTGTCAGCGGTCTGACGCCGGTCACCACCGAGTGGGCGTATTACGAATATCAGGCGACGGTGGAGTGAAGCCCCTTTAGGCTACCCCGCTCGCTTTTGTACCCGCAGCGCCAGGAACGTGAGCCACGGCGAGGGGACTTTCTTATCCGCGAACGACCAGCCCTTCCACGCTGTGTACATCGACGCGGCGGTGTAGCGCCCCTCCCTTCGACTCCCTCGACTTCGCTCGGGATAGATCCGCTCAGGGCAAGCCCCATCCGCTTGGGCAGCGATCGTATCCACCATCTCGCGCAAGCGCGCGTCGGCGCGGGCGAAGGGAAAGCGGCTGAGCACGTCCGTCACGTGCAAGATGTCGTACCACACGAAGGGATACTTGAGCTTGCGAAAGTCGGTGCCGATACCGAACAGGTACATCTTGCGCTCGGTCTGACGCTCCCAATGGCCGAGGAGCATCTCGGCTCCCGCGTGGGCGGCGGGGCTATCGACCAGTTCTGGCACCTGAGCAAGCGCCTTCAGCGCGTAGACGTTGGCGATGGGGCAAGGGTCTTCTCGGCGGCCCGGCCCCTTGAACTTGCCCAACTCTGGCGCAGCCTTGCAGCGCCAACCGTTGTCGTCCACCAGATCCATGAGATGATCGACCGCCTTCCGCACACGGGGATCATCCCCCAACCCAAGAGCCACCAGCGCGTAGGCCAACGTCGGCGCGTCGCACCCCATCCACACCCAATGCTCTCCATCGATCCCCACAAACCGCTCGTACAAGAACATCAGCGTCTCGAAAGCCCCCTCCTCCGACTGATGGGCCAGCACCGCCTCGGTGGCAGCTTCCATACCTGGGTCGCCGACCCGCACGCCAAAATCGGCCAGAGTGCTGAAGGCATAGATCGGATGCTTGGCGTCGTTGTGCCGCTTGAGGGCGTAGCCAGGCCAGGTAGCGGCCTTCTCGATGAGCGCCTGCACCTGCGGATGGACCACCATCTCGGCGCGGGCCGCCTGCACCTCGGCGTCGTCCTCGGGCCGGTCGAGCAGATCGACCAACGTGCGGTAGCGCGTCCACGGTTCGTCCGATTCCAACAGCCATTGGATCAACTCACCCGTCATTTTGCATCATCCTTTCTCAACCGCTCGTCAAAGAACCGGCGCAGCTCCTTCTCGCCGATCCAGTGATAGGTGACCAGTTCCCCATCATACACGACGTTGAACACACCATACGCCGAGGGCGCCGATTTCTGTACCTCCTGGCAGCTCGCAAGCTCGACCACCCGCGTCTGCAGACCGAACTCGGCACCGGCGTCCCGGATTATTTGCGTGACACTCTCGATATAGGGACACTGATCGGAACGGACGACCGTCAAGCCAGAGCCGTAGCGACCGAGCCGCTCCTCCCAGTCCGTGGGAAAAGCGGGCAGGGGCGCATCGCCGAACCGTTTCACCAGCAGGTCAAACGAAGGCGGCGCCTGATCCACCGCCTCGAACCCGTTCTTGAGCAGCAGCTTCTTGCCCGCCAGCCAGTGGCCACTGCTGGTCACCATGGCTACGCCGTGTAAGCCCGACTGGCGGGCATCTTTGGCGCACTCCTCCAAGAGGCGGGAGCCATATCCCTTCTTCTTGCCCTTGCCCACGACCCATAGGCAGTGGATGACCATATAACCTGCCGCCTCGACCACCCGCCAGGCATACTCACCGGGGATGTACTCGACGAAGCCTACGGATCTCTTGCCCTCATAGAGGATCTTGATCTTCATCCCCTCCGCAAACCGCCCTTCCAACCAGGCCAGTTTACGGCGATATCCTTCTGTTTTTGGCTTGCTCTTGTAGCAGAAGAACCCGTACTGATCGACGTTATCGGCGTCGACGGTGATGATCTCGACATCGCTACTCATCAGTTCTCACTCCTCTCTTGATTACCCTGAGCGCCAGCAACGTGATCCACGGCGAGGGCGCTTTTTTCTGGCCGAAGTCAAAGTCCTTCCAATACTTGTATGTGGATTCGGCCCACCAGCGCCCCTCATCGTCCTGTTTGGTCACAAGCAGGTCGACCACTTCTCGCAGACGCGCGTCATCGCGCAGGAAGGCAAAACGCGAGAGGACGTCGGCGTACTTGAGCAGGCCATACCAACTGAAGGGATACTTTAGCTTGGGCCAGGTGGTGCCGATGCCCCAGCCGTAGGGCCGCGTCCGCTCCTCCCAGTGACGCAGCAGCACCTCCGCACCGCCCCTGGCGACCCGGCCCTCGCGCAACTCAGAGTGCTCAGCCAGCGCCCAGAGCACATTGAGCGTGGCATGCGGGCAACTGGGGATGTCCTCGCGGGGCTGGCCGCGCCGGGCGGACTTGGAGTGAATCCAGCCCCCATCTAGCCGTTGTGTGTCCACGATGTACTGATACGCCTGTTGCACGCGCTCGTCTTCGAGCAAGCCCAGAGCCGCCAAGGAGCGCACAGTGTTGCTGGTGAGACAAATAAACGTCTGCGAATCGTCGTGGACGACACTGAAATCACCGCTGTCCTTCTGAAAGCGCAGAGTAAACTCGCACGCCCGCGCTACCCGCCCATCCTCCACCGTCAGGCCAAAGTCGGCAAAGACCGAGAGCAGGCCCATCGTATCACCCTGGTGCTGGCTGGAGCAGGAGTAACACAGATAGTCTTTTTCCCAGCCCCCCTCGTCCGTCTGCTGGGCGAATATCCGCGCTATGGGTTCCGCCTCGGTGATGGCGGCCTTGGCTGCCACCGCCTCGGCATCGCCCTCGTCCCTATCCAGGACATCGACTAACATACGATAGACCACCCACGGTTGACCCACGGCCAGCAACCACTCTGTAGGATCAGCTTTGAGACTGTTTCTCCAACTCATCTCTCAACTCTATGGCCTGCCACATTGGATTCGATCCTCGATAAAGGCATCGGCGCCAATCTCACCGATCTTGCGCAGGTTCCCCCGCTTGTCAGAGCCGAAGATGACGCGGGCAACCTTGTGGATGAAACCGTCAAACAAACTGCACTCGTCAAATGTATCACACGCTGCGCAGGTGTGGTGACCCTTTGCCTTGCAGCATTCCCGTATGGCGCACTCCGGCGGGCCACCGCCCGCCCGACAACCGGCGCATTTGCCCATCAAGGGCATACCGCGCTTATAGCCCGAGCAGTTGCCGCAATACAGGCCGCAGTACGAGAGCAAATTTACCGAAACACCCTTTTCCATCTCACTCTCCTTTGCGTTTGAGTTTGTTATTCAACGGACCCGTACTGCGCTACGACGGCGCGGGCCCGTTCGCTCACCTCAGCACGCAGTTCATCCGGTTCCAACACAACAGCATGCGGCGCGTAGCTCAACACCGTACGCGCCGCCGCTTCCAAATTCGGCACGGCGAAGGTGACGGTCACCGAGCCGTCGTCTTGCTCGTCCAGCGAGTCCCACATCGCGCGGTCGTCCAGCGCCAGCAGCGCCCCTTCCGGCGCGAAGCGCAGGCGAACGCGTATCGTCGGCTGAACGTGCGGCTCCGCCGCCAAATACGCCTGGACGTCAAAGTCATCCGGCACGTTGAACATCTCGTCGAGCAGCGTCAGCTCGACGACGCGATCGACGCGGAAGGAACGGTGGGCCTGGCGCAGGTGACAGTAGCCGACGATGTACCACCAGCCCCAGCGATGCACCAGCGCGTAGGGGTCGACCTCCCGCTCGATCGGCTGCGGCTGCTGCCGTCCCCGGTAGATCGCACGCACCCGCCGCCGCTCGCGCGTGGCGCGCCGCAGCTTTTCCAGGAGCGGCACCAACGGCGCGTGGTCAGCGCGATGCAAGCCCGTCGCCAGCAGCGTCCGCCGCGCCCAGGCCACCTCATGCCGCTGCTCATCGGGGAGAACGTTGTCCAGCTTGGCCAGCGCGCCCTGCGCGGCCTCCTCGTATAACTGCCCCCACATCTCCCCTACCAGGCTCGTCCCCAGGTAAACGGCTACCGCCTCCGCCGGGGTGAGCACCAAGGGCGGCATCTTGTAACCACGGACCAAGGAATACCCCCCGTGAGGACCGCGCTCGGCATAGATCGGAATGCCCATCTCGTCCAATATGGCGATGTAGCGCTGGAGCGTGCGCACCGAAACGCCCAGTTGCTCCGCCAGTTCAACCGCCTTCTGGTTGGGCTCGCGCTGGAGCAGCATGATCAGCGTGATCAGCCGAGTTGCCGGGTTCGACATACCGTTCTCCTCGCCGCCTCTCCGGCGGCTTGTGACAACATTCTACACCAGGTTTACGACAAAACCTGACGTAATTGTACCGAGACTTGAGGAAAAGGAAAGTGGATTCAGTGAAGCACGACGCCCAGAGAGAGCCCCGCCCACGGACGCCTGGGCACGTCAGTCAGAGCGGGAGATGATGGGGACAATCAGAGTGTAAAGAGGCAGAACAATGGCCCCAAATGCAGGCTGGTACCAGTCGAGCAGCTTGAAGGGGCCACCCAAGGCAAACAACCAAACGGGCAGAGAGATCGTGGAGATTGCGACCTGAGACACGCGCCGCACGCGCATCCCCTGGACGCTGCTGGGCGACTATCCGGTCAATGGCCACCAGGGCGTGCAGGCGCGCGAGGACGTGGGCCACTTTGCCATGCCCACGCGGGTGCTCTACCCACCGCACCGCGTCGTCATTCCTCGTCTGGACGAGCGGACGGGGGAGCCGCTGGTCTACCGTCTGGAACCCGGCTCCCATTGGCTCTCGGCCAACGAACGGCGGCATCCCAACCCGCCCCACATCCCGCTCGACTTTCCCTCGGGGCACCTGACCGTGGAGGTGTTCAAGCCGGACAGCAGCGTGGACCAGCTCGGCCCGGCGACCGTCATGCAGTCGTCCGTGCGCACGCCGACCCTGCCCGACGGCAACCTCTTACACGAAGGCACAGGAAACATCGGCGATCTCTACCACCTGACCGCGATGAGCGATACCTTCGCCTACACCTTTGACCAGTACAGCGATCACGTCATCCGCCTGTACGGGGAGGTGTACGACGTCTACGGAAACCCCTATCCGATCAAGGGCACGTACGACGTGACCGTGGCCCGCGTGCTCGACCTGGACCCCGCGCAACTGCCCACCACGCCCTACGAGCAGGGAGATGCCTTTGCACCGGGGCTGCACGTCTACCCGCCCGTCCCCGCCGACGTGACGGTGCAACTGGTGCACATGCCCTACTCGGACCGCGACCTGGCGATCACGTCTACCGTCACCGGCCGGGCCAACCGCTTCGGCTACTTCCAGCCTCCCGTGGGCACCGCCATCACCCTGCCCACGCCTAGCGAGTTTCGGGTAGACATCAGCGCCGTATACACCGCCGCCGATGGCACGCTGTGGGCCGGCACCATGACCTGGGGCAACGTCGTCGAGGGACCGGGGGCAAAGATCGCGGCTCACGGGCGGCGGGGGATGGACTACCACAGCGACAAGATCGACGACATGCCGGCCTGGTTCGAGGGACTCAGCCTGCCACCTCAAAAGGTAGGGATCGAGGTCTACTATCCCTACTTCAGCGGCGACGTGCACTGGGGGCATGAGGTCGCAGGAATGGGGGGCGACTCGATCATGAGCATGATCACCATCGAGGACCTGACGCCATCGGGAGAGATCTATGATCTCCTGCGTGCGCACTACCCTCGCTCGTCCACTGGGCTTCGCTGGCCGCCACTGGATACCTCACAGGCCGGCCTGATCAGCCGCACGCTGATTAGCGAGGCGCCGCTCTTCTTCTCCACTTCCACTGGCCGCGACGCGGAGGTATTCCCCGACGAGATTGACCAGTTCGCCTACTGGTACGGCTCCTCCGAGCGGCCCGACGTGCACGTACGCGAGCTCCTCTCCGAGGACAACATGGCCACCGCCTACTGGCGCTTCGACGATACCTACGGTTACCAGATCGGCGAGCCGGCCGACGGCGACCAGCCGGGCGACATCAAGTGGGAGTTCGGCGGAGCGGTCTTCCGCGTCATCTCGGAGACCAACCCGATCAACGAGTACGCCATCTACAGCTCGCTGTGGGTGCTGCTGCCGCACGAAGACGCGGTGGGCGCGCGCGTCACCGCGCCTTTCCGGGGCGCAAACGGCACGACCATCGACGGCGGGCCGATCCTGACCATGACCGTCGCGGGAGTGGTACAGGAGATCGACGTGCTCTTCCTGCCCAAGGGGGTGCGCCCCGGCGACGTGCTGGAAGTGGGCGACGTGATCGCCTTTTCCGGCCACGTCGGCCCGCCGCTCGACAGCCGGGTTGAGGTTACCATCACCTCGCCCTCGGGCGTGCCGCACTCCGCCGTCCTACGCGCCAACAAGATCGGCTGGGTCTACGATCCGGGGTTCGACTTTGCCGCCAACGAGGCCGGACGCTGGACGGTCGACGTGCTCGTGGTGCACGACCGGCCGCTGGTGTATGCCGCCGCGCCCGCCGAGTACAACACCGGCACGGTGATGGGCACTACTGGCCGCTACGAGTTCTACGTCGTCGAGCCGGGATCGTTCAGGCTGCAGGTCACCGCGCCACAGCCGGGCTTTATCACATGGCCAAGCGGGGAGGTCGAGCCGATCCATATCCGCGGGATCGTCCCGGTCGAGGCGACCGAGGTCCGCTACACCATCCACGACAAGGGGGTGGTGATGGGACGGGGGATCGTCACGCCTGATGCCTCCGGCGCATTCACAGTCACGTACGACGCCGAGGCCCTGCACGAGGATTTCTCGATGCTCAGCCTGACCGCCCACGAGGGACGCTGGGAGGGGCTGGCCGACGAGGTGACGATCAACCTGCTGGCCGTGGGCACGGCCTACCCGTGCGCTAACACGGTGACGCTGATCGGCGAGGAGGTGTTCATCGGCAGCGACGTGTTGCACCACGTCTATCTGCCGGCGATCCTGCGAAGTGCATTTCAACTCCATGACAATGACAGGTAGGTCTGAAGGGAGACGTTATGACCAATAGAGCCACTTTCGTTATCGCCGGGTCGCTCATCGTGGTTGCCGTGGCTTACCTGGTCGTAAGCACTACGGGCAGCACTGCTCATTTCTTCTTGACCATAGAGGAGCTACGGGCGATGGGAGAGAAAGTCGTCGGCCGCAGCGTCACCGTCTCCGGCGCCGTGCTGGGTGATACCATCGTTTACGATCCATCCGCCCCGCGAGTGACCTTTACCATCGTTCAGGTGCCGGGTGACCCCGCAGAGGTGGAACGGGCTGGCGGGCTGGCAGCGGTGCTCCACGAGACCGTAAGCGACCCTGATGCCCCCCGCCTGGAGGTGGTATACGAGGACGTGAAGCCGGACCTTCTCCAGCACCAGGCGCAGGCCATCGTCCGCGGCCGACTGGGGGAGGATGGCCGCTTTCACGCCGATGAGCTTCTCCTCAAGTGCCCCGCGCGCTACGAGGAGGCGGTTCCCGATCAGGTCGAGAAGCCATGATGCTGGCGACGGTCGGCTCGATCCTCCTCGGCGTGGCGCTGGCCGCCGCCGTCTATACGGTCGCAGCAACCCTGCAAGCGATCTACCGGCCTGACCCGCGCCGCGAGGCCGAAAGCCGCAGCGGACTCCGCGGATGGGTACATCCGACCGAGTCCGGCGCCGTCTATGCCACGGCGATCCTGCTGGCGCTGGCAGTATGGGCGCTGCTGGCTGCCTTGCTCTCCAACCAGTTCGCCATCCGCTACGTGGCCGCGCACTCCAGCCGCGCGCTGCCGGTCTACCTCAAGGTGTCGGCGCTGTGGGCCGGGCAGGAAGGCTCGCTCCTCTTGTGGTCGTTCCTGCAAGCCCTCTTCGCCGCGCTGGCCGTCGGGCGCCCGTCCGAGCGCGTGCGCCCGCTCATTCCCTGGGCCACGGTTTTTATGAGTGCGATCACCGCCTTCTTCACTGCCGTGACCCTGCTCCTCTCTAACCCCTTCGCCCGCTCCGCGACCGCACCCGCCGACGGGCAGGGGCTGAACCCACTGCTGCGCCACGCGGGAATGATCTTTCACCCACCGGCGCTGTACCTGGGGTACGTGGGGCTGGCGGTGCCCTTCGCCCTTGCGCTCGCCGCGCTGGTCACGCGCCGGGTGGAGGACTGGCCGGTCGCCGCGCGTCGCTGGACGCTGGCGGCCTGGCTGTTCCTGGGCGTGGGGCTGATCCTGGGCGCCCGCTGGGCCTACGACGTTTTGGGATGGGGCGGCTACTGGGGCTGGGATGCGGTGGAGAACGCCGGGCTGATGCCCTGGCTCACCGCGACCGCCCTCCTGCACGGCACAGTGATGCAGGAGCAGCGCAAGACGTTTCACGTGTGGAATGTGCTCCTGGCCGTTTTTTCCTTTGCCCTGGTGCTCTTCGGCACCTTCACTACCCGCAGTGGACTGATTCAATCGGTGCACGCCTTTGCCCGCTCTAACCTGGGGCCGTACTTCCTGGCCGCCATAGGCCTGACGCTGGGCGGTTCGCTGGCGTTGATGATCGTCCGCCGGGCGACGCTGGCCGCCTCCCATTCCGCGGAGGAGCTGCTTTCCAGAGGGGGGATGTTCTATCTGACGCTGAACCTGCTGCTGACGATCACGGCCTCGGTGCTCCTCGGGTGCGTGCTCCCCACGCTTGCGGAAGCCCTCGCCGGCAGGCGCTTCGAGGCAGGCCCCGCGTGGTTCGACCGGGTGGTGCAGTTTGGCGCGCTGGTGCTGCTGATGGGGGTGTGCCCGCTGCTGGGACGCGCCGCCGACGGTCTGAAGCGCCTGCGCTCTCGCGGCCCGCCCGCCTTGTTGGGCGCCATCCTGCTGACCGTTGGCGCTGCCCTGGCGGGATTCACTCAACCGATCTCTTTGGTGGGCTTTGCCGTTATCGGCCTGGCGGGAGCGACGACGCTGGCCCAGTACGCCTGGGACGCCGTCGAGCGCGGCCGCCAGACGGGGGAATTCCTCCTCGCGGCGCTCTGGAACCTGTTCGGGCGCAACCGCCGGCGGTACGGCGGCTATCTGGTTCACGCCGGCGTGATTCTGATGGCTCTGGGCATCGTCGGCACCCGCATGTATTCCTTCGAGACAGAACGGGTGCTTGCTCTCGCCGAGCCGGCCACTGTGCAGGATTACGTGCTGGTCCTGGAGGATGTGCGGCAGGAGCCTGTCAAGGATCACTTGAGCACGTGGGCCGTGCTCTCGGTCTACCGGGATGGCGCTTACCTGACGACCCTGCGGCCGCGGACGAACCTGTACGTGGACTCTGGCCAGACCGTGGGGCTGCCCGCGCTGCGCTCGGGCCTGCGGGAGGACCTGTACGTGGTCCTGGCGGGATGGGGGGAGGCCGGGGCGAGTGCGACCTTCAAGGTCTTTGTCAATCCGCTGGCCGGTTTTCTGTGGCTGGGGTCGCTCGTCTTCCTGGCAGGCGGAGTGGTGGCACTGTGGCCGCCAGCCGTCCGGCTGAGCGCGTCTCGACTGAGCTCGACGTCCCACGACAAGGTTCAGGCCGCGCGTTTGTCCCTGCCCCAGGCCAGGCGGCGAGCGATAGGGACCGCCATCGGCCTGGCGGTCGGGCTGGCGGTGCTCGTCGCCGCAGGCGTGGCGATGTGGGGAAGCGGCGAGTCTCAATCGAGGAGCCGCCCCCTCGTGGGCCAGGCGGCGCCTGACTTTGCCCTCGATCTGCTGGATGGCTCGTCACTGGCCCTGTCCGATCTGCGCGGGCAGGTGGTCGTGGTCAACTTTTGGGCCACGTGGTGCCTGTCCTGCGAGGACGAGTTGCCCGGCCTGCAGGCGGTGTGGGGCGAGTACCGGGAGCGGGGAGTCGTTCTCGTCGGAATTGCCTTCCGGGAGGAGACGGCTGCCATACAGGGGATGGCCTCCCGGTTCGGCGTTACCTATCCGCTGGGCCTGGACGACGGAGAGCGCATCTCCGGCGCCTACGGCACCACTGCGGTGCCCGAGACCTTTGTGGTGGACCAGGAGGGGCGCGTGGCGTACGTCCACATCGGCCCGGTGACGGCGGCCGAGTTGCGGGCAGAGTTGGATAATCTACTGGCAGGGCGGTGAGTGATGGCCGCTGGATTAACGACGGTGATGATCCAGGTCCGCGATTTGACCAAAGCGTTTGGCCCACGCACTGCCCTGGCGGGTGTGGACCTGGCGGTAGAAGCAAGGGAACTCGTCGCGCTGGTGGGACCCAACGGGGCAGGCAAGACCACGCTGCTGCGCATCCTGGCGACGCTGACCCGTCCAACCTCTGGGGAGGTGCGCATCGCCGGGCTGGATCCGGCCAGGGCCGGGGAAGCGGTGCGGCGGCGCATCGGGTTCCTCTCCCATCGCACATTGCTCTACGAAGACTTGACCGCCGAGCAGAACCTGCGCTTTTACGCCCGGATGTACGACCTGACTGACGAAGCAGCCCGTGTCAGGGAGCTTCTGGAGCGCGTAGGGTTGACGGAGCGATGGCACGATCTGGTGCGCACGTTCTCCCGTGGGATGCAGCAGCGTCTGGCGCTGGCACGGGCGGTGCTGCACCGCCCCCGGGTGCTCCTGCTCGACGAGCCTTACACTGGGCTAGACGTCGAGGCGGCGCAGGCGCTGACCGGGCTCCTGGATGAATCGGCGGGCGAGGGCTGTACGACCCTGCTCACCACGCACGACCTGGAGCGGGGATTGGCTTTGGGTGGACGAATCGTGGTGCTGTCACGGGGGCACGTCGTCTATGACAGGCCCCAGGAGGAGACCGACCCGGCGACGTTTCATGAGACCTATCTGGAGCTCGTGAATTGAGTTTTCTTGGCAAGGTCTGGGCCATCGTCGTGAAGGATCTCGCCGCTGAGCTTCACACCCGCGAGATGGTCAGCGCGATGCTGGTCTTTTCCGTGTTGTCGCTCTTGATCTTTAGCTTCGCCCTCGACCTGCGGGGGGCGATGGCGCGGGCGGCGGCGCCGGGGGTGTTGTGGGCCACGGTGGCCTTTGCCGGCACCCTAGGGCTGAGCCGGTCGCTGACGCGGGAGCGGCAAACTGGCTGCATCGACGGATTACTGCTGGCGCCGGTGGACCGGAGCGCCATCTTTTTCGGCAAGGCGCTGGGGAACCTGATCTTTATGGCCGTCGTCGAGATCGTCCTCCTGCCGCTCTTTTCCGCCCTGTTCGACGCGTCCCTGCTGCGGCCGGGCATGCTGCTGGTGACTGCGCTGGGGATGGTGGGATATGCCACGGTGGGCACCCTTCTGGCATCCATCGCCGTCAA
>DAOUDX010000038.1:0-1816 GCA_034430835.1 Anaerolineae bacterium
ACAACGGGCCGGCCCCGCTGCCAGCCCGGTGCTGAGAGCGGAAGAAAACCTAGTACAGAGGCATCTCGCACTTCAGGATACACGTGCGAATGTCGCCCACTCTGGCCAGCCGCTCGTCAAGCACGGCATGTACATCTGCCTGGATGCTGGGCGTGAGGGCACCCTTGGTCGGGCGCACCATCGCGGTGGCAACCAGGGGCCGATCCAGCGGCGCGCCGATTTGTGACAACAAGTACACGCTCGCCTCACGGATGGTCGGTACCTGGTTCACAATGTCCTGCGCCGTCAGCAGGGCCAGCAGATTGTACACCTTGCCCACGTGGGAGATCGGGTTCTTGCCGCAGGGGGCTTCCAGGCTGGCTGAGCGGAACGGCGCGATAACGCCGTTGACCCGGTTGCCGCGGCCCACTGCGCCATCGTCGCCCATCTCGGCCGAGGTGCCCGTCAGTGTCAGGTAGACCGAATCGTTGGCGATGTCGTCGGCGGTATTGACCATCGCGATGGCCTTCCGCTCGTCGAGCTGGGAGGCGTATGTCTGGATGGCTGCTTCGGCTGCCTGTTTGACTTCCTGGTACTCGGCCGCATCGCCGATCTCTGTGGCGATGAAAGGCATCGCCACAGTCAGCGTCATCTCATGCCCCTGGCGCATGCCCATCACTTTGATGTCCTCGCCTACGGGGAACTGGTCGAGCAACTCGTAGTTGATGAACTGGGCGGTCTCGTAAACGGCATGCTCCAGCCCAGAGCGAGGCCAGTGGCTGACGCCAAAGCTGGTGTCGTTGGCTGTCACGTGATCCACTACGTATTGCAGGTTCTCGGCTCCCCGGCCTGCGTAGCTGTCGATGACCATGTGCCGATCAGGGTCCAGGTATCGCATCGTCTGGCGGATGTGCTGCTTGGCGGCCTGGATGGCGATGTCGTCCATCGGTACTTTCCTGCCCTGGAAGACGGGGGTGCCGCGCCCGGCGATCTGAATGTGGATGGGCTTGAGCATACGCCCACCGCCGTAGCCCGCCTCCACCTCTCCGGCCACCAATTGTACCTTGTCAAAGTTGTGGTGCAGGAGCACTCCCAGGTTTTCCTGACACCAGAGGGTGTATTCCACCGATATGCGCTCGGCGATGCCGTCGCACAGGCTGTCGGGGTGTCCGATCCCCTTGCGCTCTACGATCTCGACCGGCATATCCTCAATGAATTGGCCGGTGGCCTCAGCTACTACGATGTTTCGCTTCGTCATCTGTTTGTACCTCCTGTTACGATCTCACCCCGGCCAAGTGATAAAAGAGTCCCTTCTTGGAAGACAGAAGGGACACGACTGGCGTGACCGCCTCATCTTCCAGAAACGCCGTTCTGCCGGAATTGGCACCTAGGTTAGCCTGATAGTCCATTCGCGTTTGCTCGCTTGACTGTCTGACTGCTGGACTAACCGACCAACTCGGTTGCCGAGGTTTCGCAGGGCCGGTCCCTCCACCTCTCTGGATAAGGGTGTCACCGGGATATTCAGTTCGCCCGGATAATACCACCAAGGAGAATAACTGTCAAGACTCCGAACTTTAGTTTCCGGTAAATAGAGCGACAATTGGGCAAATCTGTGGCAAAATAGGGCACCCTATTTCGCCAGGAGATAACCAATTGCCATCACTTTCTACAATCGCTATCACTCAGACGATGGACATTCTGTGTGCAATCACACAGGATTTGCCCATCGGGACCAACTTGGCACTTTTACACTTTCTGTGGATGCAAATCAGCGGTGCTCTACTGCCCAGTCGTGGGGCTCTGTTCCCAGGATTGCACGCGCTGGGTCTGCTGCCTG
>DAOUDX010000039.1:0-3126 GCA_034430835.1 Anaerolineae bacterium
GTTGCTCGCAGGGTGCCGCCGATTCGCAAACCCACCAGCGCATTGTTCGACAAGTATGTCCCTGACTATCTCGAGTTCGCGCGCCAGCATCGCGGTCGTCGAGAAATGCGGAGGGACGAGTGGTCTCTGCGGAGCTTCTTCGCTTGGCTCGAAGAGCGCGGCGTCTGCAGCCTTGCGGCAATCAATGCCGCCGACCTTCGCGAGTACATCGGCAGTCTCGATGGTTTCAAACGCACCACGATCGCCATGCAGGTGTCGGATTTGCGCGGCTTTTTTCGCTACCTTGACATGCAAGGCGTGATCTCAAACGGTTTCGCAATGACCATCGAGGCGCCGAGGCTGTATCGGATGAGCACCCCGCCGGAGGTGCTCGACACAGCGACGATAGAGCGTCTTATCGGGAGCGTGGATCGTACGACCGCCCTCGGCAAGCGTGACTACGCAATGCTACTGCTCGGAGCTCGCTATGGGCTTCGTCCCGGTGACATCAAAAGTCTTCGGTTTGATAATGTCCGTTGGCGACAGCAGCGGATCGTGCTTGTGCAGTCAAAGACGCAACGGCAGCTCGATCTACCCCTGGTGGGCGAGGTTGATGAGGCGCTTGTGGACTACTTGCGTAACGGTCGACCGACTTGCGATGCGCGCGAGATATTCGTGAGACACATCGCTCCTATCACCCCGCTATGCAGGAATAACCGCCTATGGGGTGTGATGCAACGTGCCTTTATTAAGACGGCTGCTATCGGGCATCCCGCTGGTCGACGGGGCTTCCACCTGCTGAGGCATTCCGCCGCGACACGTATGCTTTGCGATGGCGTCCCTTTCGATACGATCTCGGCTGTGCTCGGCCACAGCTCCGTCGAATCGACGCGCGTCTACGCCCAGGTCGATCTCGTGAGCCTACGCTCCGTCGCGCTGTCGGCTAGGGAGGTGTGCCGATGAGAGCGCTCATATGCCCGATGGCCGAACAGATCGAATGTTTTTTGGCACATAAGCGCAGGCTTGGTTTCACGTACCGCAACGAAGAATGGCTTCTCGGGGAGTTCGACCGTGTTGCGGCCACTGTTGATCTGCCAGGAGAAGTCCTCGACGAGACGCTGGTGCGTCGTTTCGTCACCGACGGAACGCGGGATTCAAGGCAGCACCGGCTTACGCTGGTCCGCCAACTCGCACGCTTCTTGGCCGTCACAGATCCCCGAACTTTTGTGCCTCACAAGAGGTTTCTAGGTGTGCGCCGTCAACGTCCAGTTGTGCGTGTTTTGTCGCGCAAAGAGGCTGGACGTCTTCTCAATGCCTTCGACCAGCTCACCGACTCATCCCGTTACCTGCATCGCGGGATCATCCATGGGATGTTGCTCCGCGTACTGCTGCTAACTGGGCTACGCCGGGGCGAGGCGATCGCCCTGACAGTTGCGGATGTAGATCTCGGCGAAGCCATCCTGTCGGTTCGTCAGGGTAAGTTCGGCAAGTCGCGATTTGTACCAGTCGCCGGAGATCTCGCCGAGCGGTTGCGCAGGTACATGGACCTGGTGCGTCCAAGCATCACAGACAGGCGCTCTGATGCGCCTTTCTTTCCGGGACCGAATGGCTCCTGCCCATGCACAACTACCAGCCTCCGTGACTCCTTTCATCGCGCCCTCGAAGCTGCTGGCATCAGTTACGGTGGACGCGGTAATGGGCCACGTCTTCACGATCTGAGACACACTTTCGCAGTCCTTCGACTGCTTGCCTGGTACGAACAGGGTGATGACCTGTCGGCAAAGCTTCCGATGCTCGCAACATATCTCGGACACATTGGGCTCTCGAGCACGCAGGTCTATCTCCACATGACCCGCGATCTCGTCGGCGAGGTCACGAGCCGCTTCGAAGATCGCTTCGGCAACATTATCACTGCGGATGTGGCAACATGAAGGCGACACAGCCCGACCTCGCAGCACTGGTCACGTGCTTCTTCACCAGGTACCTCGCCGCAGAGCGCGATGCGAGCAGCCACACGATCACCAGTTACCGGGACACCTTCCTGCTGCTGCTTCGTCATGTGGCAGAGCAGACCAATCGTTCTGTTTCTCGACTGACCGTCGAGGACATCAACCCGGAACGAATTCTCGCCTTCCTCAACTACCTCGAGCAAGAGCGCGGAAACTCGGTCCGCACCCGCAACGCGCGTCTCGCTGCAATCCGGTCCTTCTTCTCCTATGCCATGACCCGCGACGCCGCGTTAGCCGTTCAGGTACAGCGAGTGCTCTCCATCCCGTCCAAGAAGACACCTGGCAAGCTGCTCGGATACCTGAGCGAGGAGGAAATCCGGGCCATCCTGGCGCAGCCTGATCGGACGACACAGCAAGGGCGGCGCGAGTACCTCATCCTCGCTGTGCTCTACGACACGGCTGCTCGCGTCGAAGAACTGGTCACGCTTCGGCCTGCCGACTTTCGTCTCGAACGTATGCCGTTGGTCCGGATCATGGGCAAAGGGCGCAAGGAGCGTATCGTGCCACTGCTGCCGGCCTCGGCGAAGCTCGTCCGCAACCACCTTGCTGAGACTGGACGGATGATCGAAGACATAGCGCCGCTCGTGCGAAACCACCGTGGCCACGCGATGACTCGCTCTGGTGTGACCTACTTGCTCAAGAAGCACTGTTCTCGTGCCGCGGAGCACATGCCTTCTCTCCGGCGCTGTGGCATCAGCCCACACACTTTCCGCCACACTAAGGCCATGCACCTGTTTCAAGCGGGCGTCTCGCCAGTAACCATCAAGGAAATCCTGGGGCACGCGCACCTCAAGACCGTAGAGATTTACGTGCAGGCCGACCTCGAGATGAAACGCAAGGCGATCGAGGGCACGCCGTCCCCGGTTAAGGCAGGGCGGGCTCTGCCAAAGAGAGACCCGGACCTGCTGCGCTGGTTGGAGGAACGTTGATTATGCTTGTGCCATCCCTGATGAACGCGTGTGTTGATTATGCTTGTGCCATCCCTGATGAACGCGTGTGTTTCCCAGGAGAAGACTGCTCAGCTCTCCATAATCTCCTGCTGCACATATGGGTACCCTGATGCGTCATTTTTTTACGCAGCCTGAGTTGGTAACGCAGCTGTCGAGACGCGTGCTTGCGTCGTCCCGCCATGGTTTGC
>DAOUDX010000040.1:0-2562 GCA_034430835.1 Anaerolineae bacterium
TCGACGCTGGCGTTCGACACGCTGCACAAAGAAGGCCAGCGGCAATACATGGAATCGATGGGCTTGGTCACCTACTTGAGCAAGCCGCCGATCGACGGCATCGAGGGACTGTCTCCCTCCATCAGCGTCGACCGGCACTTGACCAACCGCAGCCCGCGTTCGACCGTCGGCACGGCGACGGAGGTCTATACCTACCTGCGCGTGCTTTACGCCCGCATCGGGCACCGCCCCTGTCCTGCCTGTGGCGCCGACATCCCGCCTTCTTACGACTCCGATGCGTGGGATGACGAGGCGAATGGGGACGGGAGTGAGGATAACGCGCTCGATTTTAGCGAGACCTACCCCTGTCCCAGTTGCGGCGCGCCGGTGCCAGAGTTGGGGATGGCCCACTTTTCCTTCAACAAGCCCGCCGGCGCCTGCCCCACGTGCACCGGCCTGGGGACGATCCGTGAGGCGAATTTGGGCCAACTGATCGACCCGGAGCAAAGTATCCCGGACGGCGGCGTGCTGGTGTGGAACGAGTGGCAAAGAGAGCACTATGCCTGGGTCATGCAGAACGCAGGGCAGCATTATGGATTCGTCTTTGACCCCACCGTACCGATCAAGGCGCTCGGCTCGGTCCAGCGCGATCTGCTGCTGCACGGCGTCTACGGCCCACAGTTCCGGCGCCACTACCCGGACGCCAAGCCGCCGCGGACGGTCGGGCAGGGCAGCTTTGAAGGTATCGTCACCGGCCTCCTGCGTCGCCACGAAGACCACGCCCGCAACCCCGACTCGCGCGACGACATAGAACGGCTGCTCATCACCCGAACCTGCCCCGATTGCCTGGGCGACCGGCTGCGGCCCGAGAGCCGTCAGGTGACAGTGGCGGGCCGGACGATCGTGGACCTCTCGCGGCTGGCGCTCACCGATCTGACCGCCTGGTTCGACCGCCTCGCCCAAGACCTCCCGTCCGAGGACGCCGACATCGCCGGCCCGATCCTGGCCGATTTGCAGGAGCGCACCCAACGTCTGGTCGACGTGGGCGTGGGCTATCTTGCGCTGGGTCGCGCCTCGCCGACGCTTTCGGCCGGGGAGGCACAGCGGCTGCGGCTGGCGGCGCTCCTGGGGTCCGGGCTGACCGGCGTGCTATACGTCCTCGACGAGCCGACCATCGGACTGCACCCACGCGATACAGGGCGGCTCATCACGGTGCTGCGCCGACTGCGCGACCTGGGCAACACGGTGCTCGTCGTCGAACACGACTTGGAGATGGTGCGCGCTGCCGACTATGTCGTGGACATGGGGCCGGGCGCAGGGGAAAGCGGAGGCGAGGTCGTCGCCGCCGGCCCGCCTGAGGCCATCGCTGCCAGCCCAGGTTCAGTGACCGGCAGCTACCTTTCGGGCCGCGCGCTTGTCCCCATCCCCACCCAACGCCGATCCAAGAACAGCAAGTATCTGACCATCCACGGGGCGCGCGAACACAACCTGCAAGACGTCACCGTCCAACTGCCGCTGGGATTGTTCATCGCCGTGACGGGCGTTTCGGGTTCGGGCAAGTCCTCGCTGCTGTTCGACATCCTGGATCGCGCCGCCCGGCGGTGCTTCTACGGCGCAGGCGACCTGCCGGGCGAGCATGACGCGATCACTGGCTGGGAACACCTGGACAAGGTCGTGACGATCGATCAGGCCGCCATCGGGCGCACGCCGCGCTCCAACGCCGCCACCTACACCGATACCTTCACCCCCATCCGCAAGGCGTTTGCCGCGACAGACGCGGCGCGCCAACACAAACTCACAGCCCGGCACTTTTCCTTCAACGTGCCAGGCGGCCGCTGCGAGCGGTGCAAGGGAGCCGGTGTGTTGACCGTAGAAATGCACTTTTTGCCCGACGTCGAAGTACGCTGCCCGGCCTGCCACGGCAAGCGCTTCAAGCGCGAGGTGTTGGAGATCACGTATCGCGGCCATTCCATCGCCGACGCGCTCGACTTGACCATCGAGGAAGCACTCCCGCTGTTCGAGGACGTGCCCGCCGCCAAGGACAGGTTGTCGCTGATGGTGGACGTAGGGCTGGGCTACCTGAAGCTGGGCCAGCCGGCGACGACTCTCTCCGGCGGGGAAGCGCAGCGGGTCAAGCTGGCCAAGGAGCTGACCCGCGCCCGCCGCGCCAAGGGCCATACCCTCTACCTGCTCGACGAGCCAACCACGGGGTTGCACGTCGCCGACGTCGCGCGGTTGCTGGTTGTCCTGCAAAAGCTGGTCGACGCTGGCAACACGGTCGTCGTGATTGAGCACAACCTGGACGTGATCAAGACCGCCGATTGGGTCGTCGACCTGGGACCGGAGGGTGGTGAGGCCGGCGGTCGGCTCGTGGCCCAGGGCGCGCCGGAGCAAATCGCGCAGGTGAGGGCATCCCACACAGGTGCGTTTTTGCCCTACTGTTCGAAATCGGGTAATGTTTCTCAACAGTTGAGATAAATGGCGAAAGGGCCATCTGGACGCCCCGCGGGGCATCCGAAACACAGTTCAAACTGGCTCAAGATGCTCTTGTCCCCCACGCCGCAAGAAACGCGAGTCTTGAGC
>DAOUDX010000041.1:0-17806 GCA_034430835.1 Anaerolineae bacterium
CACCCCCTTCCCCCTTATTATGGGGGAAAAGATGTTCAATGGGGCGAAGGGCGACGAATTGCCTGATTGTCAGGGGGTATGTGATTGGTAAGGTACTGGGGGGATAAGTTTATTACGGCCTACAGTAGAACACGGCTAAACTCCAGGCTACGACTCTGAAGCGGGCGTTTATGCAGAAAGCTGACCTTCAAATACTACACTGCTTGAATGAGATCAACCTGCGAAATGGCTGGCGTGATGACGACAGATTTTCCATTCGCCTGTCTGGTCAAATAGCAAGAGGCGACTTCCCTGAAGACCAAGTTCAGTTTTTGAGTCGAGTTCAAAAAACACGAACTCGCTTTTTCAAGGTCAATCGGGTATCAAAAAAACACTACAGTGAGTATTCTTGGCCCTACATCGCCGAAACCCTAAAAACCATCAGAGTAATCGACACAAGCCAAACCGAAGTCGTTATTGCGTCAGAGGAAACAGTTTTCGAAATAACGGTGGACATACTGCGCAACTACAAAGAAGAAATCGAGAGTACACGTCTCTGGCAACCCTTCTGGAACGAAGAAAACCAGAAACCTAGAACACCAAAAGAAGAACCCAGCCTACAACCCACGATTTTCTCGCAACTCAGGCCGAGGTTCCGACAAATAGGAATCGAATTCTTGAGAGAACCGAATGATGGCGCAGGCCCTCTTGACTTTCGCTGTACAGCAACCCATGGAACCAGCGCACTCAATTGCTGTATTGAGTTCAAAAGGGCTCAACACGGCCAGCTGGAGCACAAGCTCCAAACACAACTACCAGCATATATGGACGCCGCGGATACCAAGTATGGAATCCTCTTTGTTTTCTGGTTCAAAGATGGTGTCAACTGCAAAGAACCCACAAAATACTCTAGCCCAGACACGCTGAGGCAAAACCTCCTTGACGCAGCTAAGGCGGTTTCCCCTAGAGTTATTGAGGTAATTGTCGTTGACGTAACATCAAAGCCATCTGCTTCAAAACGGTAGCAAAGCAATACTTTAGGTATCGCGATCAGCCCCTACTTCCTACAATCTGTAGCGCGGCATCCACAATACGCTGGACGTTCGGCAACGCCTCGTTCTCCAGGTCGCGCGTGTAGGGGATGGTATCCTGCGTACACACGCGTCCATACCGCGCCGCGATACCTGCCTCCAGCACAATCGCCGCCAACTCACCGGAGAGGCCAAACCCCTCGTAATCCTCGTCCACAACCAGCATCCTGCCCGTCCGCGAGACAGCCTCGCACACAGCTTCCGTATCCAACGGCGAAACGGTGCGCAGGTCGAGTACGCCCGCCGAAACCCCCTGCCGCGCCAGTTGCCGGGCGGCCTCTAGCGCCCGATGGACTCCGACGCCTACGCTGACGATGGTTAGATCTCCACCCTCCTTGCGACTGGCCGCCCGGCCCAGGGGCACCGGCTTCCAGCGCCTTGGGACCGGCCCGCGAGCGCCCACTGGTGGCACGTCAAATGACACGCTCTTTCTCCGCGCCCCGCCGAGATGATCGAGCCACTCGGTGGAAAGCAGCTTGTGCTCCAGGTAGATGACGGGATCGTCGTGCTCGATGGCAGCCAGCATCAGCCCACCGGCGTCGGCGGGGGTCGAAGGCACAACGACCGCCAGGCCGGGAATGTGCGCCAGCCATCCCCACAGGCTCTGCTCGTGCTGGCCGCCGTCGCCGTAGCCACCGCCGCACGCCGCACGCAGGACGACAGGTGCGTTCCAGCGCCCCCCTGAGAACGCCCTCACCTTCGCCGCGTGATTGAGGAGCGCATCGATGGCAACGCTGACAAAGTCCACCATCCACAGCTCGACAATCGGGCGCAGACCCGCCATCGCCGCCGCCACTGCCGCGCCCACAAAGGCCCCCTCGCTGATGGGCGTCCCTATCACCCGCCTCGCGCCGAAACGGACAAAGAGATTCCGCCGCAGCATCGGCACGTCCTCGCCAAAGACGACGATCCTGGGATCATCGGCCATCGCCTGGGCCAATGCGCTTTCAATCGCATCTCCAAAGCTCATCTTGCCCATCTACCACCTTCCCTCACGCCGGAAGCAACGCGGCCTCGACCGTTTGCTGGATCTCGTAGACGACCTCCGCTTCCAAGCTCTGCAATCGCTCAGGCTCGGACGCCAATCTGTGCCGGGCACGCTTTAGAGGGTCGCGCTCCTGAGCCGCTGATAGGTCCCTGGCCGCCCCAACAAGGGTAGCCAAAACAGCCCGCAAACTGGCGATACGCTCCTTCAGCGGCGCGCCTCTCATCCTCAGAAAGGACCGTGCCATAGGCCAGGCTATCGGCAGCATCTCGCGCGCCGGGTGGCGCGCCGCAGCGACCAGGGCATCGTCCAAGAAGTGCCCCTCCAAGTGCACGCAGCAGGCGTGTAGGAAGGTGGGGCCATCTCCTCGGCGTGCACGCTGTACCGCCTCGCGGGCAGCCTTCCACATCGCCTCCACGTCGATGCCGTCCACCTCGATGACCGGCATGCCAAACCCCCGCGCTCGCCCGCCCGGCGTGCCGCCGGAGACAGACTGCGATCCGGTCGTGATGGACCAGGTGTTGTCCTTGCAGACGAAGAGCGCCGGCAGTTCCCAGGCGACGGCGAGGTTCAGCGCCTCCAGCAGCATACCCTGGTTCATCGCTCCCTCGCCGAAGAAGGCCACTGCTAGCGTCCCCGGGCGCAACCGCTGGGCGGCCAGCGCAAACCCCGCCGCGGCCGGTCCTGCCGCACCTACGATGCCGGAGGAGGCAGCGAGGTGTTTGGGGGATAACAGATGCATGTGTCCCCCCATCCCGCCGCACAGGCCATCGGGCCGGCCGAGGAACTCGCGCAGGAGCAGAACGAGATCGACGCCGCGCATCACCAGCGGCGGCGTCCCGCGATGGTCGAGCGCCATCGCATCCCCCTCCTCCAGGTGTGCAACCACACCGGCCACGACCGCCTCCTCGCCGGTGCCCAGGTGCATCTCGCCGGAGATTTTGCCCTCGTTCCACAGGCGCGTCACCGCAAGCTCGAACAGACGGCTCCGGAGCATTTGGCGATACAGAAACCACAGGTCTGGTGACACGACGCCCTCCCCTACTCCAGTGGCAGCGTCAACTGCCCTGAGGCATCTATCCGTTGCGCTGCTGATCCCCGATCATCTCCAGCAGCCGCACCTCGCCAATCATCGGCGTCCCCAACTGCTGCGCCTTGCGGTACTTGGTGCCGCCGGGCGCTTCGCCCACAAGCAGGTAGTCGGTATTGCCACTGACGCTGCCGACCACCTTGCCGCCGTGTTGCTCGATCAGGCGCGTGGCTCCCTCGCGGCTCAGCGTCGGCAGCGTACCGGTGATGACGAAGGTGAGGCCTGAGAGCGCACCCGCCACCGGCGCAGCGACCCTCTCCTGCTCCAGCTTCACCCAAGCTCGGCGCAGCTTTTCGACGAATTCTCGATGGCGCGGCCGCTCGAACCACTCGACGATGGCGCTGGCCGTGTGCGGTCCCATCCCCCCGATGGCCTCTAGCGCACCTTGGCTCGCCGCCGCCAGCTCGTCCAGCGAACGGTAGTGCTGAGCCAGCAACTGGGCAATGGTCCACCCCACCCCACGGATGCCCAGCGCAGCCAGCACCTGCGCCAAAGGTCGCTCCTTGGTCGCCTCGATGGCCGCCAGCAGGTTATCGACGCTCTTCTCGGCAAACCCTTCCAGTGGCAACAGATCTTCTCGCTTGAGATAGTAGAGGTCCGCAGCATCATCGACCAAGCCTTGATCCACGAAAAGCTGCGCCGTCCGCTCGCCCATGCCCTCGACATCCATCACGCCGGCAAAGTACCCCACGCGGCGCACGCGCTGCTCCGGGCAGGCGACGTTGTCGCAGTAGACGGCCACCTCCTCCTCCGACGACACCACCGGCTCGCCGCACGATGGGCAGACCTTCGGCAGCTCATAGACCCTTTCCGCGCCCGTGCGCGCTCCCAGCACCGGCCCGACGACGTAGGGGATCACGTCGCCGGCGCGGCGCAGGGTGACGGTATCGCCGATGCGGATATCCTTCCGCTGCAAGTCCTCAAAGTTGTGCAGGGTCGCCTTGCGGATGGTGACGCCGCCCAGCCGAACCGGCTCAAGCACAGCGTAGGGCGTCAGTGCGCCGGTGCGGCCCACGTTAACGCCGATGTCGAGCACCCTGGTTGTGGCCTCGCGGCCGGGGAACTTGAACGCCACCTCGCCCCGAGGCGCGCGACCCACCACCCCCATCGCCTCCCGCGTCGCCAGGTCATCCACCTTGATCACCAGGCCGTCCACCTCGTAGGGCACGGTGTCGCGCCTCCCGACCCAAGCCTCGCAGTAGGCGACGACCTCGTCCAGCGACTCGAACCGGGCAACGTGCTTCGAGACGGGGAAACCCAGCGCCTTCAAATAGTTCAACGACCCCCACTGAGTAGTGGGCACCGGCCCTTCGGCTCCGCTCAGGGCAGGCCCTTCGGCATCGACGACGGCGTAACACAGCAGTGTGATGGGCCGGGTGGCCGTGATGCGCGGATCGAGCTGGCGCAAACTGCCTGCCGCCGCGTTGCGCGGGTTGGCGAACACCTTGTCCTCCACCTCGGCCTGACGGCAGTTCAACTCCTCAAAGTCGTCGATCAGCATGATGGCCTCGCCACGCACGACGAGGCGGCGGGGGACCCCCAGCCCTCCTTCGACTCCGCTCAGGGCAGGCTCCCCCGCTTGCGGGGTAGGGGAGCTAACCGGGATACGCAGCGGGAGGGTGCGCACGGTGCGTAGATTGGTGGTCACGTCCTCTCCCACGCTGCCATCGCCCCGCGTCGCACCCAGAACGAAGAGGCCGTCCTCGTAGTGCAGCACCACGGTCAGGCCATCCAGCTTGGGCTCGACCACCCAGGCCAAGGGCGGCCCTTCGACTGCGGACGTTCCGTCCGCGCTCAGGGCAAGCGCGTCTTCGGGCAGGAACTTGCCCACGCGCTCCCACCAGGCGCGAATCTCCTCGCCACTGGACGCCTTGTCAAGACTGAGAATCGGCGCGGGGTGCTCCACCTTGACGAATCCCTCCGCTGGCTGCCCACCCACACGTTGGGTCGGCGAATCGGGCGTGACTAACTCGGGGTGCTCTGCCTCCAATGCCTTCAGCTCGTCCATCAGCGCATCGTACTCGGCGTCACTGACGACGGGATCGTCCAACACGTAATAGCGGTAGTTGTGGTAGTTGATCTCGCGCCGCAGTTGTTCGATTCGTTCGCTGACTCCAGACATCATTCCTCCACAAGATGGGTGCTAACGGACAGGAACTGTCCGCGGAAAGCGCGCCTACTTGTACGCCACCAGGCCAAACGCTTCAGGGCAGCGCACGACTCGCACAAAACCCACTTCCTGAAGCCGCCGCGCTGTGCCCTTGGATACCACGCGGCCCGATTTGCTCTCCAGATCGCCGACGTAATGGAATAGACGCCTTCCGTGTTTCAGCACTCGAAAAAGCTCCGATAGAACCCGCCCGAGTACAGGTCGCCCGCCAGGTTGAACGCCGGCGGGTCGTGAATGATGCGGTCGAAGGCCTCGTCCTCGAAACCTTGGATCTCGTCGATCACGTCGCCCACCACCTGGGTGATCTTGGGATTGCCAAACAGTGCTTGAGACCAGGGATTGAGCCGCGCCACCTCCAGTGCGGCGGGCTCGATCTCGACCGTGGTGACGTGCTCGCCCGTCCTGGCCGCTTCAATGGCCGTGTCGAGCACCCACCCCACCACCGGGGCGATGGTCTCGATCTTGAGCAAGGTGTCGCGGTGTGGGTCGATCCCCTTGAAGCAATGCATCGGGATTCCCGAGACCAGCATCGTCGGCGCGCCCTCGGTCGGCATCAGGCTGTAGAGCCGATTGGACGCCTCGGAAAAGACCTGCACCTTGCGCGGCCCGCCATTCTCGACGACAAAGCAACTGCGTTCAGAGTCGCCGATCTTTTCCAGGTGCTGCCAGGCCAAAAACTGGTCGTCGGGGAGACGAGCGCCGGTTGGCTCAAGCGCCACCTCCGTAGCAGTCAGCCCCAAATCTAGAGACACCGCCACCGATTTCTGACCTGCTTGACGGGCCTCTAACACGGTACCGGCTTGAACGTACGAAAGAATCAAGTTCTTCATAGGGCGCCCAGATTTTATCACGATTTGATAAACCCGGCGAATCAACTATAATCCGGCCCAACCTGGGAGTTTTCGAATGAGAAATTCTTGTAGCTTGACCATCATTGTGTGCAACGGTCTCCTCCCCGTAGTCGTCGTCGTTGGGAAGGAGTTTTAGGTAGCCCCCGAGTTTGTCAACGCCATCCAAGAGGTGACAAAGGGCGAGGCCATCCTGGTCACAGACGTGGGGCGACACCAGATGTGGGCAGCCCAATACTATCACAGCGCTCATCCGGACACATTTATCACGTCCAGAGGAGGCGAGCAGCGCCATCGAAGAAGCACGCGCTCACACAGGCCCCGCTTTCATCGAGTTCCAGATCGTTCAGACGGGCGACGAGGGCAATGTCTTCCCGATGGTCCCAGCAGGCGCGGCCCTGCACGAGATGATCCGCCGGCCGGTCCCAACACAGGCACTGCGCCCCTCGTAGATGGGAACCCGACCGTTCGACGTTTGACAAATCCGCAGCTTTGTGTATAATCTACAACAGCTTGGTAGTTTTGAGACCTTTGCTATGATCAACTTTCGCGGTTTGGTTCTAGTCTTGTCCAACTTGCTCCTGGTCCTTATTGGAAAGGAGCCTTAGCCTGTTGGGCAGATGGTGAAAGCCAGCACGCGTTTGGAGCACAAGGCAGAGCCGCCCAACGGGGCGGCTCTGATGCTGTAGACGACCTTAAAGGACATCCAACGCGCCCTTAGCAGAATGTTAACGATAACCGTGTACCATTGAGGCCACCCACAAGAGGACTGAAAGTGAGCACTCGCCGATATCACGCCAGAATACGCAAGTCTATCCCTCAAGCACTGGGGTTGCTCGTCTTGGTCATTATTGGGCTCCTGCTTAGCAGGGGCAATTGACGGTTGGGACGGCACCGGTGAGAAAAGAGCAAGAGGTGCACAGGCCGCCCAACCGGGCGGCCTCAGTTTTGCTGGATACGACGCAAGAACTCGTACGAACAAGGAGGAGACATGAAGCGAACAGGTGCACAGATGGTATGGGAAAGCCTGGTATACGAAGGCGTCGATACCGTTTTTGGCATCTCGGGCGGCGCGGTGATCCACTTGTACCACGCGCTGCCTGACTACCCCATCCACCACGTCCTGATGCGCCACGAGCAGGGAGCGGCCCACGCCGCCGATGGCTACGCGCGCGCCACCGGCAAGGTGGGGGTCTGCGTGGCCACGTCGGGTCCCGGCGCAACCAACCTGGTCACCGGTCTGGCGACAGCCTACATGGACTCGTCGCCAGTGGTGGCCTTAACCGGCCAAGTCGCCACCCCTTTCATCGGCACGGACGCGTTCCAGGAGGTGGATATCACCGGCATTACAATCCCCATCACCAAGCACAACTACTTGGTCACCGACATCGAGGAGCTGCCCACAGTCATCAAAGAGGCGTTTCACATCGCGCGCGCCGGGCGGCCGGGGCCGGTACTGATCGACATCGCCAAAGATGTCCAGGCTGCCGAGATCGACTACGTGTATCCAGAAGAGGTCAACCTGCCGGGATTCGAGGGCTGTGCGTACGATTCCCCGTCCTTGGTTGAGCAGGCGGCCCAGATGCTCAACCAGGCCGAAAAACCCCTGATCATCGCCGGACACGGCGTGGTGCTGGCGGGCGCCGAGGACGATCTGGCGGCGTTGGTCGAAAAGGCCAACGTTCCGGTCGTCAACACGCTGTTGGGCCTTGGGTCTATACCGGAGACGCATCCGCTGTGCCTGGGAATGGCAGGGATGCACGGCGAGGCCGCGACCAACTTGGCGCTGAGCCACGCCGACGTCATCCTCAACCTGGGCAGCCGCTTCGACGACCGGCTGACCGGCCCGGTGGACCAGTTCGCCCGCCAGGCCAAGATCATCCACGTCGATCTCGACCCTGCCGAGGTCGGCAAGAACATCGCACCAGACCTGGCAGTGATCGGCGATTTGAAGGACGTCCTGCCGGCGCTCGTCCCGCAGGTCGAACCCGCCGAGCACACAGAGTGGCTGGCGACCATCCACGAGTGGCAAAAGGACTCGACCCAGCGAGACGTCCTGATGAGGGAGACCGACGAACTGCTGCCCCAGTACGTGGTGCGCCAAATCTGGCACGCGACAAAAGGCGAAACGGTGATGGTCTCCGACGTAGGACAGAACCAGATGTGGGAGGCGCAATACTTTCTCCACCACCTGCGGCGAGGGCTGCTCTCATCCGGGGGGTTGGGGACGATGGGCTTTGCACTGCCCGCAGGGATAGGCGCACAGATGGGAATGCCCGGCCAGCAGGTGTGGGTCACCGCCGGCGATGGCGGGTTCCAGATGAATATCCAGGAGCTCGCGACGGTCGTCCAGGAAAAGATCCCGCTCAAGATCGCCGTCCTGAACAACGGCTACCTGGGGATGGTGCGTCAATGGCAGCAGTTATTCTTCGAGGGACGGTACTCGGGCACGCCGCTGCTAGGGCCGGACTTTGCCAAGGTTGCCGAGGCATACGGCATCCCCGCCCTGACGGTGAAGGAGAAAGGCGAAGTGGTAGCCGCCGTCGAGCAAGCGGCCAATGCCGACGGGCCTTTCCTGATCGATTTCCGCATCGAGCAAGAGGAAAACGTGTATCCGATGGTGGTCCCCGGCTCGCCCATCAGCGTTATGATCCGCCGACCCGAGGAGGAAGAGGAATGAAACACACATTAGTTGCCTGGATGGAAGACAAGCCTGGCGTGCTGAACCGAGTCTCCAGCCTGTTCCGCCGCCGCAACTACAACATTGAGAGTTTGTCCGTCGGCCACAGCGAGACGCCCGGCATCTCGCGGATGACCATCGTCGTCAGCGGCGACGATCGCGTCGTAGACCAGGTAGTCAGGCAACTCCAGAAGCTGATCAACGTCACAAAAGTGGCAGACGTGACCAGTAAGGCGGCCGTCATTCGGGAGCTGGCCCTCATCAAGGTCAAGGCGGCTAATGGCGGCCGGTCAGAGATTATCGAGCTGACCAACATCTTTCGCGCCCGAATCGTTGATGTAGGGGCCGCCACGGTGACGGTCGAGATCACCGGGCCGGAGGATCGGGTCAATTCGCTCATTGGCCTGCTGGAACCCTTTGGTATCGAGGAGATGACGCGCACCGGGCGCGTGGCAATGGTGCGCGGTAACGATGGCAGCGGTAGCTGCGATCTCAACGGCGCGTAATGGCAATTCTAATTGACAAGGAGGAATCAAATGGCAAAGATCGATTTTGGTGGAGTGGTGGAGGATGTCGTCACGCGAGACAAGTTCCCGTTGGAGAAGGCCCGCGAGGTGCTGAAGGACGAGGCCGTGACCGTGCTCGGTTACGGCGTGCAAGGCCCGGCCCAGTCGCTGAACATGCGCGATAACGGCATCAACGTCATCGTGGGGCAGTGGAAGGGCGACCAGGCGGCGTGGGACAAGGCCGTCGCCGATGGCTGGGTTCCCGGCGAGACGCTCTTCGATCTCGAAGAGGCCGCAGAGCGCGGCACCATCGTCCAGTACCTGGTCTCCGACGCGGCGCAAAAGCTGACTTGGCCGCGCATCAAGCCGCACCTGAAGGCAGGGGATGTACTGTACTTTTCGCACGGGTTCTCTATCGTCTACAGCGATCAGACGGGCATCGTGCCGCCGGAGAACATCGATGTGATCATGGTCGCGCCCAAGGGATCGGGCACCAGCGTGCGGGCCAACTTTCTGGCCGGGAGCGGCATCAACGCCAGCTACGCGGTGCACCAAGACTATACGGGACGCGCAGAGGAGCGAACCATCGCTCTGGGCATCGCCATCGGCGCGGGCTATCTGTTCCCCACCACGTTCCAGATGGAGGTCTACAGCGACCTGACCGGCGAGCGGGGCGTGCTGATGGGCGCGCTGGCTGGGCTAATGGAGGCGCAGTATAACCTGCTCCGCAAGCACGGCCACAGCCCCAGCGAGGCGTTCAACGAGACGGTCGAGGAGCTAACACAAAGCTTGATCCGACTGGTGGACAAGAACGGGATGGACTGGATGTACGCCAACTGCAGCACGACGGCGCAGCGCGGCGCCTTGGACTGGCGGCACGAGTTCCGCAAGGCCGTGGAACCGGTGTTCGACCGGCTGTACGAGAGCGTCGCCGCCGGCGAGCAGACGCGCATCGTGCTTGAGGCCAACAGCGCCCCCGACTACAGGGAGAAGCTGGGGGAGGAGCTGCGCGAGATGCGCGAGTCGGAGATGTGGCGCGCGGGCGCGGCGGTCCGCTCCCTGCGGCCGGAGAATTGGGGGAAGTAGGGTCGGTCAATTAGCAATTAGCCAATTGACAATGAACAATGTTGGCGCGGATTCCAATCCGCGGGCGCGAGCCGTGCAAAGCACGGGTGGAAATCACGCCTACATCTTCTGTGCAAGGATGGGATGGAAGACTCGATGGAAAAGGTCAACCTGGCGGCAAAGTTCAGCACATTTGACGAGTTGTGGTCTCCCAAGATTGTGGGGGAGCTCAACGGGCAGTGCGTCAAGATCGTGAAGGTGAAAGGCGAGTTTGTCTGGCACCACCACGACGTCGAGGACGAACTGTTCATGGTGATCGAGGGCCGGCTCACCATCAAGTTCCGAGACCGGGACGTGACGCTGGAGGAAGGGAAGTTTCTGATCGTGCCGCACGGCGTGGAGCACAAGCCGGTGGCCGAAGAGGAGGCCCACGTGCTTTTGTTCGAGCCCAGGACCACACTGAACACCGGCAACGTGCGGAACGAGCGCACGGTGGAGACGCCAGCGGTCATTTAGGCAGGGGGGCCTGGCTGCGTGGGGCGCAAACCGTTCATCACCCTGAATGATATCTCCCTCCGGCTGTATGACCGGGTGCTTTTCGAGCACACCTGCTGGGAGATCCTGGAGGACCAGCACTGGGCCGTGATCGGCCCAAACGGCTCAGGAAAATCGACCTTGGTGAAGGCGGTGTGCGGCCAGGTGCCGGTCGTGCAGGGGAAGATCGCCTATCACTTTGCGGAGGGCGGCGTCAAGCCGCAGGAGCAGATCGGCTACGTGTCCTTCGACGCGCAGCGATCGGTCGTGGGATGGCAGGACCCGTTCTACCAGGCACGGTGGAATAGTGATAGAAGCACGGATGGCGTGCCCGTCGCGGAGTATCTGTCGCTCGATCGGGTTTACAAAATTAACCCGTTTCAAGTCGTTGACAACCTTCCCGACCCTGCCGAGTTCACGGCGCGGCGGGACGAGGTTAGCGAACGTTTACAGATAGGATCGCTGCTGGAAAAGAACGCCATCCAGCTCTCCAACGGAGAGCGGCGCAAGGTGTTCATCACCCGTGCGCTGCTCAAGAGTCCGCGGCTGCTCATCCTCGATAATCCCTTCACCGGCCTCGACCAGGAGTTCAGGGCCAGGCTGAGGGAGATCATCGCGCGGCTGACGCAGGACAGGATGCGCGTGATGGTGGTGGAGACGGATCGGGACGAGATCCCACCGGGCATCACGCACGTGCTGGAGGTGGAGGACTGCCGGGTGAAGGCAAGAGGGCCGGTTTCCAAACCGCGCAGCCCAGCGGCTGTCCCGCACCCCGCGCGGATAGAATCCGCGGCTACAGGCCACCAGGGGGAGAGGGCCGACCGCCGAGTCCTGGTCCGCATGGAGAACGTGCGCGTCTCCTACAACGGCACGCCGGTGCTCCAGGGGATCGACTGGACGGTGCGCGAGGGGGAGCACTGGGCGCTGCTGGGTCCCAACGGCGCGGGCAAGACGACGCTCTTGAGCCTGATCCTGGGCGATAACCCGCAGGCTTATGCCAACAACATCACACTTTTCGGCAGGCGGCGGGGCTCGGGCGAGTCCATCTGGGAGATCAAGCGGCGTATCGGCTGGGTGGCGCCCGAGCTGCACCTTTACTATCCCTTCGACGCCACTGGCTTTGACGTGGTGTGTTCGGGTTTCTTCGACTCGGTGGGGCTCTATCACCGCTGTTCACCGCAGCAGCAGGAGGAGGCCCAGGCCTGGATGGAACGGCTCGGTATCACGGACTGCGCCGACGCGGCATTCCGGCAACTTTCGGAGGGGGAGCAGCGCATGGCGCTCGTCGCCCGCGCACTGGTGAAGCGTCCGCAACTGCTGGTTCTGGACGAACCGTGCCAGGGATTGGACGCGCGCAATCGTGATCGGGTGTTGGAGGCCGTCGATTCGGTCGGCGATCACCTGGATGCCAGCATGATCTATGTGACGCACGACACGGACGAACTGCCCAGGAGTATCACGCACGTGATTAGACTGGATACAGGCAGGGTCATTGGCAGAGAGATACTGAACTGTACAACCAGAGATTAGAGATTGGAGATCGAGGGAATTAGGAGGTAATTGGTCATGGATGAAAGCGGGGTTGGTACTCAAGATTCCATTATCGTTTTCGACACGACGCTGCGCGATGGGGAGCAGTCGCCCGGCGCGGCGATGAACGTGGACGAGAAACTAGAGATCGCTCGCGCGCTGGAAGAGATGGGGGTGGACGTCATCGAGGCGGGTTTCCCTATCTCCTCGCCGGGCGATTTCCGTGCCGTGCAGCGCCTCTCGCAAGAGATCCGCAACTGCACCATCTGCGGCCTGACGCGCGCCAACAAGAAGGACATCGACGTAGCAGTCGAGGCAGTGCAAGACGCCGCACGCCCACGGATTCACACCGGGCTGGGTGTCTCCGACGTGCACATCGAGCACAAGCTGCGCACCACCCGTGAGGGCGCGATGGAGATGGGCGTAGAGGCGGTCAAGTACGCCAAGAAGTACGTGGAGGACGTCGAGTACTATACCGAGGACGCCGGCCGCGCCGACCCTGAATATCTCTACCGCGTGCTGGAGGCCGTCATCGACGCCGGGGCCACCGTGGTGAACATCCCCGACACCACCGGCTACAGCACGCCGACCGAGTTCGGGGCGCTGATCGCGGGCATCAAGAACAACGTGCCCAACATCGACAAGGCCGTCATCTCCATCCACTGCCACAACGACCTGGGGATGGCCACGGCCAACACGCTGGCCGGCGTGCTCAACGGCGCGCGGCAGGTGGAGGTGACCGTCAACGGCATCGGCGAGCGGGCGGGCAACACGGCAATGGAGGAGGTCGTCATGGCGATCAAGACCCGCCGCGACGTCTTTGGGCTGACCACGCACATCAACGCCAAGCATTTCTACTCCATCAGCCGTCTGGTGAGCGAGCTGACGGGCATCCCGGTGCAGCCCAACAAGGCCATCATCGGGGCCAACGCCTTTGCCCACTCCTCCGGTATCCACCAGGACGGTGTGCTGAAGGAGCGCACCACCTATGAGATCATCGACCCCCGCGACGTGGGCGCGCCCGATTCGGCCATCATCCTCTCGGCGCGGTCGGGCCGTCACGGGCTGCGCCACCGGCTGGCCGAGCTGGGCTACACGCTGGACGGAGACACGTTCGAAAAGGTCTACGAGCGCTTTCTGGAGGTGGCCGACCGCAAAAAGACGGTGGACACCCGCGACCTGGAGGCCATCGTCTCCGATGAGGCTGGGATGTACTTTGAGGAGACCTACCACTTGGATCAGGTGCAGGTCAGTTGCGGCAATCTGAGCATCCCCACGGCCACCGTGCGCATCACCGGGCCGGAGGGGGAGATATTCTGCGACGCCGACCATGGCACCGGGCCGGTGGATGCCATCTACCGCGCCATCAACCGCGTCATCGGCGAGCCAAACGAGCTGATCGAGTTCTCCGTGCAGGCGGTGACCGAGGGCATCGACGCCGTGGGCCGGGTGACCATCCGCATCCAGGCCGACGATGGCGGCAAGGACACGCGCTGGGTGTTCAGCGGCCATGGCGCAGACACCGACATCGTCGTCGCCAGCGCCAAGGCGTACATGTTCGCGTTGAACCGGCTGATCGCCGCCCGGCGCGAGGCGGCTAGCCGGCAGTAGCGGGCGTCGGGAGAAGGAAATGTGACAGAGCCATACGAGATACTGTCTACGCTATACGATAGCGCTGGATGGGGGGCCTTTGCCGAGGATATGGCCGACCGGGTATTGGCGCTGGCAGCAGAGCACGACCTGGGCGAGATTCATCACATCGTGGACGTGGCCTGTGGCACCGGCGTCGCTGCGGCCAAGTTTGCCGCGGCCGGCTATCGAGTCACGGGCGTGGACCGCTCGCCGCAGATGCTGGCTCAGGTCCGCCAGCGAATCGCCGAGGCAGAGCTGCCAGGGGTCAAGCTGGTCGAGGCCGACATGCGCAATTTCGCCCTCGACGAGCCGGCCGACCTCGTCACCTGTATGTACGACAGCCTCAACTACCTGCTGGAGGAGACGGACCTGCTGGCCGCGTTCCGCTACGCCGCGACCGCGCTGCGCGGCGGCGATCTCTACGTCTTCAACACGAACACGGTCTTTGGCCTGGCGGAGGGTTGGGGCAGCCGCGATTTTATCCGTTGGGATAGCGACGACTGCTTCATCGTCAGCCGCACACGCTGGGACTATGAGAGTTTGACCAACACGTTGGTCTTTCACGGGTTTATCCGGCGGGAGCAGTTGTGGGAACGGTTCACCGAGACTCACGTCCAGCGAGGCTATCCCGTGGCGACGATACGGGCGTTGTTGGAACAGGCTGGTCTGGCGGTTCTGACCGTCTGCGATCCCTTCGCCGAAGGCGCGGTCGAGCCGGGGCCAAAGACGAGCCGCGCGCTGGTCGTAGCGCGAAAAAACTAGGCATTTCTTTGCAGAACTGCCGGAGATATCTGAGGAGGAAAAGGGACAATGAAGCAATTCTGCGTGACGACGGCTATGGGCAAACGCATCATCGGGAAAGGGATGGCGGTTCATCCCGACGTCCGGCGCGTGCTGGAGAAAGGCACCCTGGTCATCATCGCCGGCACGACAAACGGCTACGTGGCCGAGGAGATCCTCAAGTCCCTAGGGCAAGCCGAAGGGTTCTCGCGCGTGGGGTTCCGGCGCGGCGTGACGGTGGCCCCGGGGGCCAAGGTCGCTCAGATCGATTTTCCCGGCGACGTGGTCATCGCCAACAGCCAGCGGCAGCAGGGCAAGACCATCTTTGACGTCGCCGGCGACCTGCGAGAGGGCGACGTGATCCTGAAAGGCGCCAACGCCTTCGACGCCGAGGGCCACCCTGCCGTGCAGATCGGCCACCCGCAGGGCGGGACGATCCTGGCGGCGCTGCCGGCAGTGATCGGTCAGCGGGCGCGGCTGATCGTACCTGTGGGCCTGGAAAAGCGCGTGCTTGAGCCGGTGACCGATCTGGCCGAGCAGTGCAATGCGCCGGGCGCTGCAGGCCCGCGCCTGTTTCCCTTCCCCGGCGAGGTCTTTACCGAGCTGGACGCCATCCGGCTGCTGACCGGGGCCGAAGCCTACCTCATCGCAGCGGGCGGCATCTATGGGGCCGAGGGCGCTTACTGGCTCGGCGTCAGCGGCAGCGACGAGCAGGTGCAGGCCGCGGCAGAGCTGATCAAGTCGGTGGCCGACGAGCCACCCTGCGAAGTCTAGTACGTTTTGCCACGAATTGCACGAATTTCACTAATTTTCTAATTCGTGTCAATTCGTGAAATTCGTGGCGGAGTAGTGAGGAGAAGAACCAATGGGACATACGCTAGCTGAAAAGATCATCGGCGCGCACGTGGTGGACGAATACCCCCCTTTCATCCCCCCTATTAGGGGGGACAGGAGGGGGATCGCGCCGAGGAAGGTACGGCCAGGCGACCTGGTCGAGGTGGCGGCGGACGTGGTGCTGGCCAACGACATCACTGCCCCCATCTCGCTGCGCGAGTTCGACAAGCTGGGCGTGGATAGCGTGTTCGACACCGAAAAGATCGTGCTGGTGGCCGACCACTTTGCGCCCAACAAGGACATCAAGTCGGCGCAGCAATGTCTGGCCATGCGTCAGTTCGCGCGGGAGAAGGGCGTGGTCAACCACTTTGACGTGGGGCAGATGGGGATCGAGCACGTGCTGCTACCGGAGCAGGGGCTGGTGCTGCCGGGCGACCTGATCGTGGGCGCCGACTCGCACACCTGCACCTACGGCGCGCTGGGGGCGTTTGCCACCGGCATGGGCTCGACGGACATCGCCGTGGCCATGGCGACGGGCATCGTGTGGCTGCGTGTGCCGCAGACCATGCGCTTCGTCTACACCGGGAGCTTGCAGCCGTGGGTCGGCGGCAAGGACCTGATCCTGTACACCATCGGGCAGATCGGCGTGGACGGCGCGCTCTATCGGGCGATGGAGTTCACCGGGCCGGTAGTGAGCCAGCTTTCGATGGCCGGGCGGCTGACCATGTCCAACATGGCCATCGAGGCGGGGGGCAAGGCGGGGCTGTTTCCAGTGGATGATACAACCCGTGCTTACGTGGACAACGCGCAAATGCGCGCACGGGCCAAGCGGCCCTACACCGTCTACGAGGCCGACGCGGACGCGGACTATGTGCAGGTGATCGAGATCGACGTGAGCGAGATGGAGCCGCAGGTCGCCTTCCCGCACCTGCCGGAGAACGCGCGCCCGGTGAGCCAGGCCGGCGACGTCAAGATCGACCAGTCCGTCATCGGCTCGTGCACCAACGGGCGGCTGGAGGACCTGCGCGTCGCCGCCCAGATCCTGCGCGGCAGGAAGGTGCATCCCGACGTGCGCTGCATCATCCTGCCCGGCACGCAGACGGTCTATCTGGAGGCGCTGCGTGAGGGGCTGATCGAGACCTTTATCCTGGCAGGCGCGGCGGTCAGCACCCCCACATGCGGCCCCTGCCTGGGCGGCCACATGGGCGTCCTGGCCGAGGGAGAGCGAGCGGTGAGCACGACAAATCGCAACTTTGTGGGCCGCATGGGTCATCCCGAAAGCGAGGTCTACCTGGCCGGGCCGGCGGTGGCGGCAGCATCGGCGGTCACCGGAACCATCACAGCACCGCAGGAGGTGGCGAAATGAAGTTGACGCGAACAATCTGTTCGGGCAGGGTGTGGAAATACGGCGACAACGTCGATACCGACGCCATCATCCCGGCGCGCTACCTGAACATGTCGTTGCCGGAGGAGCTGGCGGAGCACTGCATGGAGGACATCGACGCGGGCTTTGCGGGGAGCGTGCAGCCCGGCGACATCATCGTGGGCGGGGACAACTTTGGCTGCGGCTCGTCGCGCGAGCACGCGCCACTGGCGATCAAGGGCGCGGGCGTCTCCTGCGTGATCGCCAACAGCTTTGCGCGCATCTTTTACCGCAACGCCATCAACATCGGCTTGCCGATCCTGGAATGTCCCGAGGCGGTGGCGGAGACGGAGAAGGGCGACGAACTGACCGTCGATCTGACCGCGGGCACGATCACCAACGCGCGCACGGGCAAGACCTACCGCACGTCGCCGCTGCCCGAGTTCGTGATGGGGATCGTGGAAGCGGGCGGGCTGGTGCCCTATACGCGGGAGCGGCTGCAGGGGAAGTAATCAGCGACATAAACAGCAGTTAGCGCGCGCAATGGCCAGAGGAGAATGACAAATGGTGAATGCAGGAGCAGAGACATCTAAACTAACCAGTTACCTAGGGGGTTCCCCCAAAAAGTTGTACCACTTGGAGCTGTGTTTATTGTGATCCTCTGGAAGTGTTCTGAGAGCACCCTGGCCACCAGTGGTTGGTCAAGCCAGCCCAAGGAA
>DAOUDX010000042.1:0-9322 GCA_034430835.1 Anaerolineae bacterium
CGCAGCTACATCTCCACAGCCCGAAAGAATGAACAGCGAATATTGGAAGCTCTGAGAATGGCATTGGTTGGCTCACCATTTTGCCCTCCCATTCTTCAACCATTAGCCTCATCAGGAGGCTGAGCAGTTACGCCCCATTCACGATCTCGCCAAACAGGTGCGCCCGGTCGTGCGTGGCGACGGTCACGAAATACGCCCCAGCGTCACGATAATCCCAACCACGCAGGCAAATGGAGTGCCTGTGATGCTTATTGGGATCATATCCGAACATTGTGCACCCTCCCGCATGCGCCAACCACGTAGGGGCGCAGCGACGCTGCGCCCCTACGCAATGTCGTCATCCCATCCCACCAACTCCCAAAAGCGCGGGTCGTCGCGGATGAAGGCCAGGTCGGGATCGCGGCGCGCCCAGGCGCGGTCGCCAGGCGCTTTTTCCAGCGCCTGCGCCAGGTGCGCCAGCGCCGCGTCCACGTTCCCGGCGATGGACTCGATGCAGGCCTTGTTGTAGTCAACTTCGTTCGCCATCAGCTCACGAGCTCGCTGGGTGTGCTCCTCGTATTCACTCTGCCGGCCCAACGCGCGGCAGGCGGCGGCAAGAGACGCTCGGAATGAAGCGCCGTTTGGATCCAATTCGATGGCACGCTGGTAGGCAGAGATGGCTTCATCGTGCCGCCCCGAGAGGTGGTAGATGACGCCTAGACCTTGGTGTGGCGTGGCGCCCTTGGGATCGAGTTCGATGGCGCGCTCATACGCGGCGATGGCCTGCTCGTGCTGGCCTAGGTCGCGGTAGACGTTGCCCAGGTTGTTGTGCGGGACAGCGGCGGTGGGGTCGAGTTCGATGGCGCGCTCGTACGCGGCGATGGCCTCCTCGTACCGGCCCAAGTCGGCGTAGGCGAGACCCAGGTTGTAGTGGACGGCGGCCAACATGGGGTCGAGTCCGATGGCGCGCTGGAATGCGGCGATGGCCTGCTCGTGCTGCCCCAGGTCGCGGTAGACGTTGCCCAGGTTGTTGTGCGGGTAGGCGGAATTAGGATCGAGTGCGATGGCGCGCTGGAATGCAGTGATAGCCTGCTCGTGCTGCCCCAGGTCGCCGTAGACGTTGCCCAGGCCGTTGTAGACCTTGGCACCTTTGTCTGGAAGTCCACCCATCTCCAACGCTCTCTGATACGCAGCGATGGCCTGTTCGTGCTGCCCCTGGGTGCGGTAGACGTTGCCCAGGCCGTGGTGCGGGAGGGCGTCCTGGGGGTCGAGTGCGATGGCGCGCTGGAATGCGGCGATGGCTTGCTTCAGTCGGTTTGACCTGGCAAATATGGCCCCCAGACGATAATGCGCACCCTGGAGGTCGGGAATAAGCTCGATGGCTGCTGTGACTGCCTGCTCGCCTTCGGACGAATACGCAGCATCGGCCGCCCCACCAGGCCAGATGAGGCTGCCGCTCAGCTCGCAAAACGCCCCGCCCAACTGGCGCTTGAGCGCCTCGCCCTCTGCGGGCAAGAGCTGCCGGGCGCGCTGCAGGGCGGCCAGCGCCTCCGCGTACTGCTCGCAGCGGTGCAGCAGTTGCCCACGGTGCAGGGATAGGATCGCGCGCCGCTCGCGGTTGTGAGTGTCTTCGGGCGCAGCCCGCTCCACCCAACGCGTCAGCTCGTCCAATAGCCTCTGTACGTCCTCTAACCCGCGCGGACTCAGCCCGGCCCGCCACAGATCGAGCCGCTTGCGCCCGTCTCTCCCCAGCGCCGGCCGAAACCCCTCGATCACCTCCAGCAGCCCTCGGCACAGGTCGGGCGCGTAGCCCAGCCCTTCGATCAAACGCGGAGTGGCCTCGTGCCAGGCCGCGTGCTCGTCATGCCACAGCAGCCAGTGCACCAGGTCGAGTGTGGCCTCCTGCCAGTCATCGCTCTCATAGCGCTCCTCCAACAGCGGCAGGTCGGCCTCCAGTTGCTGGCGACGGGCGCGGACAGCCTTGACAGCGCGCTGGGCCAGGGATCGAACTTCGTCGCTGGCGTGGGCCTCGGCGGTCAGCAGGTACTCGCGCACGAAGGCCCCCGAGGCTGCGTGCAGGCTCGCCCCACCCTCCAACTGCACGGCGGAGTAGCAACGCGCCAGGTGGTCCAGGTGGGCCGTCAGGTCGAACGGTTCATCTCCTTCAGGGTGCAGCGCGGCGGTCAACGTCTCGGCGTCGGGGCGGCGCTGCATGGCCAGGAAATAGAGGGCGCGCCGGTCGGCGGGGTCGTCGCAGTGGACCAGCACGCGCCGCGTCATCAAGCGCACGATCTCGTCGCGTGGGGCGCGGTCGGGGATGCCTCCGGTAATACCGCTCAGCGGGATGCCGCGCAGCCACAGGTCGGCGGCGGCCTGCACCGCCAGCGGCACACCCAGCGTGGCGCGGTGGATCGTCTCGGCATCCTGGCGCGTCGTCTCACGCGCCGGGGCACGGTCGCGCAGGTACTCCCACACGTGGTCGGCGCTCAGCTCGCGCACCTCCCGCACGATCAGGCGCTGGGGGAACTCGGCGCTGTAGCCCAGGAAGTGGTCGGCGGGGCGGTTGGCGGCCAGGTTGTGCCGCCCGACCACCACCCATATCGCGCGCGGCCCGGCGTGCTGGATGACGACGCGCAGCCACGGGTCGGCGCGAGCGACGATCTCGTAGGTATCCAGCAAGAGCACCACAGGCTTGTCGGCGCTCACCCGCTTCAGGCCCCTGGCCAATGCACGGGCCAGCGTCTCGTTGGGCTGGTGGAAGACGTCATAGTATTGCGGCTTGAGGCGGGCGCGCAAGAAATCGTCGGCCGATTGGCGCAGATGCGCTGCCTGCTCCGCCCCCACCTGGATGCCCGCGCTCAACAGCGCCTTAGTCAACGCCTCGCCGGTATCGCCCACGATGGGAAGGCCCAGGCGCACCAACTTGGCCAGCCCTGCCGCGCCCAGATCGCGCACGGCGGCGTAGCGGCTCTCGCCGGTCTCACGGTCCAGGGCGCGGGCCACCTCTTGCTCGGCCTGCTGGCGCCGTTTAACGGCGTTCTGATAGGCGCGGAACTGGCGGCCCCAACGGGCATCAATACAGGCGCGGTGCAGCGTGTCAAAAACGGTCTCTGTCGTGATGGCGTCCCGCCCCACCTGGAGCGTGACGCTGCGGTCGCGCTCCAACTCCCAATCCACCAGCAGGACGTGGAAGCCGCCCTCGAAGGGCACCTCCTGGGCGGCGATGTCGCGAAAGCGGCGCGCCAGCTTCGACTTACCCATGCCGCCCTCGCCGTGGAGCAGGAAGATAAAGGGCGGCGCGTCCTCCTCCTGGGGGTCCAAGACGGCGTGCAGCGCGTTGCGAAAGATATCTTGCTCTTCCAGGCGGCCCAGGAAGAGTTCCTCATCGACCGTGATTCGTGGCTCCGCACCCATCGACCACCTCCTGCGAGTCGCTAGCTGGCACTGTGTCTGCTTGATTATATCACACCCACCCGATTGCAAAAAACACGCGCGTATACTATACTCGCTTCAGGGCAAAAGCCATTAGCGGAGGCTCAAAGCTATGGCCGAAACGATGAAAGCACTGGTCAAAAAACACCCCAAACCCGGCCTGTGGCTGGACGAGGTGCCGATCCCCGAGACGGGGATCAACGACGTCCTGATCAAGATCCACAAGACCGCCATCTGCGGCACCGACGTGCACATCTGGAACTGGGACGGTTGGGCGCAAAAGACGATCCCGGTGCCGATGGTCGTCGGCCACGAGTTCGTGGGCGCGGTGGCGGCGATGGGCAGCAACGTGCAAGACCTGGCGATCGGCGACGTCGTCTCCGGCGAGGGGCACATCGTCTGCGGGCGCTGCCGCAACTGCCTGGCCGGCCGCCGCCATCTGTGCAACGCTACCCTGGGTGTGGGCGTGAACCGGCCCGGCGCCTACGCCGAGTACCTGTCCATCCCAGTGACCAACATCTGGCACGCCGACCCGAACATACCGACAGACCTCGTGGCTATCTTTGATCCCTTCGGCAACGCCACTCACACGGCGTTGGCCTTCGAGGTCCTGGGCGAGGACGTGCTGATCACGGGGGCCGGTCCCATCGGGATTATGGCCACCGCCATCGTGCGCCACGCGGGCGCGCGCTATGTCGTCACCACCGACCTCAACCCCTACCGCCTTGAGCTGGCGAGAAAAATGGGCGCCACCGTCGCTCTGGACATCCGCGAGAAAAGCATCGCCCAGGTGCAGAAGGAGCTGGGGATGAAGGAGGGGTTCGACGTCGGCCTGGAGATGTCCGGCAGCGGAGAGGCTTTCCGGGACATGCTGGCCAACATGTGCCATGGCGGCAAGATCGCGCTGCTGGGCATACCGAGCGAGGATCTGGCGATAGACTGGAACACGGTCATATTCAGCGGGCTGACGATCAAGGGCATCTATGGCCGCGAGATGTACGAGACCTGGTATCTGATGCAATCGATGATTCAGACCGGCTTGGACATCAGCCCCGTGATCACCCACAGATTCCACTACACAGAGTTCGAGCAGGCGTTCGAGGTCATGCGCTCCGGCAACTCGGGAAAGGTGATCATGAACTGGGTGGACGAGTGAGCCTATCCTGGAGGGAAGTTGCGATGGCAGACAAATTTGATTTCATTCGAGAGGACATCAAGGCGCTAAAAGAAGCCGGCCTCTTCATCCGTCTGCGCACCATCGACTCGCCTCCTGGCCCCTGGATGGTCGTCGATGGCAAGAAGGTGCTCAACCTGTGCACCAACAACTACCTGGGGCTGGCCAGCGACGCGCGCCTGGTGCAGGCCGCCCACGAGGCCCTCGACCGCTTCGGGGTCGGCCCGACGGCGGTGCGCTCCATCGCCGGGACGCTCACCCTGCACGCCGAGCTGGAGCGCAAGGTGGCCGCGTTCAAGGGCGTGGAGGATGCGCTCTACGTCCAATCCGGCTTTTGCGCCAACCAGGCCGCCATCCCGCCGCTGGTGGGCAAGGAGGACGTCATCTTTTCCGACCGGCTCAATCACGCCTCCATCATCGACGGCTGCCGGTTGAGCCGGGCCAAAATCATCGTCTACGAGCACCGTGACCCCGACAGCCTGGAAGCCCAGGTCAAGGAGTACCTATCGGACTACCGGCGCGGCATGGTCATCAGCGACGGCGTCTTTTCGATGGACGGCGACGTGGCTCCGCTCGACCGCATCTACGAGGTGGCGGAGCGGTACGGGCTGATGACGATGGTGGACGACGCCCACGGCGAGGGAGTGCTGGGCCACGGCGGGCGCGGCATCGTCGATCACTTTGGGCTACACGGCAAGTTCGACGTCGAGATCGGCACCTTCTCCAAGGCATTGGGCGTCATCGGCGGCGTGGTCGCCGGCAAGAAGGTCGTCGTGGACTACCTGCGGCAGAAGGCACGGCCGTTCCTCTTCTCCAACGCCGTCACCGCAGCCGACACCGCCGCCTGCCTGGCCGCCGTCGAGGTGCTGGCCGAATCGACCGCGCTGGTGGATCGGCTGTGGGAGAACACGCGCTACTTCAAGGAAAAGATGAAGCGGCTGGGCTTCGATACCGGCCACAGCGAGACCCCCATCACGCCGGTGATGCTGGGCGAAGCGCCGCTGGCCCAGGCGTTCAGTCGCCGCCTCTTCGAGGAAGGCGTCTTCGCCATGGCCATCGGCTTCCCCACCGTGCCGCAGGGGTTGGCCCGCATCCGGGTGATGGTCTCCACCATGCTCAGCCAAGACGACCTGGACTATGGCCTGGAAAAGTTCGGTCAGGTAGGGAGAGAGCTGGGGATAACCGCTTGACAGATCGGCCAAAGCACGTATAATCCTTGCCAGTAACGACCTTCGGGGCAGGGTGAAATTCCCGACCGGCGGTTAGGCGGACCCATAACACAGGTCCGTTGAGCCCGCGAGCCGCTCAGGCGGCTGATCCGGTGTAAGCCGGAGCCGACGGTAAAAGTCCGGACGAGAGAAGGTGTGCAGCATACATAGTTAGCGTGTGCCCCGGAGATGTCGGATGCTTGCATCCGCGAAATCTTCGGGGATTTTGTTACGACAAGGCTGCCAATCTTTGCCCCGTGGGTGTTCCGCCCCACGGGGCGTTTCTTTGGAGCAGACTATGAGCGGCAAGTACGTATCGCGGATCGGGCTGGCATTGGGGAGCTTTGTCGTATTCCTGGCGCTGTGGCAGGGCATCGCCTGGCTGGGCGGCTACCCGGCCTTCATCCTGCCGCCGCCGCTCGCCGTGGCAGAGCGATTGGGCGAACTACTGGCCGATGGCTCGCTCTGGCACCACACGTGGATGACGCTGCGCGAGGTGCTGGCGGGCCTGGCGATGGGCGCGCTGGTGGCGGTGCTCCTGGGATACGAACTGGCTCATTCCTCGATAGCGGAACGGGTGCTGACCCCTTTCATCGTCGCCTCCCAGTCGATCCCCGTCGTAGCCATCGCCCCACTGCTGGTCATCTGGTTCGGAACCGGGATGCTGTCCAAGGTCGTCGTCTGCGCGCTCACCGTCTTTTTCCCGATCCTGGTCAACACCGTCGTCGGCGTGCGCTCGGTGGAGCGCGACCTGCACGACCTGATGCGCGCGCTAGAGGCCAGTCGCTGGCAGACGATCTGGCTGCTGGAGGTGCCCGCAGCGCTGCCGGTGCTCCTGGGCGGGCTCAAGGTGGGAGCGACCCTGGCCGTCATCGGCGCGGTAGTGGGCGAGTTCGTCGCTTCCACTCAAGGATTAGGATACCTGATCAAACAGGGGCAGAACTTGTACGATACGTCCATGATCTTTGTAGGCATCGGTACACTGATGATGCTGGCTACGTTCCTTTATAGCATCGTGGCACTGGTGGAGCGCGTGCTGCTCCGCTGGCGCATTGAAACTTCAAACGGTGTAAAATCATAATTCGAGGAGGAGCAAAAGTGAGACGAGGGATCATGTTGTTCGGGCTACTGATCACGTTGCTGGTCGGATTGACAGGCTGTGGGCCGAAATCGACCAGTATCCGGCTGCCGATGGGATACGTCGCCAGCGTGCAGTTTGCCCCGGTGTACGTGGCAGTGGAGAGGGGGTACTTTGCCGAGGAGGGGATCGAGCTAGAGTTCGACTATAGTTGGGAGACCAATGGCGTGCAGTTGGTCGGAGCGGGAGAGTTGCCCTTTGCTATCGCCAGCGGCGACCAGGTGCTCTTGGCACGGGAGCAGGGACTGCCCGTCGTCACCTTCGTCAACTGGTGGCGGCGCTTCCCTGTGGCCGTGGTTGCCCTGAAGGAAGCTGGTATGGAAGAGCCTGCCGCCCTGGCGGGACACCGGGTCGGTATTCCAGAGATGTTTGGTGCCAGCTACATCGGCTGGCGGGCACTGGCAGCGGCGAGCGGCCTGACGGATGAGGATGTGCAACTGGAGGTCGTCGGCTATGGCCAGATCGACCTACTCACTGTAGGGAAAGTCGATGCGGCGGTGGTCTATGCCAACAACGAGCCGGTTCAGTTGGAGCATAGGGGCTACGAGATCGTCCAGTTCGCGGTGGCTGACTATGCCACGTTGGTCTCTAACGGGATCATCACCAATGAGAAAACGCTCCAAGAGAATCCCAAGCTGGTGCGTGCGTTTGCCCGTGCCTTCTTGAATGGGCTTGAGGACACGCTGGCTGACCCGGACGCCGCTTTCGACATCTGCCGCAAGTACGTCGAAGGGCTGAACGAGAACGAGGCCGTGCAGCGCGCTGTGCTGGAGGCCAGCCTGGAGTACTGGCAGGGGGATCCCCTGGGCGCGTCCAACTCCGCTGCCTGGCAGGCGACGGCGGACGTGATGCTGGACGCAGGGCTGCTGTCCACAGCCGTGGACGCAGAGAAGGCGTTTACCAACGACTATTTGCCATAGGGGCTGTTTAGCATGATGGCGAGTTGCGCGCGCGAGCCGCTGTTGTCGGTCGAAAATCTCAGTATGGATTATTCCGAGCGCAACGGCAAGCTGCCGGTGCTGGAAGGGCTATCCTTCCAGGTGGCCGACGGAGAATTTCTGTGCTTGGTGGGTCCCTCCGGCCACGGCAAGACGACGCTCCTGCGATTGCTGGCCGGGCTGGAGCGGCCAAACACAGGACGCGTTTGCCTGGCGGGCAAACAGGTGCTTCACCCCCGCCGGGATGTAGGCGTCGTCTTTCAGCAGCCAACGCTGATGGACTGGCGGACGGTGCAGGACAACGTGGCGCTGCCGCTGGAAATGGACGGGGTCGGCGAGGACTTGGCCCGCCAGCAGGCCCAGACGCTGATCGACCTGGTTGGGCTGTCCGGTTTCGAGGCATACTACCCGACGCAGCTTTCCGGTGGGATGGCTCAACGGGTGGCCCTGGCCCGGGCGCTGGTGAACGATCCCCAGATCCTGCTTCTGGACGAGCCTTTCGGCGCGCTGGACGCCCTCACGCGCGAGCGCATGGGGCAGGAGCTACTGCGCATCTGGCAGGCCCGCCGCAAGACGGTGGTGATGGTCACCCATTCGGTGACGGAGGCCGTGTTCCTGGCCGACCGGGTGCTGGTGCTGGGCGCACGGCCCGCCGTCGTCGTGGCGGAGGTGAGGGTCGATCTTCCCCGCCCCAGGACAATGGAGATCACAGAGACGCCCGCCTTTGGTGCAGTAGCCCACCGCGTGCGGGAGGCCCTCGATCGGGCCGGTTCATAGGCAGGGGCGTGGTCACCACGCCCCCTTCGAATCACCGCCTGTGGCGCGCCTTGACCGGAACCGGCGCCAGCTTCGCCTGCCGCCGTAGAAGCAGCGGCCCCAGTTGGTCGATCAGCCATCCGAAGGCCGGCTCGACCCAGGCCACAAAGCTCAGCAGGCGCGGCACATAAGCGACCCTGGCAGGTCTCCTCAGCAGCTTCCACACCTGATTGGCCACCGTTTCCGGTTTCGTGCTCAATCTCTCGCCGGGCATGCGCAGCGCGGCGATCTGCGCAGAGGCCTTCTTGAAGAACTCGGTTGCCACCGCCCCCGGCTTGACCAGGCTGATGCGCACGCCCGTGCCGCGCAACTCACGGTAGAGAGACGTGGTGAAGGACTCGACGAAGGACTTGGTCGCGCCGTACAGGGCGATCCCCTGGGCCGGCAGGCTGCTGGCAACCGATCCCACGTTGATGATGTGCCCCTTGCCACGGGCCTTCATACCCTCCAGGAAAAGCAGCGTCAGGCGCACGACGGCGGCGACGTTGATCTGCAGCATTTGCCAGGCGAGCGACCACGGCATCTCCGACCCGAATCCGTACCAACCAAAGCCGGCGCCGTTGATGAGCACGTCCACCGGCCCGTAGGCAGCACGAACTTGCTCGAAAACCCGCAATCGCTCTTCCTCTTCCGTCAG
>DAOUDX010000043.1:0-2925 GCA_034430835.1 Anaerolineae bacterium
CGACCTCATCTTCCGGCATCAACATCACACCGCGTGGCTTCCGACCTCGCATGGGCATCCTCCCGTGATTGGTATGGACGGATTCTATCACAGAAGTCAATTTCTTGCCAAATTTCAGCTACAGTCCACTAGCGCCTTGCCCGCCCAGTACCTCAGCGCGATGCCGCCGACCATCAACGCCACGCCTGCCCAGCCGACGAGACCGCCATAGGCAACGTGGCCTATACCGAAGTGGTTGAGCACGGGACCCGCGATCAGCCCTATCTCCACGACCACGAGGCCCAGCGCCAGCGCGCGCTGGCTCCTGCGGTCGAACTGACCGGTACGGAATGTGCGCGCTGCCTGGTTCTCGCGCCGACTCTCCACGGCCAGGAAGAACAAGGCGATGAGGGCATAAGCGATGATAGTCGTCAACATAGAGCCTCTCACGGGTCCAAATCGCTTTTTCCCTGTCCCCACACAATTCCCGCGCGCCCCAGTATTTTCGGGTGCATCAAAGGTTTTGGCAGCGTGATGACTTGCTCCAAGGGTTTGACGGTGACCTGAGACAATCCCAACCCCTTCAAAAAGCCTTCAAACTCGGAAATGTCTCCATAGTATTTGAAATCGTAAAACATGTCCACAAAGGCGAATCTCCCCCCTGGCCGGAGCACGCGAAGCGCCTCTTTGACCAAATCCCTTTTCTGGGGGACAGTCTTTACTTCGTGAAACGTCAGATTGCTCGCCACGGCATCAAATGAGGAATCGGCTACGCCCAAGGCCGCTGCATCGCCTTTCTGGAACCGAACTCGTTTTTCCATTCCTGCTAACCGTGCATTTTCTTCGCAGACTGATTCTGAATATTCCCAGTTCTTGCCCCAATAATCAATGCCTGTCACCTGTGCCGCCGGATAGGCCTGGGCCAGCCTGATAGCCAGGATGCCGTTTCCGCTGCCAATGTCCAGCACGTTTCCTTCTACTTCTCTGCCCAGACTGCTCACCACCAAGTCATACACCCGATCCTGTAAATTACCCCCACGGGGGGAAAACATATAATAAGTGTAGAGTGGATACAGGAAGCTGACGAACAAAACGACAAAGAGTAAGGCAGCGATAACGCGAATCCAAAGATTGAGCGGACATAGGCTCAGGACTCCCATCGCCAAAGCGCTTAAACCAAGCGCCCACAGCGCTCGTAGACGTACCCAATTTCCATATTTGAGCCTTGTGGTCATGATCGGATTCCTTTCGGCGTTGTGTCAGTGAACGAGCGCTAAACGCTATGCTATACGTTATGCCGGTCTCTGTGTTGCACGCCGCCGCGAGATTTTCCGCACGACGAGCCAGATCACTGCTGCCACGACGAGGATCAGCACCACCACGACGCTCAACGCGATCTTGGCCAGCGCCGGGAAACCCAGCCCGACGTGAAAGTCCATCGGCTCGTAGGTATACAGCGAGTCGTCGGCCACGCCGGTGTCGTAGAAGCTAGTCAGCAGCCGCTCGGCGGCTTGTGGCTGGAATTGCCGGAAATCGTTAGTGTGGCCCTGCTCGGCGATGACGACGTGTCTACCCCGGCTGAGGAATGGCAGTAGCTCTTGTTCGGCAAACTGAGCCGGAGTGGAGAAATCGATGCTACCACTGATGAGCAAGGTCTCGACGTCGGAGGGCTGCACATGGCGATACTCGTCGGCCATCAGGATGAGCGGCCAGTGATCAGGAGCTGAGCCCCAAATCAGGAGCGACATCGGGGCCCCGAGCGTGGCGTCGGGGGTAGTGAGCTCGGCCCGGTAATCGCGGCCGGGATCAAGGTCTGCACTGCTGCCGATGGCGAGGAACTCGCCCCAGGTCATCATGTTCGGCATGATGAGGTCGTAGGCTATGGACATCAACGCCAGCCCGCTGGGATCGCCCTGCTCGGCTGCCAGGTAGGCATCAAAGATCAGGGGGGCGGTGCTGCGGTGATAGAGCAGCACGAAGGCTATCATCTTGACCTTGCCCCGGTCGATGGAAATGCCCATCCAATGTGAAGGCATGGATTGGTTGACGCGGCGCATGGTCGCAGCCAGATCGGGCATGCGAGCGCCACACTCGGAATCCTGACGACAGAGTTCGGCATAGTACTCTACCTGGGAGTCCACCGTTTCCGGCAGCCAGAGGAAATGCCCGGGTGGATTGACGCCGATCATAGCACTGCGCAGCAGGCTTTCGGGGTGCATGGTGGCATAGATCTGGGCGATGCGTGTCCCATAACTCTCGCTGAGAAGGTCGATGCGCTCGTAGCCCAGCGCGTCGCGGGCAGATTCCATGTCTTCGACGACTTCTGGGATGGTATACCCGGCCAAGTCCACGCCCTCGGCTTGTAGGTGGGCCGCGCAGTCCTCGGCCGCTTCCCCGATAGCATCCAGCGACTCGGGACTGAGCAGGTCGTCGCCAAGGCCCTTGACTGCCTTGGCAAACATGGGGCAGTCCAACTTGGGGGTTCCGTCCACGCCGCGGTAGCCGACCAGGACAACATCGTGGTTCGCCAGCAGCCAGGCTGGAGGCTCGAAGAGGGCCATGTTGCTGGCACCCGGTCCGCCGTCCAGGTGGAAAATCGGCTCGGCAGGGCTTGCTGATGAGGAGTGGATGCGCTTGACCGGCAGGGCGATCAGGCGCGAGCCGGCCTTGCTGCGGTTCTCCGGCACCACCAGTGTGCCGCGGTCGGCCGCGTACTTGGTCTTTTCCGCTTCGTAGGTGCATGGCTCAAGCGACAGATCGCCGGCCTGTGCCCCAGCGGGCACGACTACTGGCTTTTCTGTGTTGCTGCATGCCGTGAGCAGCAGCATGAGAAGAGTGATGACCAAGATCGCGACCGTGATGGGCTTAGACATTTCGCCTCCGTGATGAGCGATTTCGCATGCAAGCATGATACTGCATTCCCCGCCGCGCTGCCTATCGGAGAGC
>DAOUDX010000044.1:0-7593 GCA_034430835.1 Anaerolineae bacterium
CGCAGGCCGGTCACGAGCAGGGTGAGGCTGATAGCCGCACCGATGATGATGGCTAGCACGATGGCCTCGACGATCAGTGGAAAGCCGGTGATGAGCCCGATGAACAGCGCCAGCTTGACGTCGCCTCCGCCCAGCGCCCCGCTGCCGAAGGCGGTGTTGCCCGCCAGTGCGGCACCCAAGAAGAACATGAACGCGATTGCCCCGCCTGCCAGTGCACTCCACCACGTCATCTGCGGCGTGATGGGGCTGGCTGCGATGGCAAACAGGATGGCCGGATACATCACGGCGTTGAGGATCAGCCGCCGCTCGAAATCGGTGACGAGGACGATGGCGAAGACAGCGCTGTAGATGAGGTGAAGAGGCAGCTTGATGGAGGAGCCGAGCCGCGTCCAGAGATAGCCGTAGGTCACTGCCAGCACGATCTCGACCACAGGGTAGCGCAGCCTGATCGGGGCATCACAGTGGGGACATTTGGCCCGTCCGATGATGTAGGAGGGGAGGGATACCCATTGCCACCAGGGGCGGGTTTGTCCACAGTAGGGGCAGCGGGGACAGGTCACCCTCCGCCGGGTGGGGAGGTCGGTCCCAAGCCGGTTGACCAAGCCGCCGACGAGCAAACCCAATAGCGCGAAAAGGAAGACCATTGGGGAGCATTATAGATTAAAACCGACAAATGACAAATGGCAAACGCCAAATCCCCTACCTTGTGGAGATTCGAGTGGGCCTCAGGGCTCGTCATGGTCTCGATCGAACGGTTCGCTATCTTCGAGAATCCATAAGGTCACTGGGTCGAGGCGGAGGCTGGCGGCGAGGAGAACAGCTCGTTGACCACGGCGTCGATCTTGTCTTGGAGCGGGACCAGAACCTGCGCGCCGCTGGGAGTGACCCAAGACTGTGTGCAGCTCTCGTCTATAGCGCCCGTCGTGACTTCATCGGTGGGGACTTTGCTTGCAGTGAGGACTAGGTCGATTATCTCGCTCAGCGTCAGGTCGGTCTCGAAGGCGCCCTGGAGGGATGCCCAGAGCTGGGGGGATTGGGTGATGAGGTCGGGCAGCATATTGAGGTTCAGAACCTGATCCCGCACGGCCAGCACGATCTGGCGCTGGCGGGCGGTGCGGTCAAAGTCACCGCCAGCCGTGGCGCGGGTGCGGGCGTATTTGAGGGCCGTGGCCCCGTCCAGGTGTTGCTGACCGGCGGGGAGGTAAAAGGGGTCGTACCCGATGCCGCTGTCCGGGTAGGTCGGGTCGTAGATGTCGTAAGGCACGTCTACATCCACGCCGCCGATGGCGTCGATGATGGTGACAAAGACCTCGAAATCGATCAGGATGACGTGATCGACGGGGACACCGATGGCGTTGGAGACAGTCTGGCGGGCCAGCGCCAGACCACCTGTTCCATCTCGTTTGCCATACGAGTAGGCGGTGTTGATGCGTCCTTGCCCGTGGTCGGGGATCTCAACGTAGAGGTCGCGCGGGATGGAAAGCATCGCGATGCGTTGGGATGTTGGGTTGAGATGGAGAAGAAGCAAGGTGTCTGTGTTGCTCGTGCCACCGGCGGCTTTGCGTCGGTCGATGCCCAAGAGAAGCACGGTGGTTGGCTGAGAATGCGCGGACGAGCCAGGCGGCAGCGGTGGTACGTAGACGGCAGGCGTGGCAGGCGCATAGTAGATGGTGGGGGTTGGGCGGTTCGAGACGTTTGCCATTGGGCTGCAGGCTGCCAGCGCCAGCAGCCCCAGAAGTAGGATGGTCGGGGATGTCAGTCGTCGGGCTGTCATTTCTCCTCCAGCAGATCTTGGATTAGCCCCTCCATCGCCTCTGCCTGGGGAAGTAGCACCTGCTCCCCGGCAGGGGTGACGTATTCGACGGTGCAGCACGCGTCGAGGTTGGCGGTGGCGACGTCGGCGGCGGTGATGCCCGGCGTCAGCAGCGCCAGCTCGATGGCCTCGCTCAAGGATAGGTCGGTTTCCAGGCTTCCGGAGATGGTCGTCCAGAGCGTCGGGGACTGGGCGATGAGATCGGGCAGCAGGTCGAGCCGCGTCACCCGCTCCTGTGCGGCGAGGACGATCTGCCGTTGCCGAAACGCGCGGTCGAAGCCGGGGGCCGGGACGGCGCGCGTGCGGGCGTAGCGCAGGGCAAGTGCACCATCAAGGTGCTGTTGGCCGGCAGGGATAGAGAATGGGGCGTAGCCGCCGTGGCCGTCCGGAAAGTGCACGTCGTCGATGGCGTAAAGCACGTCCACATCCACGCCGCCGATTGCGTCGATCAGTGTGACAAAGCTCTCGAAGCGTACCAAGACGGCGTGGTCCACGGGCAGGCCCAGCGTGGCCGAGATCGTTTCCCGGGCCAGCGTCAGGCCGTCGGTGCTTTCGTCTTTTTCGCCTAAGCCATAGATGCTGCCCGCGCGCGCCCGTCCGTGGCCGTCCACTTCCACGTACAGGTCGCACGGAATGGAGAGCAGGAAGGCGCGCTTTGCCTCGTGATCCAGATAAAGGAGCATCAGCATGTCCGTCTCACTGGACGAGGCGCGCTCGCCGTCGATCCCGAGGATCAGGAGAGAGGTCTGGGACGTTGTGCGGCTATGATGTTGTCCGGGCAACAGGCCGGGCGGGAAAGACGGGCTGGCGGCGGGGGTGGGATGTGGTGTCGGCGTGCCCTTCTCCGGATCGGATGTGTTGACGGCCAACGTGTGCGCCAAACCGGCGATCCCGGCCACGAGGACGGCCAGGGCCACCAGCGTCGCTGCGTAGCGCAGGCGGGGGCGGAACGCGGCAACGAAGCGTGCCGGACGTGGCCTCTTCGCCAGCCGCTGGCTCACTGCTTCCCAGGAGCGTGCCGGTGCCATGGGGACCTGCTTTCCCGTCGCGTGCAGCGCCGTGGTCAGGCGTGTTGCCGTTTCCCCCAGCTGCTCCAGACGGGCGCGGCAGGTGGGACAGGTGTGCAGGTGGGCCTCGACCTGCTCGCGCTGCAAGGGCGGCAGGTCGTCTTCCACGTATGCCAGTAGTTGGTGATCGTTGAGATGTCTGCTCACGTCGCGTCTCCCAAATGGTAGCCCAGGGCAGTCCGAGTTTCGTCTCCCAGCAGCCGGGTCAGAGTCTGAAGGCCGTAGACGACGCGCGACTTGGCCGTACTCACTGTGCAGCCGAGCGCCTGAGCCATCTCGGGATAGGAAAGCTCCCCGAAGTAGCGCAGGATCAGCGCCTGGCGTGACTTGCGTGGCACTTGATCCAGAGCTTCCCACACTGTCTGTTGCGCGCCTATCAACTCAATCGCCACGTCGGGCCGATGGGCATCTGTCTCATCCTCGAATTCGTGGCCTGTGTCTATCAGTTGCTGCAAGGAGAGCCAGTGGAAGCGCTGGCGGCGCTGCAGGTCTCGGCAGCGGCTGGTGACGATGACCTTGAGCCACGTCGTGAAGGAGGCCCGCTTCGCATCGTATCTCTCTAGGTGCTTGAAGGCGTAGATGAAGGCGTCCTGTGTCACGTCTTCGGCGTCCTGCAGGTTCTGCAAGAGCATATAGGCCAGCCGGAGCACGGCTGGGTAGTGATCGTCGTGCAACTGCCGTGCGGCGGCTTCGTCGCCTGCCAGCGCACGCTCGATTGGGTCTTGGGTCATTGAGCCAGCCGGTCTGTCATGATCGCTGTAACCTTATACGCCATGGTGGGGGCAAAGGTTTGGTTTCTGCTAGTGACTTTCCCTGCGGGTTTCAGCGGAGATGACCGAGGGCACTGCAACGCGGGAGTCTATTCTCGCTGGTCCTTTGTCGGCCTCGAGCCACAGCCCGGTGGAGTAGCCGCCGTCCAGGTTGAGCGCCACGTCGATGCCCAGGTCCGACTCGGCGAGGAAGGCGGCCAGCTCGTGGAGACTGAGATAGCCCCTGGGCGCGACGATGAGCAGAATGCGCCCGCCAAAGTCCTGGGCCACGACGGTGCGGCGGGCGGGCGTGCCCTCGTCGGCGTCGGCGGGAAAGCCCATCACGCCGCCCGGCTTGACCAGCACCGGGAACGACATCACTCCCTGCGCCAGCGGTTCGGCAGGGTCGTAGGGCTGGTCCTTGAGCCAGCGCACGCTCACTTGCTCGTCGGCGGTGACGGCGAAGAGTCCCGCAAAGTCTCCGTAGGCAGCACCCCACTTTTTCCCGTCGCTGATGAGCAGCCCTGTGGTCTCGTTCTCCGGCGTAAAGTAGCCACTGTTGACGACTAGCAGCGGCTTTTGGAGCCGCTCCGCCCAGCCGCGCACCGTCAGGGGGTTGTCAGGGTCGTAGTGGACGCGAAAGCGCACGGCGCTGGGATCGAGTCGCATGATGGTCAATCGCTCGTTGACGCCTGCACCGGGCGCCGTTGAGGGAGAGCCTGCCCCCACAAGCATCTGGCGCGACTCGACGCCGGGCTGCAACGGCTGCCAGCCGGTGTCGGCAGGTTCGGACGTGGGCGTGGGGCGTGACGTTGGGGAGGGTATGGGAGTTGGCGTCGGTGAGGGGGTGGGTGTGGGGGGTAGGGAGAAAAGGGTACAGCCCAACGCCAGAAATAGAATCGGGTAGGGAAGCAGGCGAGATAACCGGTTGATCGATTGGCGAGCTGGCAACTGGTGCATTTCATCGGCTACTAACCCGCCAGTCTGCCAGCCCTCAGTCAACCAGTTGCCAGGCCGCCTTCTGCGCAGCGGTGCTATTGACAGTCCGTGGTTCCTTCGTCCGCGATGCGCTGCGCGCAGTCTGCCAGCTCCTGGAGCCGCTGAGTTTCCACCGAATCGCCGCGGGCGCGATCCATGTTCTCTGCCGCCTGAGTGTAGAGCCAGGCCGCGTTTTCCCACTCGTGGATGAACTCGGCGATGCGGGCAGCTTCTTCGTAGGCTATCGCTGCCAGCTCCCATTTGCTCTCGTCGATGTACTGTTTAGCCGCCTTCTCAAGATCGGCCGGACGCTGTTTGGGCAGCCGGCGCTCCGGCTCTTCCAGGACGAGTTCGATGGTCGGCAGCAACAGGTCGTGCCAGCTTGATTTGGGCAGGTACTCGTAAAAGTCCAGTTGTGCGGCGCGCGCTTCGCCTTCTAGGGAAGCGTAGCCGGTGAAGATGATCACCCTTAAGCTGGGCTGTAGCTGGCGCAGCATCGCTGCTACCTGGAACCCGTCCATCTCGGGCATCTTCATATCCAGCAAGGCCACGTCAAATGGAATCTCGCGAGCCTGTTCGATCGCCTCGCGGGCGGCGCTGGCCGCCGCGACGTTGTAACCTGCCTGCTTCAAATAGTCCTCCAGACTCTCAAGCACGAGTACGTCATCGTCCACTACCAATATTGTCGCTGACATTAACTTGACCTCCTCATAGTTTTAACGAAGCGCCACGGCTTCACGATCGCTGGGCTTGGGTCGTGCCGGGGATAGCACGTTCCGATCAGGCGGGCAGGTGAACGGTGACGGTTGTGCCTTCGCCCACCCCACTGTGTATCTCGACGCGCCCTCCGTGGTTCTCGACGTTCCTGCGGGCGACGTAAAGCCCCAGGCCGCTGCCCTTTTGCCCCCCCTTCCAGTTCGAGAACCCAATGCGGTAAACCTTCTCCTGGATCTCTGGGGGGATGCCCACACCTGTGTCCGCGACGTCGATGGCGACCCATCCATCGTTCTCCTGCTGCGTACGCAGTGTGAGCGTTCCCCCTTCGGGCATGGCCCGGCCGGCGTTGCTCAACAGGTTGTGAAAAACCCTTTCCAACTGGGCGCGGCTGCCGCGCACCGGTGGGACGGTCTCGTCCCACTCTCGCACGATGGTCACCTTGGGGTGACCGAAGCTGAATTCCTGTGTCAATCGCTCCAGCAGATGCTGGAGATTCAGGGGCTCCCAGCGCCAGAACTCGCTGCTATCGAGGGCCACGGCCACTTGGCCTAGATCGTCGGCCAAGCGCTTGATGCGCTCCAGTATTTCCTTGATGACGTCGATGGATCGCTCGCCCTCCGGGCTGCCTGCCACCAACTGACTCAATACCTGGACCCGCTGCGTGAGCACAAAGTAGGTGGTGCCGCCGATGTCGTGGCCCACCTCGCGTGCCAGAAGGCGCAACTCCTCCTCAACCTGTTGCTTGCGGTGGCGCAACTCCTGCCACTCGAGGCCGCGTTCAATGCGCAAGATCCACTGATCCAGCGGCTCGGACTTGTTGACGAAATCCTTGGCGCCCCCGCGCATGGCAGCGACGGCGTTCTCATATACGCCGTAGGCGCTGAGCATGATCACGTACGTGCGTTCCAGCAAATGCTTCTCGTGCATCGCGCGCAGCAGATCCATGCCATCCATGCCCGGCATGTTGATGTCGAGCAGTATGATGTCGTAGTGGGCTTGCTCCACCATAGCCAACGCTTCTTCCCCACCTACCGCCGCCTTTGTTTCCCAGCCCCGCGCTGCAAAGACAGGGTTGCCGAGAAACGCGACGACTTCCTCTCGGAAGAAGGGTTCGTCGTCCACCACCAGGATCGTTTTCCGATCTGTGACCACGCCAGCTTTCCTAACTCTTTGCTTGCACTGGCAGTTCTAGGACGAAGCGTAGATCGCCATCGCGCGTTTGCCAAGTGAGACTCCCGCCGTAGCGACTCGCCACCGTTTCCTGCACCAGTGCCCACTCGAAACGAAGAGGGGATAACTCTTCAGGCGCCCTGGCCTTTGGCTCGAGGACGGAGATGATCTTTTCTCGCAGTTGGGGTTGTAGTGCCCGTATCTCTGTGCGCACTCGCTGCTCCTTGCTGTTCAGGGAAGTGGTGATCTCGATGAGACCGCCGGGTTTCTCGAAGGCTTCGATGGCCAAGCGCAGCATTGTTGCCACGACGCCAAACGTTTCGTTCGGCTCGATCGGCAGTGGCGGCAGTCCCTCGCTGTAAGTCGCGTGCACCTCCACGTTGCGCCACTGCCTTTCCGCGACCAGCCAGATGAGCGCCCCGCGCACCACGTCGTTCCAGTCGGTGGCTTTGCGGACGAAGCCGATACGCTGCGAGAACGTGAGTAGGTTGAACAGCTTATTGCTGGCATCATCCAGGCTGTTCTCGATCTTGTCCAGCCGCTCGATGGCCTTCTCGTGCGGGGGAGGGGTCTCTGCCCCTCCCTGGAGGGCAGTGCGCAGGTTGGCCGTCGCCAGCCGGGCCACGGCCAGCGGGTTTGCTGTCTCGTGGAGAATGCGCTGCGCCAGTGTGCCCAGCGAGGCGACCTGTTGCATCCGCATCGCGGTGATCCCCACATCGTTCAGGGCCTGGAGGTAACGGGCTCCTTCCAGCACCCCACCGATGGCCGTGGAGAGCAGACGCAGGTATCCTTCGTCGTCGTCGGTGAACCAGTCGCGATGGCCGGGAGCGCTGGGGATCTTGTTGATCAGTTCCAGGGTGCCCAGGATTTCGTCGCCCAATTGGAGCGGGACGCCTACGAAGGAACGATAGATGCCGGAGGGGAGGTGTGAGGCGACCTCCGCAATGTGGGGATCATCCCAGTTCTCCACCGCATCCGGTTCGCGTATCTGGATGGCTGTCCCGCCCTGGATAACTTGCCCCGTTAGCCCTTCCCCGGCCATGTATGTCATCTCGCCGAGCAGCGTTTCGGGAAGGCCACTGGCAGCCCGCAGCACCAC
>DAOUDX010000045.1:0-6308 GCA_034430835.1 Anaerolineae bacterium
CGTCTACATGGTGGCGCTTGGGCTGGCCGATAGACAGATCGGCCTGATTCTCAGCATCAGTTGGGGTTTCCAGATCGTTCTAGCATTGTTGGGCGGCGCAGTAACCGACAAGCTGGGACGCCGTCGCACCACCTTGATCTTTGACATCCTGTCGTGGTCGATTCCGGCCCTGATCTCGGCGGTGGCGCAGAGCTTTTGGTATTTTCTGGCGGCGGGCATCATCAACAGCGTCTACCGCGTCACGCACAATTCCTGGACCTGCTTGCTGGTGGAGGATGCCGAACCCGGCCAGTTGGTGGATATCTACACCTGGATCTATATTGCCAATCTGCTGGTGGGGTTTGTGACCCCGCTGACAGGGGTGTTGATCAGCATCTTTTCCCTCGTCCCCACCATACGCGGGCTGTATGTCTTTGCGGCGTTCATGTTCACTCTGAAAGCAGCCGTCACCTATTGGATGACAGAGGAGACCGCACAGGGCAAAGTCCGCCTGCACGAGACGCGCGACCAAAGCGTGTTCCACATCTTGAGAGAGTACAAGGGCGTTCTACACGAACTGCTCCGCACTCCGCAGACCCTGTACACGGCCGGCATCATGCTCGTGATCAGCATTGCCAGCCTGATCGGCGGCAGCTTTTGGGCCATCATCGTCACAGAGAAGCTGCACATCCCCGCCGAGCATATCGCCGTCTTCCCCTTCATCAGATCCGCCATCATGCTGGCATTCTTCTTTGTGGTGATGCCGCGCCTCAAGAAGATGCACTTCAAAGCGCCCATGGTGGTCGGGTTTCTCGGTTTTGTCACCAGCCAGGTGGTGCTGATCACCACCCCCGAACTGGGGTATCCTTCTCTGATCTTGAGTGTTTTTTTGGAAGCGTGCAGTTTCGCCGCCGTCGGCCCACTCGTAGACCAGATGATGGTGTTGACCATCAACGCGAAGGAACGCGCCCGCATTCAGTCGATTCTGTACGTGGGCATTATCCTGCTCACGTCACCGTTTGGCTGGATTGCCGGAACGCTTTCGGAGATCAGCAAGGATTTGCCGTTCATCCTGAACGCCGCCCTGTTTGCGGTGGGCGCGGCGCTGGCGTACGTGGCGGGGTCACGAAAGAGCCTTGCAGCCGAAGCAGCAGGGGTCTAGCCCCAGGTATGCCTCATGACAAACTTATCAAGAGTGCTGTGCATCTGGGCTGGCCGCTGGCGCACTGACCCCGAAGATTCTTCTGAACCTTGAAGCTGGCGCGATCCCAGGCGTAGTGCCTGGCGGCCACTGCAGTTCATCAGACTGCCGTTGGCCGCGCGGTTGATCGCGAGATAGACTCGGAAGAGAGAGCGTGGGGGGAAAGGAATAGGGCTCAAGGAGGTACGGATGTGGTGTACCCTGCGCTCAACGCAGTAAGTTACTGAACATTACAGGGAGGAAACAGATGCCAAATGATAGTTGTGATAGACCATGCCCGCACTCGCGGGGGATCTGCAGGCGGGAGTTTCTCAAGATAGCAGCAGCAACGGGCCTATTGGTCGCCTGTAGCCCCAGGCGACAAGCAGTTGTCTCGCCGACCGACACACCACTCACTCCCACCAATACGCCCGCACCTACCCCGACCAGCGTTCCCCCCGCTCCCACCAATACACCTGCCCTCACGGAAGAGAGCCCGGTGGACAAGTACATTGCCTACTGCGGATACGATTGTACTGAGTGCCAATACTATGGCGGGTCGTGCGACGGCTGCCTGGCCAGCAACGATCAGCAGCTACGCAGTGGGGCGCTTGAGTGCGGTGTCCGCGCCTGCAATATGGAGCGAGGTCTCGCCAACTGCGGCCACTGCGAGGAATACCCCTGTGAGAAGCTGGAAGCCATGTTTTCAGAATGGATGGCGGGGAGATGGGCGGAGGCAGCCAGGGAGGCAAAGGCTGTGTTGGACGAGGTTCATCAGTCGCTGCCATGAGAGCGCTGCCGCCAGAGCAGCGCAGACGGTCCTGATCGAGAGAGTCGCTTGGGCCTTAGCCAGCATCTATCCTGAGCGAAGCCGAAGGATAGATAGATTCTCGTCGGTGCTGTGCACAGCACACGACGACGCCCTCACACCTCCGACAAATGCCCTGTCCGTTCCTCTGAGCTTGTCCAAGGGATAGCCACTTGCTTGGCGGGGTTGCCTTGTCTGGTTCTCTCGGACGCGAAGTGTCCGCACTTGCCTTTCCTTCCCGCTTCTGACGATGTGCGACCTCCCGTTGCCGAAGACCAGCCGGACACCAGGTGAAGGCGTTGTCAACCCTGCTCCGAGGTGATAAGGGTTGATGTTTCGCGGAAGACGTGTTATCATCCCACCTATGTCGATACACAGTTGTCAAGGATGAAGCTGATTCTATTCGGCCAGCCTAGGCCTGCTCGCTCCAGAGGCTTTTTCAGAAGAATCATACGAGGAGAGAAAAATGCTCAAGAGACTGTTCACAGGAAGGATCTGGCTTTTTGTCATTATCGCGCTCGTGGTGCTTGCTGCCATTGTTGGCCTTTTGCTCAGGCCCAGGCCGCAACCCGATGTGACGGCCACAATTGAGCCTACCGAAATCGTGACGCCAGAGGCGTCTGCGACCGTCGAACTACTTGCGGCGCCCGGCGAATACGACTTTGAAGACGGCACGACGCAAGGCTGGGTACCGCGCGGCGAAGCGTCGGTCAGCGTTGCGACCGATGTCGTCCACTCAGGCTCCTACAGCCTTTTGACCACAGATCGCAAGGAGGGGTGGAACGGTGCGACCGTGGATGTTTCGGGGCTGCTGGAGCCGGGCAACACGTACGAGATCGGCGGGTACGTGAGGCTGGCCGAGGGAGAACCGGACAGCAGGGTGGTCATCACCATGCAGCGCACACCGGTCGGCGGGGATGCCTTGTACGAATGGATCGCCCCCAGTCCGGAGAACGGCGTGACGGACGCTGAGTGGGTCTACCTGCAAGGGCGGTACTCGTTCAGCGGCGCGGTTTCAGAATTGCTCCTGTACGTGGAAAGCCCCGATGAAGAGCTCGTCGATTTCTACATCGACGATATCACGATCACACTGATCCCTTCTACGGAGGGACCCAGGGTATATGACTTTGAAGATGGCACGACGCAAGGGTGGGTACCGCGCGGCGAAGCGTCGGTCAACGTTGCGACCGGTGTCGTCCATTCGGGCTCCTACAGCCTTCTGACCACAGATCGCAAAGCCGATTGGCATGGCGCGATCGTAAACATGTTGGGGTTGCTGGAGCCGGGCAGCACGTATGAGATCGGCGGGTACGTGAGGCTGGCTGGGGGAGAACCCGCCAGCAGAGTGATCATCACTATGCAGCGCACGCCGGTCGGCGGAGGCACCAAGTACGAGTGGATTGCTCCCAGTGCCGAGAACGGCGTGACGGACGCCGAGTGGGTCTACCTGCAAGGGCAGTACTCGTTCAGCGGCGAAGTTTCAGAACTGCTCCTGTACGTGGAAAGCCCCGACGCCGAACTCGTCGGTTTCTACATCGACGACATCGTCATCACGCGCCTGTCGGGGCCATCGGTCCAGACCGACATCCCCTCGGTGCACGAGACACTCTCTCCCTACTTCCTGGTCGGTGCGGCGCTCGAGCCAGATCAACTCGACAGCGAGCGGCACGCGACCCTGCTGACACATCACTTTAACAGCCTCACGGCCGAAAACGTGATGAAGCCCGGCTCGATCCAGCCGACCGAAGGGAACTTTAGATGGACAGGCCCGGACAAACTGGTTCAATTCGCCAGAGACAATGACATGGCCGTGCACGGCCATACCCTGGTATGGCACCAGCAGGCCGCCGAGTGGATGTTCAGAGATAGCGAGGGCAACCCCCTGGCTTCGACGCCAGAGAACAAGGCGCTGGTGCTGCAGCGTCTGGAGACTCATATCCGCGCGGTCGTCGGCCGTTACAAGGACGACGTCAATGTCTGGGACGTGGTCAACGAGGTGATCGATCCAAGCCAGCCGGACTGTATGCTCCGGAGCAGATGGTACGAACTCACCGGTACAGACTATATCGTTACGGCTTTTCAGGTGGTGCACGAGGTGGCGCCGGACGCTGTGCTGCTCATCAACGACTATGGCACCACGGATCCGCAGAGGCGCACGTGCCTGTACAACGTGGTGCGCGATCTGCGGGCGCAAGGGGTGCCAATCGACGGCGTGGGCCACCAGATGCACATCAACATCGAGAATCCGTCTGCGGCCGAGATCGAGGAGACGATCCTGATGTTTGCCGAGTTGGATGTGGAGCAGCACATCACCGAGTTGGACGTGAGCATATACACCAACGATACGGACTCGTACACGACCGTGCCGGAAGAGATCCTGGTCAGACAGGGCCACCGCTACAAAGAGGTGTTCGACGTCTTCAAGCGCCAGGCGGCGCACATCCAGTCGGTGACGTTCTGGGGCATGGCCGACGATCACACGTGGCTCAAGACCTTTCCTATCGCGCGCGTCAACCTGCCGCTGCTTTTTGACGAGCAGCTACAGGCCAAGCCTGCCTACTGGGGCATCGTTGACCCGACTCAGCTGCCCGTGGCCGTCCAGCAAATGACTGTTGCCGCCGGAACGCCGACGATCGATGGAGACCCCGAGATCATCTGGACCATGCAGCCTTGGGCGAAACTACAAGCAACCGAGACGTTCACGGCCAGCTTCCAGACTCTCTGGGATGAGGACTACCTATACCTGTTCGTGGACGTGGAGGACTCGACCCCGGGCTCGGGCGATAAGGTCGAGGTCTTTATCGACGAGAACAACGCCAAGGCCGGAGCCTACGAGGACGATGACGTGCACTATACGTGCCAGGACGGCGCGTGCACACCATCCGCCGGCGTGATAGTCTCCATGCAAACAACGTCGAGCGGATACCGGTTCGAGGCGGCGTTCCCGCTGGCTACTGCGGCAACTACCGGCGGGCAGATTGGCTTTGACCTGTGCATCACCGACGGCAGCCGGCCCGATACGCCATACTCGTGGAGCGACCCGACCCACAGCCAAGATACCAGTACGGTCAACTTTGGAACGCTAAAGCTCGCCGAGGCAGTCCGGTTGACCGTCGCGGTACGGGGCACACCCGTCATCGACGGGATCGAAGACGCTGTGTGGGCCGATGCTGTTGAGGTCAACACAACCGTCTGGGTCTTGGGTGAGAGCGGCGCGACGGCGCGGGTCAAGACGCTGTGGGATGACGAGCATCTCTACGTCCTTGCCGTCGTGTCCGACAGCCTGCTGAGCAAAGCCGCCACCAACCCTTGGGAGCAGGACTCGTTCGAGGTCTTTTTGGACCAGAACAACGCCAAGACCACGAGATACGAATCGGACGACGGACAGTACCGCGTCAATTACGACAACGAACAGAGCTTTAACGGCGCCGCAGCGGCCGAGTTGATCACCAGCGCGACGCGGATCGTGCCGGGCGGCTACGTCGTCGAGCTTGCGATCACGCTGGACGCGGTCACGCCGCAGGAAGGCATGCGGATCGGGTTCGACTTCCAGGTCAATAACGATGAAGATGGAGACGGCGTGCGAGACAGCGTCGTCACCTGGAACGACCCAACCCATCAGTCGTACCAGAACACCTCCAGGTTGGGGGTGCTTCAGTTCGTCAAGCAAGCCGAATAGGCTGCTTGCCAAAGTCGGCGTCGCCCTACATAGTGTGGTATGCTGTCAACCTGCCGGGCGAGCGAAGCCTATCCGTTCGGCGTCGCTCGCCCGCCGGGCTATCCACCGCGCCGTTGGGCCACGCCGAGTTCTGCCTGTTGCGCAGGTGCCTGTTCTCTGCAGGGAGGTATGCAGATGTCCTCAAGGTATGGGCCAGTTGTGGTCTGTGTGGCGCTGGGGTTGATGGTGCTGGAAGGGTGTGCATTGGCTCCGCGATCGGCAACGCCTGGGGCTACGCCCACTGCCTCCGGCTTCGATTCCCTCGGTCGCTGGGAAGTGGTCCGTCAGATCGAATACTACAATCTGCCGGAGGAGAACCTAAAAGGTGACATCGGCCCGGCCTATACTCCCTACCTGGTGAGCTTGGCCGGTTTTCACACCGACGCTTTTGGCATCACGGTCGGACCCGACGATGATGCGCGCTATACCACCGATGGCGGCCAATCCTGGACCAAAGCTGCTGGCGAATTGCACTGCCGCCACGGACTGGAGATAGTGGATGAAAGGGTGGCCTGGCATTGCGGCAACGGCGGCACGCGCGTTTCGACGGATGGTGGTCAAACCTGGCACACGGTGACACCTGCGGGGTGCCCGTACTTGAGTTTTCTGGATGCACAGACCGG
>DAOUDX010000046.1:0-6947 GCA_034430835.1 Anaerolineae bacterium
TGTAGTTGGGGGAGCAGGCGCAATACTGTTAAGCCCAATAGTCATTCGGGAACTACAGGGGTAAATCCGGCAAGTGCTGCGTGAAAGAGACACGACTTACCCTGGGAGGTCTCTGTATCTGTCTGGACGAACCGGACTACCGATCTGGCAACAGGACGGGAGGGGTACAGAGAAGTCAGCAGAAGCCATAGTAGTCGAGGGGAAACCCTGACGAAGGGCTGAATCTTCTATGGCAAGGAGCAGACGGAGATACTCGATGGATGTGGAGCACCAGCAAGGGACGTGGACTCAGTTGAAGCTATTTGAAGCGGAGACGGGGGACGTGCGCCACGGCGCGAGCGGCGACGGCGGAACCGAAGCGGCAGTGAGCGAGGAGGAGCAAGCATCCACGGCGTTGAACCGTGAACGAGGCTTGACCAGCAAGCTAATGGAAAGGATAGGTGAACGAGAGAACCTGAACCGGGCATACAAGCGAGTAAAAGGGAACAAGGGAGCGCCAGGAGTAGATGGCATGACGGTGACGAGGGGACACCGCAAGGAGGCCCCTTGTCACCGTTGTTGGCGAATCTACTACTGGATGACCTGGACAAGGAACTGGAACGCCGGGGGCACCGCTTTTGCCGATATGCGGACGACTGCAACATCTACGTACGGACGCAAGCGGCAGGGGAGCGGGTAATGGTCTCGGTGACGCGCTTTCTGGAGGAACGACTACGCTTGCGGGTAAACCGCACGAAGAGTGCAGTGGCCTTCGTGGAAGAACGGCAGTTCCTTGGCTATCGTCTGTTACGAGATGGGCGATTGGGCATCGCGCCACACAGCCTAGAGCGGGTCAAGCAGCGCATCCGAGCTATCACGCGCCGCAATCGCGGCGTGAGCCTGGGTATGATGATCCAGGAACTGAATGCCTTTCTGAGTGGGTGGGTTACGTACTTCCGCTATGCGGCGTGCAAGACCCACTTGCGACGCTTGGATGAGTGGATACGGCGGAAACTGCGATGTGTCCGGTTGAAGCAATGCAAACGTCCCAAAGCGTTGCTCAATTTCCTGCACTGCTTAGGGGTTCCGAAACGGAGCGCCTGGGAGTTGGCTGGCTCTGGTAGAGGTTGGTGGCGGAAGTCCGGCTGCCCGCAAGCACATCAGGCGATGAGCAAAGCCTGGTTCAAGACTCTTGGTCTAGTAAGCCTTTCCGAGAGGTACGCTGTGTTACAACCGTAGGAGAAACCGCCGTGTACGGACCCGTACGCACGGTGGTGTGGGAGGACGGGGGCCGCGAGGCCCCCTCCTACCCGATTGGTGTGCTGGGTGTGCCGCGTATCTAGGAAAGCCCTCTGCGGGTGTGGTTCCCCGTCTGGCGGCAGAGTGTTTGCACGAACCGCCGCGCCGCGTCGATCACGACCGGGATGCCGCCGCCGGGCTCCGTCCACTGGCCGATCATGTAAAAGCCGCGCAAACCGGGTAGCGTATGCTCCAGCGTGACCCGGATCGTTTCCGGCGTGACGAGCCAGCCCTCGAACGCGCCGCGATAGTTGCGCGTGTAGCGGTGGAACGTGTGCGGCGTGGAGACGTCCGTCATCTCGACGCCTGCCGAGATGCCGGGCAGGTGATGCTCCAGCCGATCCAGCACGTCCGCTGCGACGCGTGCCTTCCCCGCCTCGTAACGGGCGCGGTCTTTTCGGAGCGCTTCCCACCAGTCGTAGTCGGTCTGGATGTAGGCTTGCACCACCGTCTTGCCCGGGGGGGCCAGCGCGGCGTCGTAGTTGAAGACGCGGAAGACGAGCCGTTGCTCGGTGCGACCTGCGATGGTGAGCGGGCGCTGGAGTAGGACGACGCTCGTCGGTAGCATGTCGGGGAACTCGCGCGCCACGCCGAAACTGACCAGCAGCAGGGGGGCGAAGAGCGGCCACTGCTCGTACCGCGCGCGGATCTTGCGACTCGCGTATCGCCCGCCCAGCAGTTTAAAGACTGTGCTGTAGCCGTCGGCGGCAGAGATCACCACGTCAGCGTAGTGGGTGCTGCCATCGGACAGCCGCACACCCACCGCGCGGTCGTCTCTCACCAAGATCTCCTCAACATCGGCCCTGTACGTGATCTCGCCGCCCAGCGCCTCGTATCGTCGAGCCATCGCCAGCGAAAAGTTCAGTGAACCCCCCTCCACTACCGCCAACCCGCCCATCGTCAATTGGGCCAAGACGGCAAAGATGAAGGGTACGGGGGCTTCGGGCACGAATAGGTTGCTCATCGCCCAGCCCACGAACGGGTCGTGCACGCGCTTGCCCAACGTTTCCAGCGAGATGCGGTAGCGCGCAAAGTGCCTGATCAGATGCCGCGCGTTCCAGAGGTGCTTGGGCGCGGGGATTGGGCGCATTAGCGAGCGGGCCTGCATCACATCCATGTCGAACCCTTGCATCGCGCGGATGCCGGCGGTGAACCCGTCGATGAAATCGTCGTCGGGCGCAAGCGTTCTCAGGTCTTGCGTCAGCCGGTCCAGGTCGCGCGTGATCTGCAGGCTGCGCTCCGTCGATTCGTCGAAAAAGTGCAGGTAGTCGTCCGCGTGGATCAACCGGTTCCCCTCCAGCGCGCCGACCTCTCGGTAGCGCTGGTAGAAGCCACGATCTGGATGGCATCCCATCAGGAAATGGATGCAGCCGTCGATGGTGTAGCCGCCGCGCTCCCAGGCGGTGCAGACGCCGCCGGGGATGATGTGTTGCTCAAAGATGCGTGTGCGGTAGCCGTTCATCTGGGCGTAGACGCCCGTCGCAAGCCCTGCCACACCCGCGCCGATGATGATGGCTGATTTGTCGGACATTGGCGAAAGTATAGCCGAACAAGATTGTTTTGAGAAGCGGCGAACTTGTCGGGCCCAGTCGCTACTGTGCCAGCAGGCTCCTGCGGATTTCGTCCAGCACCTCCTTGGTCTCCGCCGAGTGCTCGAAGCACACGACGACCTTTTCGCAGTAGTAGTCCGGGCAATGGGCGCAGTTCTCCAATCCGCGTTCGATGGTGCACGCGCGAACCTCGCACGTTCGGCAGTAGCCGATCCTGCGGCCATCGCCGAGACAGCCATCGCATATGCAATCCTCAGCCCTGAGCGAAGTGCTCTGGGTCGCATTCCATTCGTCGGCGACGCGCTGCAGGGCGGTCAAATCGTTGTTCTGCGTGGCGACGTAGGCTGAGCATTCCGTACAGACTTCTCCACAGTAGGCGATCATAGGCTTCTGCATGGATTGGCCTCCTAGTAGATGGTGTAGATGAACGACGCCATCTTGGGAAACAGCGTGTCCACCAGCAAGCGCGACTCGGGCCGGACGTCCACGTCTGGATAGGCGGTCTTGAGCTCTTCCCACGTCTGGTGACCCAGCACGAGCGGGATGAATTGCAGGGGCGGGAAGCGGATGGCCTCCTTTTCCCAGTTCGTAAAGCCCAGGCTGCTCACCTCTCTCAACTTGCCTGCTTCAAAGCGCAGCAGGATCGTCTCGCGGTAGAGGCAAATGCGCGCTTTGCGCGTCAGCCCGGCAAAGGGAGACGCGGCCACTCTGCGCTCGATCACCGGCGCGATGGCGCGCAGAAGCGCGATCATGTCCGGGACGTGGATCTGCCAGGCGTAGGTGCCCAGGTCGTGGGCGCCCAGCGAGCGCGCGATCTGCATGAGCTTACAGCCCGCGGGCAGATTGAGCCGGATGCCCGGCTTTTTCTGCTTCACGGCCAATTGCTTGACGTAGTTCAGCGCGACCAGCGCCGCGTCAAAGCCCAGGTGTGAGACCTCGCTCACCACCAGTTCCTTGATAAAGGGGAGTGGATGGTGCGGAATACATACGTACCCGGCGGACAGGCCGCCAGCGTCCTCGACGATCCATGTATCCCGCTCCATTTCTGTCCCAGTCGTGTGCGTCAGCAGGTACCGCCACGTAGCTTCATCACGGACAGCGCGGATGGCGAGGTCCTGTGCGGCCTCTTCATAGAGCCGCATCAGGGTGGGGAGATCGTCGAGGCTTGCCTGCCGGAATGTGAGGGCGGTGTCGGGCGATCTGGGGACATCGTCCAATTCGAGCCGCAGGCCACCTTCCAGCGGCAGCGCGTATTCGTAATCGAACTGCCGGTAAAAGTACGGGATGCCCTGAATCTGCGAGAGCAGACAGCCTCGCTCGCGCAGTCGCTGCTTGAAGAGTTCCACCTGCGCGCGGATTAACCCCTGCCCCCGATGGCCCTCCAGCGTGCCGACGATGCCCATCTCGCCGGCGCGCATATCGACATCCTCGTAGCGCCAGATCCAGGGGATCAGGCAGATGGACGAGACGATCTCTTCGCTTTGTTCGTCTTCGACAAAGATCAGGTCTTCGATGTGCGCGTTGGGGTGGTGGAGGAACAGGTTGCGCGTCATCGATTCGACCAATTCCCCATGAATCTCTCCGTTGAATGCCGCCACCCGCTCGACATTTGTCGCGTTCGCAGCGGCGCGCAGGATCAAACCATTCCCTAACGCTTTTCGGAAGGTATCGTTTGAGTCTGTCATTTCTCTCCTCGGTTGTTGTCAAGCTTCCTTGATTTCTGTCGGATGGGCGTACTCACTATCCATGTCCCTCGTACAAAACGATACGAGGCCACGTGTGCTCGTGGCCTCGTCCAACACTAGGCGCAGCCCATCGATGGCTCTGCCGCAAAGAAAAACCACGAGCGTGTGCGCTCGCCCGCTCGCCAGCTCGTGGCCTGGGTGTGTCTGTATGGAGTTGTCGCGTGCAGAATGCAGAACTACGACTGCCCTTCCACCAGAGCATGGCGTGTAGGATCAGCACTGGGAACAGCTGCTTTCACTTGTGCCGACATACACACCTCCTTGTGGAATGAGATGGCAGCATTATACGCGGAAAAGGGAATCTGTCAATGCCGGTCTACCCCTCATGCCCCAGGATGATCCCACTACGCCCGGCCCCCTCACGCTGGTCAGGTTCGTCGGAGGGTGCTTTGCCCTCCTTGCCCAGCACCGCCAGCAGGCCGTCGATATCGTCCACGTGTAGCCCGAACGTTTCTCCCTGATCGAGCAGCGCCTGCACCAGTGCCTGGGTTGCCTTTGCCTTGAGCTCCTGCGGTGTCTCGAACGGCGTCCACGCGACGCCCGATTCGCGCAGGAGCTTTTGTGCAGAAGGGCTGTGTAGCTCGCGCTTGGCGTAGGCCAGTGTGGGCCTGAGCGCGCCCTGCGCGCGCTGCCATTCCAGCCCCATCGGCGCGGCAAAGTCGGCTCCCAGCACGATCAGGTACAGGTCACACTGTTCGATGAAGGCGAGCGTCTCGTCGATATTGGCGCTCTCATCTGGCGTGGTGTGCCCGATCTCGAATCCCACAGAGATAGGCAGCTCCGCCACCGCCTGGCCCAACGCTTCGCGCTCTGCTGCCAGGTCAGGGCTGCTGCTGATGAATAGACGGACGGGTCTGGAAATCGTCAACACTCCTGGGTAGTCCACCACTCTTCTTGGCAACCGGCAAGAACCTTGTGGGCGCGGTCCGATGCAAGAGCGCGCCTGAACGCGGGCGCACTCTTGGTTTTCCGTCTGCTTCTCGGTGCTAGACTGTCACTTTCGTCAGGGCCTTGATCGCACGCACGCGCTTTGCGCATGGCGTCTGAGTGGCACCGTCCCTTCCCATGTGTATTCGCAGTAGGATTCACTCTCATACAGTGTATGGACTTCGGATTCGCTGAGAGCGCGGTTGTAGATGTGGACGTCGTCGATGGTACCGCGGAAATAGCTGCCCACGGGGGTGTCTTGATTCGCCGACACTCCCAAGAAAGCCCGATAGGCGAAGGCAATAGGATGGTGCTCGCTAGATGATATCTCTTCACCATTCACATAGAGCCTTTGTGAATTCCTCTGGACGACCACGGCGACGTGATACCATCTGCCGGGAATGACGTCAAACGTCCCAATTGTGCCTTCACCCTCACAACCCGTCACAGCGGCTCTCAAGGTCGCCGTCTCGCTGATACTGATATTAGGCTCGTACCAGCACCATCCCTGGTACCCGCGTTGGAACAGCGTACCAAGGCCGGTCGACCCTGTGTAATTGAATCACAACAATATCGAGTAGGTAGTGTTGAGGGAAATGTCCGAACTTGAGACGATATAGTCATCCACTCCGTCGAAGCTGTAGGCGCTGTCTGCGTTGTCGAATCGATCCATTGTTAGCGTTGCGCCGTGCACGATGCCGTGATTCCCATTCCCGCTTGCATCATCCGCGTTGCCGTCGAATGGGTAGTAAGCCACGAGGCCGTCGGTGAGGAATGGTTTGGGCGTTGGGGCTGGAACCCCTGTCGGCACTGCTGCCAGGTGAATGTCCGCCGTGGTCGCTCTACCTGCGTTCACGGCGACGCTCACGCTCGCGCTCGCATAGCCCGGCTTGGCGGCGGTGATCATGTAAACACCCGGGGCCACGTCAAGAATGACATACCGCCCGTGTCTGTCGGCAGTTACGGATTCAGTCGGGGGATTCGTGTGGACATTCGCGAGTGGCACGGGAGCGCCGTCGAGCGAGTCGATGACTTGCCCGCGTGTTTCTCCTGTCGCTGGGGTAGGGATAGATGTCCAGGTGAGTGTAGGGGTTCTCATAGGCGTGGGTGTATGGGTGGGTTCAGGTTGGGGTTTGGTGGTTGGGGAGTGGTCTGCAATGATGCCACAGGCTAGCGTCATAAACACCAGACTGATTGTGGCTGCTGCGAATGGCCAGTACGTGCACTTTGCTTTGGATCTCATCTTGGGATTCCTTTCACAGTGACCTCGGGTAAGACAGGCAGGAGATTGAAAGCATATAGAGAAACCAGTGTCGCTCATATCGGGAATTAGGTGAAACGGTCTCAAGCACGGCAAAACTACCACCACAGATGGGGCATCGGCAATTCTCCGCTACCGTATATGGTGGGTAAAAGGAGTGCTGAAGTTGGCTTCACCTAATTTCCC
>DAOUDX010000047.1:0-3906 GCA_034430835.1 Anaerolineae bacterium
TCGGATGCCATGCTGGAGCAACAGCTCTTCTCGCATACTCTCAGGTGTGGTGGAGTCAAAGAATGCCATTACCATCTGTTCCTTGCGGTGAGAGGCCATGGTCATCACCGCATTGGAGAGAAAAGGGCGGTTCCCAGATAGCCCAGGGATGTAGTGCCCAATGGTATACGAACTCAGCACCACATCTTCGGGATCTGTGTTCTCCTCTAGCCAGCGCATCGCCTCCACGTCATCCTGATAGAGGTAATAAGGATAATCATGTCGCCCCAGATCCATCACCCGCCAAGCCACAAGGTATAGATTAGTGGGCAACACTACCAGCAAGAAGAGGATCGGCAGCCAACGTGCCAAGCGCTCCCGGTTCAGCAGTTGCCTCCAGTATCCTCCACCCACACGCTCCTGCAGCCAAGGGAGGATGTGGTCAAACAACCCCCACGTAACCAATGCAGCCATTGGCAGTTGGTATCCAGTCAACAGCATAATACGAAAGCGGACGGGCAGGTAGATCAACAAAAGAGTGATGGAGAACCAGGCCTTGATGAAAAGCTGCCTGTCCGATTGGCGGTGCAAGGGAACGACGCCAGGGAACGTCGCTAGAGCGATGATAAAGGTGAAACCCAACAAGATGAGCAGGTGGAACGGGTCTGGTGTGAACACTCCCAGGTTGTCGTATTGGGCCAGAGCTTGCTTCCACATTGGATTGGCATCCGAGGACACCCACCACCAGTAGAGAGATGTCGGAGCAGAGATTAGAACCACTACCCCCAGCCGCCAAAAAGCGCGCCACGACCAACCATCTCGTAGGGTCACCAGTAAGCCGAACACACCTAGTACAGCCCAGACTGTCACCAGGTCATAGATATGGCCCATCCCCAAGAAAAGGGCCACCAACCCGGCTCCCACTGACCAAGCCCACCGACGTCTGCGATATCCTTCTAGCGCCAGTAGCAGCGTTACCAGAGTCACCGCTAGCGCAAACGCCAGATGGGGAGCAGCGGTCATCACCCACAGAGAATTTCCCGCCAAGGTGTATACATCGCGGGGAAACTCGATATCAGACAAGTGAAGGAGGTGTTTCCTGACTACCCATATCCAGCCCAAGCCCGAGGTCAGAGTCGCCAGCAGGAACGCAAATCGACGGCGAGATCGATCGGAGAAAAGACGGGCACAAAAGACGAATGTGGTGGTCGTAACCAATGGTATGGCGAATAACCGGAAGAGCTGATAGACCAGCGGAAGTGACAGCCCCAACAAAGCTGCGAATCGCCCAGGAATCCACCAGTGCAAGTTGAGGTAAATCGCCCGGTTGGACTCCGACGTCAACCGATTCTCGATCAGCAGTTTGTGTCCCGACTCACGCATCCAGGAAAAGTACTGCGCTGTGTCGTGAACATTGTAGACCACACCCGAGAACCATTTGTCGGAGGGCGTAGTAAGATAGCCATAGACAACAGGGATTGAGGTCAGGAAGATCAAGCAGAACGTTGCCAGGATCAATAGCCGACCCTTGATTTTGCGCATTACCGATCGCAGATCGTGGTCTGCAATGGAACCCCTAATTTTCTGAACGAATTCCACAATTTCTCCCCTCAAAGAGTAGCTCATAGACCTTGTCTATTGAACCCTCGCCTTTGTTCCCCGACCTTACTGCTGGGTCACCTTCAGCCGCAAGGACCTTCCGTTCTCCCCACCGAGGCTCACCAACAGGCCGTCAGCCAGCGTCTGACCCGAATAGACGGAAGACTCCCCTTTATCAAGGTTCACAATCAGATAAGAGTGCTCAGGCTCGACAACGAACCACTCCGGCGTTCCGTTTAGACGGGGGTACTCATACGTCATATTCCAAATAGTTCGATGCCGTGGTGGGTCAAACTGCAATCGGCCTTCCCATGGCGTTTCGGCGCTGGCGTACACGTAGAGCGCTTCGCTGTCCCGATCATACGCCGCTCCTACCTGCACATCCCAACGCCAAGGATGATATGTGATCCCCTGAGTCTTGTATGCCGCATACAGCAGAGTCGTGCGGCTAAAGTTCCCATCAAGGTACCACTCCTCGACAAAACCGGACGAGAGCTGCTTGGCAAACATCACCTCGATCTCGTCGTCAACCCAGCGGTGACCTTCCGGGATATCAACCCACGGCAGCAAGTATAGCATCGACTCGAGCGTATCGGCGTAGCCATCCTGCAACTGTCCTTCCCAAGTGAAGGATTTGTACGTGGTGACAGCCTGCATCACGCTTTCGATCTCGGTAGCATACGTGTCGGTTCCCTCTGCTAGGTCAAAGGCCTGGTAAGCATTGAGGATATAACCCCACGTATCAATGACTCCCTTATCAACCGGCTGCCCAGTCTCCAGGTCCACAATGCTGTACCAAAGGCCATCGTCCGCGCGTCCGCTGGCAAGGGTGGCATCCAACATGCGTTGGAGTGGCTCCCGGTAACGCGCTGCTTGAGGGCGATCCTGCGCCTTCTCCAAGAGGTAGAGCTCAACCAGCCCTGGGATGATCTCGGAACCATGATCGCGGAAGCGAACCTCACTATGTGATGACAGCAGTTGTTCGCCCTCGAAATCCCAATACATGGGTGGCAGGTAACCTGTATGAGGAAACACCTCGAATAGGTATGCCTCCGCGATGCGCTCTGCCATCTCCAGATACCTATTCTCCCCAGTCATCCAATACAGCCGCGAAAGAACCTGGAGCATCTCACCGTTGACCTCGGCCTCGTTCGAACAGATTAGACCCACCTTCGTCTGCACCCGGGCGTCGTCGAGGAGAGCATCCATTATCTCTTCCTGGCGCTCAAGCCAGGGGCCGGGGCCGAGGCGCTCGGTGATGGCCAAGAGGCCATCCTTGGCGTACTCGGACGCACCAAAGACTACCTCAGGCAGATCCCGCTCCTCTACCCGCGTGGGCCTGAAATGCACGACGCACGGCATTGGGCCACAGATCTCCCGCTCGCTGTACATTGTCTCCAGCCATAGATCTTTGCTCTCCGAATCAAGAAGGTGTGCACTGAGGAGAAGGAATGGATAGAGATCTGCAGCGGTATGTTCCGGTTCCCAACGCGCCGTGCGAGGATGCGTTGCGAACGGCACCAAACCCGTCTCTGGATCGCGCACCTGCTCCCAGGCTTCGAGTACGCGGTCGGCCCGTTGGTAAGCCTCTTGAGCCAGGATCGCGTTCAGACGGGCGGCCTCCTCATAGTCGGAGCGTTCGAGCGCCTCGTGCAGTGCCACCACCACCAGCCTCCGCGCGCTGACGCGGTCAGTCGGAACGATGGGGAGGCAGTATTCGGGGAGGGGTGGTGTCGCCAGACCCGCCCTTTCCAGCACGGGCATCACCACACCGTCAAGACCTGTGGCCTGGAGAGCCGTCCGTACTCCCTCTTTCAGCGCCGGAGACCGCCGGACCGCCCAGCCGGACGCGACCAGCAGCACCCCGGCCGCAAGGGCAACGGTGAGAACCTTTTGCCAGCGTCTCATGAGCTCTCCTGGACCGCCGCTTTTCTCGTCATCAACTGTCTCGCGAGCACCCAGGACAGGCATCCTAGCACTGCGATCAGAGGCGCCAGGCTGAGCCAGCCGGAAAGCCCAGCCAATGTCCCAAAGTTGCGTGCGATGTCGCCCGCAAGCAGCCGCGGTAGGGAGTATCGAAAGAGCGGGTTGGGAGTGTAGTCCGGAAACTGCTGCCCGCCGATCGTCTCCACCCACACGGCCAAGAGCGACCAAGCGGAGAACACAATGGTGAGGATCTTGCCCCACCCTCGCTCACCCCATCCTCCAGCGAAGAGCGTCAACGGGAGAATCAGGAACGGGAGCATAGGGACAAGATACCTGGGTCCAACCGCGTATCCTCCCTGCCACATCACCGACGAGCCATTGAAGAGCAGGAAACTGACCACT
>DAOUDX010000048.1:0-37021 GCA_034430835.1 Anaerolineae bacterium
TTCCTGTGTGGGAGAGTGCATCGTTATGTTCTTGGGAGAGTTTGCCCACACCATTGACGAGAAAGGGCGCTTGACTATACCTGCCAAGTTCCGCGCCGATCTGACTGCGGGCCTTGTCGTCACCCGTGGCATCGATTCTTGTCTGGTGATTTACCCCATGGAGGAGTGGAACAAGTTGGCGGAGAAGGTGAGCGGTCTGCCGGTGACTGACCGGCATGCTCGTGCTTTCCGCCGTTTTGTTTTTGCAAATGCCTCCGATGCTGCTCTCGACAAGCAGGGCCGCGTGCTGATTCCTCCCCGTTTGCGAGAGTATGCGAGTCTTGATGGTGATGTCGTCGTCACTGGCCTGGATACCCATATCGAGGTCTGGAACCCCGGCGCCTGGGGCGAAGAACGCGGGCGCGTCGAGGGATACGATGCAGATATCGAGGGATGGGCTGTTCTGGGGATCTGAACGGTACAGCCCCTTATCCCAGTTGGCGTTCCAGTGAACCCGGCGTGCGGCAAGAGAGCAGAATGGAGAGGAATCACGTCGCTGTTCTTTTCCAAGCGGTGCTCGATGGCCTGCAGATCAGGCCAGGCGGTCGCTACATAGATGCAACGGTAGGAAGCGGTGGACATGCGTCTGGGATACTGACGGCCTCGTCTCCTGATGGACGTCTCTTAGGTCTGGATCGGGACTTGGCGGCGTTGGAGGTGGCTGGCGCACGGTTGGCCTCTTGCGCCGGGCGGGTTGGGCTTGTACATAGCTCTTTCAGTCAACTGGCAGAGGTCGCGCGAGCTCACGGCTTTGTCCCCGCAGACGGGGTTCTATTCGACCTAGGACTCTCGTCGCTTCAACTGGCTGACCCTGGGCGGGGCTTTGCCTTTATGGTAGATGGGCCGCTTGATATGCGTTTCGATCCGCAAGCGGGCGAGCCTACGGCCGCTGACTTGGTGAATACGCTGTCGAGTGAGGAGTTGGCCGTGCTTCTGGCCCGCTACGGTGAGGAGAAGCGGGCGCGCTACATCGCAGAAGCTATCGTCGCTGCGCGCCCGCTTCACTCCACAGTGGAGCTAGCTGCCGTCGTCGAGCAGGCGGTGAGGAGCGTCCCGGGTCGATCGGGGGATCGATGGGATCGTATCCATCCAGCTACGCGCACATTCCAAGCGCTACGCATTGCTGTGAACGATGAGTTGGTGGCAGTTGGGGCAGCGTTGCCCCAGGCTGTGGAGGTTCTGTCGCCTGGCGGCCGATTGGCGGTGATCAGTTTTCACTCGCTGGAAGATCGCATCGTCAAGCGCTTCTTGCGCCAAGAGAGTCGCGATTGTATCTGTTCGCCGGAGATGCCGGTTTGTACCTGCGAGCACCGGGCCACACTGCGGTTGATCACGCGCAAGCCGATCCGCCCGGCGGCCGAGGAAGTTGTCGCTAATCCACGGGCTCGTTCGGCACGGTTGAGGGTGGCAGAGCGGATAGGATGAGAGGACGGATGTGTCCAGTTTCATGCAGTGGGTGACGCACGGTATCAAGCGGGGGCGGTTCGAGGTGAGCCGTCGCACGGCTCTTGACCTTTTTGCGGTCGTATTTGTCCTGACGCTGGTGGCTGTGCTCTATTTGATGTTGGTCAGTCAGACTGCGGCGCGAGGCCGCCGGATTGAGCAACTAAGGCGCGATCTGGCTTGGTTGGAGAAAGAGAACGAACACATAGAGGTTCAGATCGCCGACGAGAGTTCGATTTCAAGCCTGGTGAGGCGGGCTGTAGAGAATGGCTTCATACAGGTTGGGCAGGTGGAATACGTGTATCCGACGGGTGAGGAGCCGTAAGGGGTGTCCTGATGGGTGAAGGACCACGGCGGCGACTGAGGCTGGTTAGCATCATGCTGGCTGGGTTTGTTCTTGTGCTCGTAGCCCAGTTGGTACAGGTGCAGATCATCAACCATGGCTTCTACTCAGCCTGGGCCTTGGAACAGTACAAGCAGCAGGTCATCATCGTCGAGCCGCCACGGGGGGTGATCCGTGACCGGAACGGGTACTTGCTGGCGGGGAATTCGGTGATGTATTCGATCGAGGCTGATACCCGCTACGTGAAGGACGTGGAAGAACTCGCGGCGGAGTTGGGGGTGCTTCTGCCCATGCCGGTGGTCGAGATTGAGCGGTTGCTGAGCTCGAGCGACGATCCGTGGGTAGTGATCGGACCACCGGTGTCGAAGGAGGTGGGGGAGCAAGTTGCATCGCGGGGTCTATCAGGGATCACTGTCCGCTCCTTGTGGACAAGGGAGTATCCTGAAGGTCGCCTGGCGTCGCACGCGCTTGGTTTCTGCAATGCCGAGGACAAGTGCTTCTACGGCGTGGAGGCGTTCTACGATTCGATCCTGAGGCCCGATGAGACGGAGAAAGAGACGGACCCGGTGGATGAGGAGGTCTTGTGGGCCGGACCTCCCGTCGTGTTTCCCAAACCTGGGGCTGATCTGGTGCTGACGCTCGATCGCGCCATCCAAATGATGGTGGAGGAGGAGCTGGCGCGAGCGGTGCAGGAATACCAGGCTGATGGTGGCACCATCATTGTGATGGACCCCCGCACCTTCGGAATCCTGGCGATGGCCAGCCTGCCCGATTACGACCCGGGACGATACTATGAGTCCTTCGGCGGGTCGCTGCCACCATTCGAGGATCCGGCGGTGAGTCAACAGTATGAGCCAGGGTCTGTTTTCAAGGTGATGACGGTAGCCGCCGCGCTTGATTCGGGGCTGGTAACGCCGGAGACGATCTATTACGACCAGGGTGAGATCGAGGTGGGGGGACGGGTGATCAAGAATGCCTCTCGCCGGGCGTATGGCGAACAGACGGTCACCGACATCCTGGTCAAGTCGCTCAACGTGGGGGCGGCTTGGTTGAGCACGCAGATGGGGCCTGACACGTTCTACCGGTATGCGTGGGATTTCGGCTTCGGCCAGCTCACGGAGATTGACCTGGCGGGCGAGGTGCCGGGTCAGGTGTGGCTGCCGGGCGACATCGAGCATTGGCACGATTCCAATCTTGGGACGAATTCCTTCGGGCAGGGGTTGGCAGTCACGCCGCTGCAGATGGTGACGGCATTTGCGACGGTGGCCAACGACGGGGTGCGTTTGCGGCCCCACATCGTGGAGCGGCGTATCGATCCCGATGGCGCGGTCTTTTTCTCCCAGCCGATGACCGAGGCACAGCCGATTTCGCAAGAGACGGCGCGCCAACTGACGGAGATGATGGTCAGGGTGGTGGAGGAGGGAACTCCTGCGGCCAGGGTGACAGGCTATCGAGTGGCGGGCAAGACGGGGACGGCGCAGATCCCTGTTCCCGGCGGGTACGATAAGGAAGCGACGATCGTCACGTTCGTCGGATTTGGACCAGTGCCCGACCCGGAGTTTGTCATTCTGGTCAGGTTGGATCGGCCGAGGACGTCTACGTGGGCTGAAGACACGGTCGCGGCAGCGTTTTCGCGGTTGGCTTTGCGATTGTTCGTCGTGTTCGGCGTTCCACCTGGAGGCGCGACGGAAGCGGATGGGGGGTAGGTACACAGATGATAACACTGGCAGACGTAATTGAGGGATTGACGGGGATTCGACCGGAAAGGCTGGACGAACCGATTTCAAAGACAGTGATCGACTCTCGGCAGGTTGAGCCAGGTGCGTTGTTCATCGCGCTCAAGGGAGAGCGGTCGGACGGCCACGATTACGTCGCCGACGCGTTGGCGCGGGGCGCGGTGGCGGCCATCGTCGAGCGGCCGGTGAAGGTTTCCAGACTGACAATGGACCTGGCTGATTCTGGCCGGACGCTGCCTGTTGCCTGGTCATTGCCTCTGGTGATCAAGACTGACAATAGCCTGGACGCGCTTCGGCGAGCAGCGGCGTTCTGGCGACGGCAACACGACGTGCGTGTCGTCGGCATCACGGGGAGCGTGGGCAAGACGACGACAAAGGAGTTGACGGCGGCAGTGTTGTCGCGCCGCTACAAGACGCTCAAGAGCGAGGCCAGCTACAATAACGAGATTGGGCTGCCCTTGACGCTCATGCATCTGACGGATGAGCACGAGCGGGTTGTGCTGGAGATGGGGATGTACGACGTGGGCGAGATCGCTGGCCTGGCTCGCATCGCGCAGCCCCAGGTCGGCGTCGTGACTGTCGTCGGGCCGGTGCATCTGGAGCGGGTCAGGTCGATCGAGCGCATCGTGCAGGCCAAGACGGAGTTGGTCGCAGCGCTGCCACCAGCCCCTGATGGTGTGGCGATTCTCAACTATGACGACGAATGGGTGCGGGGGATGGCGCAGGCGACCCAGGCGCGCGTTTTCTACTATGGACTCTCGCCTGAAGCCGATTTGTGGGCGGAGGATATTGAGAGCTTGGGTTTGGATGGGATTCGCTTCCGGCTCCACTGTGGCGACGAGGAGATGTTTGTGAGGATCCCGCTCCTGGGACGGCACTCGGTCCATACCGCGCTTCGTGCGGCCGCGGTAGGGCTGATCGAAGGATTGACTTGGCAGGAGGTCATCGAAGGGCTGCGCGGGCCGTCGGCGCAATTGCGGCTGGTGGCAGTGCCGGGACCGGACGGAGCTACCATCCTGGATGACACGTACAACGCCAGTCCGGCTTCGACCATTGCTGCGCTTAACCTGCTGGAGGAGTTGGGAAGGCGCAAGATCGCCGTGCTGGGCGATATGTTGGAGTTAGGTGATTACGAGCAGGAAGGGCACGAGAAGGTGGGTATGCGGGTGCTGGAAGTGGCCGATGTGCTCATCACGGTTGGGGCGCTGGGGCGCATCATCGGCGAAACAGCGTTGCGTTGGGGGATGCCTGAGGAGCAGGTGCACATCGTCGATGAGAACGCAGAGGCAATCGCTTTGCTGGAGGGAATGGTGACCGGCGATGACGTGATCCTGGTCAAAGGTTCGCGGGCGGTAAAGATGGAGGAGATCGTCAGCGCGCTGGTGAGGAGATAAATGGGGTTTGCACTGATTCTGGCAAGCGTGTCGTTCTTGTTCGCGCTTTTGTGGGGGCCGTTTCTCATCCGCATCCTGCGCCACTATGACATCGGTAAACGTATTCGCATAGACGGGCCACGGGGGCACCAGACTAAACTAGGGACGCCGACGATGGGTGGGTTGATGGTTGTCGGGCCTGTGGTTCTCGCCACGGTGGCGCTCAACATTTACAACCTGATAGGGCGGACGGAGAGCGGGCGCTCGATCCTGGTGCCGTTGGGTGTGATGCTGGCCTATAGCTTCGTTGGTGCGGTGGACGACATTTCTGGCGTGCGAGGCATGCGGCGAGGTGAGGGGCTCACAGCGCGTCGTAAGACGCTGATGGAGGTGCCGCTGTCTCTGGGGATTGCCGTGGTCATTCTGTTGATGGATCTCCAGTTCGCAGGGCAGGTGGGCGTGCCGACAATTCGGGAGCCGGTGCATCTGGGTTGGGCGTGGGCGCCGGTCGCAGCGGTGTGGATTTTTGGCTTTGCCAACGCGATCAATCTGACCGACGGATTGGACGGGCTGGCGGGCATCATCGTCGCCAGCGCTTTCGCCGCCTATGGTGTGATCGCACTCCTGCAAGAGCAGATATACTTGGTGCAGTTTTGCTTCATCGTGGTGGGAGCGTGCTTCGCTTTTCTGTGGTACAACGCGCATCCGGCGCAGATGTTCATGGGCGATGCAGGCAGTCTGGCCTTGGGCGCGACGTTGGCCACCGTGGCTCTGATGACTGGACAGTGGTTGTTGCTACCGCTGGTCGCGCTGGTCCCGGTGGCAGAAACCCTTTCGGTGGTGTTGCAGGTGGCCTATTTTCAGTATACCAAGCGCAGGTTTGGCCGTGGGCGGCGGATCTTTAAGATGAGCCCGTTGCACCATCATTTTGAGCTCCTGGGGTGGTCGGAAACGCAGGTGGTGTGGCGGTTCTGGCTGGTCGAGCTGCTGGCGGCGATGGCGGGGGTCGCGCTGGCGCTACTGGGCAATCCGTGATGGATGGGTTGGAGGCAAACAATGAAGACAGGGCTCTTGTGGTTTGATGACGACCCGAGGAAGGAATTGGAAGACAAGGTGCTGCGGGCAGCGGCGCATTACGAGCGCAAGTACGGGCAGCCACCCGACTTGTGCTTTGTCCATCCGGGTGCGTTCGACAATGGGAATGGCAATGGCAAGCGTGGCAGGCATGGCGACGTCAGGAAAGTGGGAGAGGTGGAGATCCGTCCTGGCCGCTCGGTTCTGCCGCATCATTTCTGGCTGGGTGTGGCGGAAGACAAGCCTCAAGTATCTGGTCTCAAATTTGGAAAGTGAGTGGGTGCTGCTTTGCAAGGGTTGGATTTGGCTGGAAAGAGGATCGTCGTTCTTGGGCTGGCGCGACAGGGCAAGGCGCTGGCGCACTACTTGGCGCAGCATGGGGCCAGAGTGACGGGTTCCGATCTGTGTGATGGAGAGGAGCTGGCCGATACGATCGAGGAATTGGATGGGCTGTCCATCCACTACGTGCTGGGCGAGCATCCGTTCAGCCTGTTGGACGAGGCCGATATGCTGTGCGTCAGCGGCGGTGTGTCCGTCAACATTCCCATCGTCGCGGAGGCGCGGCGGCGAGGGATACTGATTAGCAACGAGGCGCAGATCTTTTTGGAGCGCTGCCCCGCCCCCGTTATCGGCATCACGGGCTCGGCGGGCAAGACGACGACGACGGCGCTGACGGGGGAGATGTGCCGCGCGGCGGGTTTCCGTACTTGGGTAGGCGGCAACATCGGCAACCCGCTCATCGCCGATCTGGACGAGATCAGGCCCAATGACTGGGTGGTGATGGAGCTTTCCAGTTTCCAGTTGGAAGTGATGACGATCAGCCCGCACATCGCGGCGGTGATGAACATCACGCCTAACCACCTCGATCGGCACAAGACGATGGAGGTATACATCGCCGCCAAGCGGAACATCGTCGCCCACCAGAGGGCGGAGGACTTGGCGGTTCTGGGCTACGACGATGCCAACGCGCGTTCGCTGGCTCTGGATACAGCAGCGCATCTGTTGTGGTTCAGCGACGGGGCCGAGGTGGAAGAGGGTGCGTTCAGGGCGAATGGCGAGTTGACGTTGCGGCTGGGAGGCGAGGATCGCACGATATGCCACGTCTCGGAGGTCAAGCTCTTGGGGCGGCACAACCTGCTGAACGTGCTGGCGGCGAGCGCGCTGGCCGGTGCAGCCGGCGCATCGCTGGAGGCGATACGGCAGGTCGTCACGACCTTTACCGGTGTCGAGCACCGGCTGGAGCTAGTGCGGGAGCTGGACGGGGTGCGCTGGTACGATGATTCCATCGCCACCGCTCCCGAGCGCTCGTTGGCGGCGTTGCGCTCGTTCGAGAACCCCATCGTGCTTCTGGCTGGCGGGCGCGACAAGGATCTGCCCTGGGACGAGTTCGCCGGGGAGGCAGTGCAGCGCGTGCGGTATCTGGTGACATTTGGCGAGGCAGGGCCGATGATCGCGCAGGTGGTGAGGAAGGCACTGAGTGCCCCCCCCTCGTCCCCCCCCGTGGGGGGGAAAGAGAGGGGGAGGCTAGAAAGCATCACGCAGGTGGGGACGTTGGAGGAGGCGGTGGAAGTGGCTGCCCGGATGATTCAGCCCGGTGACGTGGTGCTGCTCTCCCCCGGTGGGACCAGCTTTGACGCCTTCCGTGACTTTGCCGAGCGTGGGGATAGGTTTAAGGAACTGGTTCAGCAGTTGTAGATGCGCTTTTCAGGCGTGTCAGAGGGGCGGAGTATGGCAACAGACGCAAGGGCACAGCGCAGGATACAACCGGTAGGACGGGTCAAGTCGAGGCATTTCCACTTTGACTACGTGCTGGTGCTGGCAGTAGCGGCGTTGCTCACCATCGGGTTGATGATGGTATACAGTGCGACCTTCGATTGGTCCTATCAGGAGCACCAGAATTCGTTTCGCATCGCGTCACGGCAGTTCATCTGGGTCGGCCTGGGCTTGGTTGGAATGGGACTGGCTGCTGCCATACCTTACGATTGGTGGCGGCGGGCGGCGGTGCCCGTGATGGGTGTAACGCTGCTGCTGTTGCTCCTGGTGCTCATTGTTGGAGAAGAGGTCTTTGGCGCAAAGCGGTCTTTTTTCAACGGCTCGATTCAGCCGGGTGAGTTGGCGAAGATGACGGTGATCATCTACGTTGCAGCCTGGCTGACCTCCAAGGGGGATCAAATCCGCGACGTGACCTATGGCCTGATCCCATTTGCTGTGCTGATCGGCGTGGTGGCTGGCTTGATCGTGGCGGAGCCGGACGTGAGTACCTCGATATTGATCGTGCTCACTGCGGTGGCGATGTTCTTCTTTGCCGGTGCTGATATTCTTCAGTTGGCTGTGGGGGGCACAGTTGGCGTCGTGACGTTCCTTTTGTTGATCTACCAGTTTCCTCACGCCAAACAGCGCTTGGTGGACTGGGCAACGGTCTGGGGCGACCCGACACGCCTCAACTATCACGTTCAGCAGGCACTTATTGCCATAGGTCGAGGCGGGCTACTCGGCGTGGGGTTGGGGCAGGGAAAGCAAAAGCTGGGGTTCTTGCCAGCGCCGCACACCGACTCCATCTTCGCGGTCTTGGGTGAGGAGCTGGGCTTTTGGGGTTGCATTGCGGTGATCGCCCTGTTCGTGCTTCTGGCCTATCGCGGTTTCAAGATCGCACGGGAGGCTCCAGATGCTTTCGCAGCCCTCATGGCCTTTGGTATCACTTGCTGCTTGGCTTTTCAAACGTTGGTCAACGTTGCCGTGGTCACAGGACTGACCCCCTTCACCGGCACCGTATTGCCGTTCATCAGTTGGGGCGGCTCCTCGATGGTGGCCTCGCTGACCGGGGTAGGACTGTTGATCAGTATCTCACGGGGTAAGCGGATTGGGAAGCACAACAGAGAATGGACGACGAAAAGCTTTCAGCGTGCGGCTCTGGATCGCCGGTGGGGGGACCGGGGGACACGTGTATCCCGGTCTGTCCGTAGTGCAGGCGACGTCCGCACTGGCCGCCGAGCGCCTTGACCGATCGCCGAGCTTCCTCTACGTGGGCGGGAAGGGGAACGTGGAGGAACAACTGGCCGAGCGAGCCGGGTTGCGCTTCGCGGGGGTGCCAGCGGGTGGGATACACGGATTGCCGCCCTGGCGGGTGGCGTGGAACCTGACTAAATTGGCGCGGGGATGGCTGGCCTCGATCCTTCTGGGGCTTCGGCAGCGGCCAGCGGCACTGTTCGTGACCGGGGGGTACGCCAGCATACCGGTGGCGGTGGCGGCCTGGACGTTGCGGGTGCCGATTTTGCTCTATTTGCCCGACATCGTGCCGGGATGGGCGGTGCGTTTCATCGCCCGCCTGGCGACGAGGGTGGCGGTGACGGTGGAGGACGCGGCGGTGCACTTCCCGGCGCGCAAGGTCGTGGTGGCCGGCTACCCGGTGCGGGCCGAGTTTCACGGGATCAACCGGGCGGAGGCACAGGCCTCGTTGGGATTGGAGCCTAAAGAGCCGGTGCTCCTGGTGATGGGCGGCAGCACCGGGGCGCAGGGTATCAACCGGCCGTTCGGAGAGATATTGGAGCGGGTATTGGAGTTGACACAGGTGATACACGTGATCGGGATGATCGACTGGCCATCGGTGCAAGAGCGGCGGGAGACACTGCCGGAAGCGCTGAAGGCCCGCTACCACGTCTACGATTACGTGCACGAGATGGGGAAGGTGTTTGCTGCTGCAGATCTGGCCGTCTGCCGGGCAGGGGCATCCGTATTGGGGGAGCTGCCCTTCTTTGGGCTGCCGGCAGTGCTGGTGCCGTACCCGCATGCCTGGGATTATCAGCGAGCCAATGCCGACTGGCTGGCCGAACGGGGGGCGGCGATACGGTTGGAGCAGGAGCGGCTGGACGAGGAATTGCTGCCCACGCTCCGCCGCCTGCTCGGTGACCGGGAGTCGTTGGCGGAGATGGCGGGGCGGATGCGGTCGCTGGCCCGACCGGACGCGGCGCAGCGGCTGGCAGGTGAGTGGTTGTCCCTGGCGCGGCTCGGCCTCGAAAGGAGGCTGTAGAAGATGGTACCGTTGCACACGGTCTTTGGCGCTCTACTGATTCTCTTTGGCCTGATCGGCGGGTTGCGCGGCTGGGCAAAGGAGCTCATTGTGGCCTTTAGCGTGTTCCTGGCGCTGTTCGTGCAGCACGTGCTGTTGTCCTTTATTCCGCCGCTGCGCGCCCTGTTCGAGAACATGGCCCCGCAGAGCCAGTTCTACACCCGCGCCATTGTATTCATCATCATCACCGTATTCGGATACGCCAGCCCAACCGTCGTTTCCAAGATTGGGGCCAGGGTGGCCCGCGAGCGGCTGCAGGACATCCTGCTGGGGTTCTTCATTGGACTACTCAACGGGTTTCTCATCGTCGGCACGGTCGTCGCTTTTCTCGATATGTCCTACTACGGGGTTCCCGAAGATATGCGGGGCACGCAGCAGAAGGTGGATGACTCGGGTAATCCGGTTCTTGACAAGGAAGGAAACCCGGTGCTAGAGGTTGTCTATTTCCCGGGGGCCAAGGGAATCGGGGGGATCGCGCCGCCAGAGCCCGGTTCCACCTCGGCCAATCTGCTGGCGTTCCTGCCGCCGCGCGTGATCGAGCGCTCGGACGCGATCTTGTACCTGGCAGTGGCGGCGGCGTTCGTGTTCGTGGTCGTGGTATTTCTCTGACGATTGGCGATGACAGCGCAGTTTCGGGACAAACACGTGCATTTCGTCGGCATCGGTGGGGCGGGCCTTTCGGCCATCGCCCGCGTGTTGATGGAACAGGGGGTAAAAGTGTCCGGTTCGGATCTAGTGCTCTCGCGGGTGGCGAAGGCGCTGGCTCGTGACGGAGCCAGCGTCTTCGCCGGGCACCGGGCGGAAAACGTGCAGGGCGCGGACTTGGTCGTCGTCTCCTCGGCGGTGCCTGCTTCCAACGTCGAGGTGGAAGCGGCGCAGGAGGCGGGAGTCCCGGTCGTGAAGCGCCCGGCATTCCTCGGCCAGATGATGGATGGGCAGACGGGGGTGGCTGTGGCGGGCACGCACGGCAAGACGACGACGACGGCGATGATCGCCTCCATCCTGCTGGAGGCCGGGCTTGACCCGACCTTTATCGTCGGCGGCGTGATCGCCGAGATGGAGATGAATGCCCACGCGGGCAGGGGCAATCTGTTCGTCATAGAGGCCGACGAGTACGATCGCACGTTTCTCAGTCTGAAGCCCAAGGTGGCCGTGGTGACCATCGTCGAGCACGACCATCCGGACTGCTATCCGACGTTCGAGGACTTTTTGGCCGCGTTCGAGGAGTTCGCGGCGCTGGTGCCGCCCGATGGGTTGTTGGCAGTCTGCTGGGACGACCCGGTGGCGCGGAGCCTGGGCGAGCGGCGGCGAGAGGCGGGGATGCCAGTGGCTTTCTTTGGGCTGGGGGAGGGGGCAGAGTGGCGGGCCGAGGAGGTGCGCCCCAACTTTGCCGGAGGCGTAGACTTTTTGGCTATACACGGCGGCGAGACGCTGGGACTTGTGCGGCTGCGGCTACCGGGTGCTCACAATGCCTCCAACGCAGCCGCGGCCCTGGCAGTGGCCAATTTCCTCGGCGTTCCCTTCCGGGTGGCGAGGAGCGCGCTGACCGATTTTCACGGCGTGGGGCGGCGTTTCGAGATCAAGGGAGAAGCAGACGGTGTGCTCGTGGTGGACGATTATGCACACCATCCGACAGAGATTCGGGCCACGCTGCAGGCGGCGCGGGCGCGCTTCCCCGATCAGACGTTGTGGGCGGTGTGGCAGCCCCACACCTACAGCCGCACGCGCGCGCTGTTGGACGAGTTCGCGCGGGCGTTCGACCTGGCCGATCGGGTGATCGTGCTGCCGATCTATGCCTCCCGCGAGACGGACACGCTGGGCGTCAGCAGCGCCGACGTGGTGGCGGCGATGGTCCATCCCGACGCTCGCTGGGCCGATTCGCTGGAGGAGGCGCTGGTCTGGCTGGGCACCGAGGTGCGGCCCGGCGACGTGGTGTTGACGCTGGGGGCGGGGGATGGAGACCAGGTCGGCGAGTGGTTGCTTGAGGTGCTGGACGGCGAACAGGCGCAGGTGGTAGCCGTTGGCCCTCAGGTTGCGAAGCAATTGCGCGCCGGGCTGGAGGAGCACGGCAACAACGGCGCGGGAGGACACTAGCGTGAAGGAAACCAAGCAGGGGAAACGGCTGAAGGGGGTGCGCAGGCGCAAGCAGGCCCGCCGGCAGGAGGGGTTCGCCTGCCAGGTGATGGCGTGGAAGATACGCTTGGTGAAGAAGAGAGCGGAGACTTGAGGCTGTAGACAAAGTCTAGGGTGAAGTATGCAGAGCGCTTTCGGTAGAGTTTTTCGAGGATTGCCGGTCCTGGTGACGGGCCACACTGGCTTCAAGGGCTCGTGGCTGTCCATCTGGCTGAACGAGTTGGGGGCCAAGGTGGTCGGTTATAGTGTGGACGTTCCCACCGATCCGAGCAACTTTGAAGCGTCGCGCATGGGCCAACGGATGGTGGATGTGCGGGGCGACGTCCGTGACCTGGATGTGCTCTGCGACGTGATGGAGACATACGAGCCGCAGGTCGTCTTTCACTTGGCGGCTCAGACCATCGTGCGGTCGTCCTACGCTGAGCCGCTGCAGACCTTTGATGCCAACGTAATGGGGACGGTCAGCGTCCTGGAGGCGGTGCGGCGGACCGATTCGGTCAAGGCGGTGGTCTGCATCACCAGCGACAAGTGTTACGAGAATCGTGAGTGGATATGGGGCTATCGGGAGATCGACCGGTTGGGGGGGCACGACCCCTACAGCGCGAGCAAGGCGATGGCCGAGTTGGCGGTCGCGTCCTACCGGCGCTCTTTCTTTGAAGCAAGTGAGTCAAGTGGGTACTCCGTGGGGATTGCCTCGGCCAGGGCCGGAAATGTCATCGGCGGCGGCGATTGGGCCAAGGAACGATTAGTTGCAGACTGTATGTGCGCGCTGATGAACGGCGAACCGATACCCGTCCGTAATCCGTATTCTGTACGGCCATGGCAGCTCGTTCTCGAGCCGCTGAGCGGGTATCTCTGGCTGGCGGTAAAGCTACTGCAAGAGGGAACGCAGTTTGCTGAGGCCTGGAATTTCGGTCCGCCCGAGCACGTGACAGTCAGTGTTGGAGACTTAGTAGAAAAGCTGATCGCGCTCTGGGGGGCGGGCGGGTGGCGGGACCTGAGCGCGGGCCAGGCCGAGGCACCCCACGAGGCCAGTCTTCTCAGGTTGAGCTGGGAGAAGGCGGCGAACCGTCTTGGCTGGCGGCCGGTCTACGGTTGGCAAGAGGCCGCAGCCGAGACGGTGGATTGGTACAAGACGTATCGCGAGCGTGGCCCTGACGCGGACATGTACGACGTCTGTGTTGGCCAGTTGGCGCGATACGTAGATCGTGCCCGTGAGTTGGATGTCGCATGGGCCTCATAACAGATCTGGCAAAGTGTCACTTGCTGGCGTCTCGGCGCGGTGCCGGGAGGGATGGTTATGCAGAGGGATTGGGAAGGATGACGGTTAGCTCCAATCTGAAAGCCCTGGCCAGGGCGCTGGGGAAGCGGGCCAAGCGGGATGAGTCGCTGGCCCCTTACACGGCGATGCGCGTGGGCGGTCCGGCCGACCTGCTGGTCGTCTGCGAGAGCGTGGACGAGGTGGTGAAGGCGGTGGCGCTGGCGCGGAAGCACGAGGTCCCCTGGCTGCTCCTGGGCGGCGGCTGCAACGTTCTAGTAGCCGACGCAGGCGTGCGCGAACTGGTGATCATCAACCGCGCGACGGCCATCGCGTTCAACGGGCGAACGGTGCGGACCGAGGCGGGCGCGCTGCTGGCGGCAGTAGCCCGCCAGTCGGTCGAGCGCGGGATGGCGGGGCTGGAGTGGGCGGCAGGGCTGCCGGGAACCGTCGGCGGGGCGGTGGTGGGCAATGCGGGCGCTTTCGACGGCGACATCGCCAGCGTGCTGCGCAGGGCGGCGGTGCTGGAGCCGGGCGGCGAGGTCGTGGAGCGGCACAGCGAGTGGTTTGAGTTTGATTACCGGCTGAGTCGGATCAAGCGCGAGAAGCCGGGCCGGCGGCAGGTGGTGCTTTCGGCGGTGTTCGGACTGCGACGAGACGATCTAGAGGCGGTGACGGCGCATGCGGAGGAGATTCTGGAGTGGCGCAGGACGCGCCATCCGTCGGGCGCGACGATGGGCTCGACGTTCAAGAACCCGTCTGATAGCCACGCCGGCTATTTGATCGAGCAGGCCGGACTGCGCGGGTGCTTTATCGGCGGAGCTCAGATCTCGGAGATGCACGGCAATTTCTTCATGAACACCGGCGGTGCGACGGCGGCGGACGTGCTGGCGCTGATCGAGTATGCGCGGGCCGAGGTGAAGCGGCAGTTTGGAGTCGATCTGGAGTTAGAGATCGAGTTGGTGGGAGAGTGGTAGTGGCGGGAAAGATGCGCGTGGGTGTGATCTTTGGCGGACGCTCGGGCGAGCACGAGGTGTCGCTGGCCTCTGCCCGGTCGGTGATGGATGCCATCGACGGGGAGAGATACGAGATCGTGCCCATCGGTATCACCAAGGAAGGGCGCTGGATCGCGTCAGGCGATCCGATGAAGGCGCTGGCGGCGGGCGACGCGAGCGCCAGCCAGCCGGTGGCACTGTTGGGGGATCCTTCGCGCCGTGGCCTGATGCGGCTCGAAGACAGGGAGCAGGCCATCGAGGCGACGCGCATGGCGGAATTGGACGTCGTCTTCCCCGTGCTGCACGGACCGTACGGTGAGGATGGCACGCTGCAGGGGCTGCTGGAGTTGGCGGGCATCCCGTACGTGGGAGCAGGCGTGATCGGCTCTGCACTGGGGATGGACAAGGCCATCTTCAAGGACGTGATGCGGGCCCACGGTTTCCCCATCGTGGACGACGTGGTGGTCAAGCGCAGGGAGTGGGATGCGGATCCTGAGGGCGTGATGGATCGGGTCGAGGCGGCATTGAGCTATCCTGTCTTCACCAAGCCGGCCAACCTGGGCTCCAGTGTGGGCATCTGCAAATGCCACGATCGGGCCGGGTTAGCTGTGGGCTTGGCCGAGGCGGCCCGGTACGATCGGAAGCTGATCGTCGAGGCGGCGGTTCCGGCCGCGCGCGAGATCGAGGTCAGCGTGCTGGGCAACGATGACCCAATCGCGTCGGTTCCGGGCGAGATCGTCCCCAGCCGCGAGTTCTACAGTTATGAGGCCAAGTACATCGATGCGGGCGACGAGGCATCGAAACTGATGATCCCGGCGCCCATCTCGCTAGAGGTGACCGAGCGGGTGCGCGGGCTGGCGGTGGCGGTCTACAAGGCCATCGACTGTGCAGGGATGGCGCGGGCCGATTTCCTGCTCTCCGGGGAGACGGGGGAATTATACGTCAACGAGGTGAACACGATCCCGGGCTTCACGTCCATCAGCATGTATCCCAAGCTGTGGGAAGCCACCGGCATTTCCTACCCGGAGCTGATCGACCGGCTGATCGAGCTGGCTATCGAGCGGTACGAGGATAAGGAACGGTCCGAGACGTTGTATCAACCCGCTCTCGACGACCAATGACCGATGTCCAATGACGAAATCTCGCAGACGACGGCGGAACACGCGGAGAGGATTTGAAGCGGCAAGCACCTTTTCCTTGGGCCAGGCGCGGGTGGAGAGGCTACCACGCTCGCGTCGCTGGCTGCGTTTCGCGCCACTGGCGCTGCTGGGTTTGATCGTGGCCACAGTGGCGTGGGTGCTGCTCGACGATCGGTTCTACGTCTACCGCGCCGATGTGGTGGGCACGGTTCGGCTATCTCCCGAGGAGGTCTTTTGGGCCAGCGACTTGCCAGGGCTGCACGTCCTGTGGGTGAACGCCGACAGGGTAGAGGCCCAGATCCTGGAGGCATTGCCGAGCCTGGAGAGCGCCGATGTCTCCTGCGGGCTGCCGGCAAACTGCACCATCACTGTCGTGGAACGGCAGTCGAGGATCACGTGGGACGACGGTGGGCAGTTGTGGTGGGTGGACGCGGATGGCGTTATCTTTCCTTGCCCCCCCTCTGTCCCCCCCAATGGGGGGGAGGAAGGGGGGGGAGGGTGGATAGTGCGGGGACCGTTGCCCAGGGACGAGCAGGGTCGATTGGACGAGCCGGTGCGCGTCGCGCTGGCAGAGTTGTGGGCATCCGGCTTTGAGGTAGGCCAGGTGCTATCCTATGTGCCGACGCGGGGGTTGGTGTTCACCGATGCGCACGGATGGCGCGTGATTGTGGGGCAGGGACCGGGGATGGACGAACGGCTGCGGACGCTGGGGGCAGTGGCGGCTCATCTGGAGGCGCGGGGATTGATGCCCAGGTTTGTGGATGTGCGTTTTCCCGACGCGCCGTATTATTCGCTGACGAACGATTGGTAGGCCGGATTGGGTCGGATTGAGCCAATCGGCTCCGACCCACAAAGAGAGGCGAACCGTGGAACGGACGATCGTAGGCATCGATGCAGGCAGCAGCAAGGTGTGCACCCTGGTGGGCGAGGTGGACGACGATGGCGAGATCAGCGTGATCGGCGTGGGTCTGGTGGGTGCCAAAGGTATGCGCAAGGGCGTGGTGATCAACGTGGCGGATGCTACGGCGTCCATCACCAGCTCCATTGAGGCGGCCGAGCGCATGTCGGGGTACCAGATCGAGCGGGCCTACGTGGGGCTTAGCGGCACGCACCTCTCGTCCCTCAACAGCCGGGGCGTGGTGGGGATCTCTCGCCGGGAGGACGGCATCACGGTGGAAGACGTCGATCGGGTGTTGGATGCCGCGCACGCCGTCGCTGTGCCGCACAACCAGGAGGTCGTGCACGTGATCCCCCGCAGTTACGTGGTGGATGGGCAAGGCGGCGTGCGCGACCCGGTGGGGATGCACGGCTTCCGGCTGGAAGTGGAGGCTCACATCGTCACTGGCTCCACCTCGGCGATCCAGAACTTGGTCAAGTGCGTGGCGGGGGCTGAGGTGGAGGTGGACGAGTTGGTCCTGGCGAGCATCGCCGCCGGCGGTGCGGTGCTGGCCGAGACGGAGCGCGAGATGGGAGTCGTGCTGGCTGACATCGGCGCAGGCACCACGGACATTGCGATCTTTATCGACGGCACAGTATGGCATACGATCACGCTGGGAGTGGGCGGCGAGTACGTCACCGGCGACGTGGCCATCGGCCTGCGGTTGCCGCCGGCCGTCGCCGAGCAGGTTAAGGTGCAGCACGGCCACGCGCTCGCGGCCCAGATACCGCCCGAGGAGCACTTTACCGTTCCGGTCTTTGGCGGGGGGGCTCCCCAGGTCGTGCCGCGTTGGAAGCTAGCAGAGATCGTCGAAGCGCGGGCGGAAGAGATCCTCTCGATGGTGCAGCAGGAGATCAAGCGGTCGGGATACGACGGCTTGCTGCCTGCCGGGGTCGTGCTGTGTGGAGGCACGGCCCAATTGCCCGGTATCCAGGAACTGGGGCGGGATATCCTTGGGTTGCCGGTGCGGACTGGGACCGCTCGGGAACTCCGTGGCCTGGTGGATAGGATTGCAGGCCCCTCCCACGCAGTGGGAGTGGGGTTATTGAGGTGGGGATTGACGACGGATACGCGCCCTCAGCTTCGCAAGCCCGGGCCAAGCTGGGAAGGGCGCTTTCTCCAGTGGCTCAAGGCGTTTCTGCCTGGATGATTGTGATTCATGGGTTTCGTGAGTCTCAAGTCTCGCGTATGACAGAACTTTAGCAAGGTATCGCATCACTCTTGACCAAGGAGGACCAAAATGCATAACCAGATGGAAAGTTTCGCACAGATCCGAGTCGTCGGCGTGGGAGGTGGCGGCAGCAATGCCGTCAACCGGATGATGGCCGAGGGATTGAGCGGCGTTGACTTTATCGCTGTCAACACCGATGCCCAAGCCCTCATGCTCTCCAACGCGCCCAAGCGCGTGCGTATCGGTGACAAGCTCACGCGCGGGTTGGGCGTGGGAGGCGATCCGGAGCTGGGTCAGAAGGCGGCAGAGGAATCTGCCGACGAGCTGTACCAGGTCTTGCAGGGTACCGACATGGTGTTCATCACCGCCGGTATGGGCGGTGGTACCGGCACCGGGGCCGCGCCCATCGTTGCTCGGATCGCCAGGGAGGTTAGCGCTTTGACCATCGGCGTCGTCACCCGTCCTTTCGGTTGGGAGGGGTCGGTGCGATCGGAGGCGGCGCGGCTGGGCGTCGAGCTGCTCAAGGAGGCGGTGGACACGCTGATCGTGATCCCCAACGATCGACTGCTAGAGATCACCGACAAGCGGGTCAGCCTGCAGGCGGCCTTCTCTCTGGCCGACGATGTGCTGCGGCAGGGTGTCCAGGGCATCTCGGAACTGATCACCGTGCCGGGGCTGATCAACCTAGATTTCGCCGACGTGCGGACCATCATGTCCGAGGGCGGCGCGGCGCTGATGGCGGTGGGGCGCGCCGGCGGCGAGAATCGGGCCGTCGAGGCGGTGCAGCAGGCCATCTCTAGCCGGCTGCTGGACATCACCATCGACGGCGCTCGCGGCATTCTGTTCAACATCACCGGCGGACCAGACCTGAGCCTGTTCGAGGTCAACGAGGCGGCCTCGATCATCAAGCAGACGGCGCACCCGGACGTGAATCTCATCTTTGGGGCCGTCATCGACGAGAAGATGAGCGACGAGGTCCACGTCACTGTCGTTGCGACCGGCTTCGACAATGCGGAGCCGCGTCCGCGCGCGGCGCGCGTGGCAGCCGCCACTGCCGAGCTGGTCGAGTTCCCGGTGCCCACCTTCGATAAGGAAGATCTGGAGATACCTGCCTTTCTGCGCCGTCGTGGCTAGGCTGGGGGGTGGCTTGCACAGAAACCGGTCGAGGCGAAGGAGCTTCAGCATGCTATCTGGCGCTGAAGCGGGCGTCGCGAGTTGCAGCACTGTGTGGTGGTTGATGCTGGCATGACGGATCTGGTTGAGACGTTACGGCGGTATGGGGAGGAGAAAGCGCTCTCACCGGGCGAGGTATTGGTCCGCCAGGGCTCGGTGAGCGACGGCGTATACTACCTCAAGTCAGGGCGACTGGGAGCCTACCGGGAGGAGCCGGACGGCTCGTATTTCCTGACAGGGATCGCGCCGGGCGATTGGGTGGGTGAGATCGCGTCCGCCAGCGGGGGGCCCCGTACGGCCACAGTGAAGGCTGAGGAAGAGTCGCTCGTCGTGCATCTGTCTGAGGTTGATTTTCGCTGCATGTTGCAAGAGTCGCCGGCGCTGGCGGCGGCAGTCGTCAGCCAACTGGGTGGACGGCTCACCGCCGCGGATGTGGCCCGTGTCTCGCTTGGGCGGGGGTACCGGCGGACTCTGGATCGGGTCGAGGCGCTGAGCTCCGAGAAGGTGCGGCTGGAGGAATTCCTGCGCCTGCGGGAGGAGCTGGCCGATATGATCGTTCACGATCTCCGCAATCCCCTGGGGGTGATCGTTGGCGGCCTGAACATGCTTGGGCGCGTGGAGGTCGCTGAGGGTGACGCGGAGTACGTGGCCGCGGTGTTGAGGACGATGGAGCTATCGGCGCGGCGAATGCAGCGCTTGGTGGAGACGTTACTGGACATCGCCCGTCTGGAGGAAGGGGCCATGAGGCTTCAGACCGTGGCGTTGGATCTGTTCCCCTTGGTTGAAGAGATAGTGGACGAAGAACGTTCGCTGGCGGAAGGGAGGGGCGTGACTCTGGAGAACCGGCTGCCCGCCGGCCTGCCCGCCGTCATGGCTGACCGTGACATCCTCCAGCGGGTGTTGGTCAATCTTCTGGACAACGGTGTCAAGTTCACGCCGGCCGGAGGGCGAGTGTGGGTAGAGGCCCAGGCGGAGGCCAAGGATGTGCAGATAGCTGTCGTGGATACCGGCTCTGGAGTTCCTGAGGAGGAGAGGAGCCGCATCTTTGAGAAATTCACCCAGGCGCAGCGGCAGCCTGAGGTCAGGAGGGGGGCAGGGCTTGGGTTGGCCTTTTGCCGGATGGCCGTGGAGGCTCACGACGGGCGCATCTGGGTCGAGGATGGTCCGCAGGGGAAGGGGAGTCGCTTTGTTTTCACCATTCCCCACAGTGCTGGGGGATGATGGTGCTGCGCGGCTGATTGGGAGATGAGGGTGCGACGCGCCCTCCTACTGTCCGGGTAACCACTCAACCCCCTCTCTATGCCTTACCCTTTCTGTTCGAGTGAGATTTTAAGGTTATGCCCCCGAATTCGTTTGTGCGGCGGGTGAGTGTATGGTATAATCTCTGCGTGTAGAGAGCCCCCAGATATGCGGTTTCTGCGTCTGGCGATCCCCATATCTGGCGTTGTTATTCCCTCTGTCCCGGGAGGCTAAGACGATGAGATGTCCCTATTGTGGCAGTGCTCGCACACGTGTAATCGACACGACTCGCGGTGCGCGGGGCATTCGTCGTCGCCGCGTCTGCCGGGATTGCGAGCAGCGTTTCAGCACTGTAGAGCGAGCTATCTTGACCACCCCCCTGGTGGTCAAGCGCGACGGCCAACGGGAGGAGTTCGACCGGGAGAAGCTGGTTTCTGGTTTGCGTACAGCCTGTGCGCGGCGGCCTGTCTCGGCCGACGACCTGGAACGGCTGGTGGATCGAGTCGAAGGGCGGATTCGCGAGTTGGGGAAGACCGAGATCCCCAGCCGCGTGATCGGCGATCTGGTTATCGAGGAACTCAAGGCGTTGGATCCGGTTTCCTATATTCGCTACGCTATCGTCTACCTCGGATTGGAAGACCTGGATGCGGTGCGAGCGGAGATCGATAGGCTATTGGGAGAACGGGAATAGGGCGGACATTGCTCTGTAGTTTTCAATGGAGGGATTCCCATGCTAGATGTCGCTGAGTCGATCAAGTCTTCACCGTCTGGCCGTCGGGATGGGGTGGGCTCCAAGCTGACCGAAAATGCTATGGCCGTTCTGGAGCGCCGTTACCTGCGCCGAGGGGCGGATGGGCGGCCGTCTGAGACGGTCGAGCAGATGTTCCGGCGCGTGACCTCTCACGTCGCCGCAGTCGAGGCAGTGTGGGGCGGGGATGTGGCGGCGGTGGGGGATGCTTTCTACGACCTGGTAACCAGCCTGCGATTCATGCCCAACTCCCCCACGTTCACGGGCGCAGGCACACCCCTGGGACAGTTGGCCGCGTGTTTTGTCCTTCCCGTCTCGGACGACATGGGACGGGACGAGGACGGTATTTTCCAGACGTTGCGTAACGCAGCCCTCATCCAGCAGACCGGCGGCGGGACGGGCTTTTCTTTCTCCCGCCTCCGCCCCAAGGGGGCCATGGTGCGCAGCAGCGGCGGCCAGGCGACCGGGCCGGTGGGCTTTATGCGTGTCTTCGACGTCGCCTCAGAGATCGTCAGCCAGGGCGGCGCGCGGCGGGGTGCGAATATGGCCGTGTTGCGGGTGGATCACCCCGACATCCAAGAGTTTATCCGCTGCAAGACCAGCGAGAGCGCCATCACGAACTTTAACATCTCCGTCGGCGTAACCGATGTGTTTATGCGGGCGGTCGAGGCGGATGATACCATCGAATTGGTCAATCCCCAGGATGGCACGGTGTGGAAGACGGTCAGGGCGCGGGAGCTTTACGACGAGGTCGTCGCCGGAGCTCACTGCAACGGCGAGCCGGGGATGCTGTTCCTCGATACGGCCAATCGGGAAAATCCCTGTCCGCACCTGGGCGAGTACGAGGCGACCAACCCTTGCGGGGAGCAATGGCTGCTTCCCTACGAAAACTGCTGCCTGGGGTCGATCAACCTGGCGCAGCACGTGAGCTGCGGTAACAACGGCCACCCCTCGGTGAATTGGGAAGGGCTGCGCGAGACGGTCGGGATGGCGACCCGTTTTCTCGACAATGTGGTCGATGCCAACGGGTATGTGCCAGCGGTGCCACAGCTCAGGGAGGCGGCGCACAGCACCCGCCGCATCGGGCTGGGCGTCATGGGATTGGGCGACCTCATGTATTGCCTGGGGGTGCGTTACGGCAGCGAGGAGGCCCAGGAGCTGGCGGCGCAGGTGATGGAGTTCGTCCGCTACCACACGATGCGCGCCAGTATCGAGTTGGCGCGAGAGCGCGGCCCCTTTCCCGCCATTGAGGGCAGCATCTACGATCCCGACGATGTGCGCTGGGAACCTCCGCAGTTCATTGCTCCCTACACGCGCCTGGCAAAATGGGGACGGCCCCGCCTGGACTGGCAGGAGATTGTCGAAGGTATCCACAAGCACGGCATCCGCAACGCGGCCCAGACGACGGTGGCTCCCACCGGCACCATCGCCACCATCTCCGGCTGCGAGGCGTATGGCTGCGAGCCGGTCTTTGCGCTGGCCTACGTGCGCCACGTGAACGACAACGGCACAGATATGGAGCTGCGCTACACCAGCCCGCTATTCCTGGAGGCGCTGGAGAGGGCAGGGCTGGATGAGGCAGCGCAGGATACCATCGTGCAGGAGGTGGCCTTAGCCGGCAGTTGCCAGGGGGTGGGGGACCTGCCCCCGCACGTTCGGCAGACTTTCGTCGTCGCGGCGGACATCACGGCCGAGGAGCACGTGCGCATGCAGGCGGCGCTGCAGGCGTTCGTCGATGCCTCGATCAGCAAGACGATCAATTTCCCCGCCACGGCCACTCCCGACGACGTGGCGTGGGCGTTCAAGCTGGCCTGGGAGCTGGGCTGCAAGGGGCTGACGGTCTACGTGACCGGCTCGCGGGAGAAGGTGGTGCTGGAGACGGAGGCGACGCGCCAGGCGCGGCAGATGCCGCAGCAGCAGGTTCTGGGCATGCAACCGCCGCTGGCCGTGCGCCGCCCCCGTCCGCACTGCTTGAAGGGGGTGACGTATCGCAAGGGGACGCCACTGGGCACGGCCTACATCACCGTCAACGACAACGGCGGCGACGAGCCTTTCGAGGTGTTTCTGACCGTGGGCAAGGCGGGGTCGGATACGGCGGCGGTGGCGGAGGCCATCGGGCGGCTGATCTCGCTCTGCCTGCGCATTCCCTCGCCCCTTTCGGCGACGCGGCGGCTCAAGCAGGTGGTGCGGCAATTGAAGGGCATCGGCGGCGGGCGGCCGCTGGGCTTTGGGCGCGACCGGGTGCGCAGCCTGCCCGACGGCGTAGCGCAGGTGTTGGGGGAGCACCTGGGGATGATCGAGCCACAGGACGAGGATGGCGCGGTGGAGCAGCTATCGCTGTTCCCTGCGGGCGACCTGTGCCCCGAGTGCGGCCACGCGGCGCTGGTGAAGGAGGAGGGGTGCTGCCGCTGCTATTCCTGCGGGTATAGCGAGTGTTGAGCGGTTTCCTCCTGGGTTAGAGCGCTGTAACCACGGACTTTCCTTTGCAGTGGGTGGGATTCCCCTTGCAGTAGAGGATATTTCCCTTGCAATGACGCAGTATTTCCCTTGCAGCGGGCAGGTTTCTGGTCCAGTCTGGTGAAACCTGCTGTTTTCTTTGCCCACTGCAAAATACTGCCACGAGCCTCTTGGCTTTACACGCTCGCAGTCCCCGTACCCGGGGACGGACAAAAACGGGCTCAAGCCTACTTGAGACGCCCTCGGGACGAGGGCTGTGAGCACTCCATTAGGGCTATTGAGATGCCCAATGTGTGTAGAGTCTGCGAAACTACTGATACCGTCACAAGCCCTAGCTGGCAAAAAGACAAGGGGCCGGTTGAATTGTTCACCGGCCCTCGATTACAAGACTTCAAACAGACGCCCCGGCCCGGGGATAGTACCCAGGGGCCGGGGCTATTCTGTATTCGCCCGAGCCGACGGGCCCGCAGGCCCGCGGCTGCGGCCGGGACGTGGCCGCGCTATCTCTCTATCGTTCGGCCGCGGCCGCGTGTCCGTGAACGCGCGGCATTCCTGGCCTGGGCAACGGAGCCAGCGGCTCCGGTACCGTCAACTGAGAGGCATGGGACGCCCCACACCGAAACCCGTTGTTGTTCCAGTCGTTGTCGGGGTCGTTGTGGTTGCGGTAGGCGCACCGGGCGTTGGACGCATTGTTGTTGAAGGACCCGCCACGCTGCACCCGGGAGCGTTTTCCGGCCCGCCCCACCACCCGCGCGGCGGATGGCAAGGATATTGTAGGAGCAACTGCCGCTTTGGTCAAGCGGCCCGGCCCAAGACTTTTTTCTGCCAGCCGCCCAGCAATTTACCGATCTCTACCACCATACGTGAGACGTGTTCGTACTGGCCCATGCTCAAGAAGCGCAGTTCGTGGCTCAACCGCAGATAGAGCCGCAGCCGTTGCAGTTCGATGTCCGCCTGCTCCAGGTGCTGGCGCTTGTGAGAACTCACCCCGGCTGCCGTGATGGCCTCGTAGAAGTTCAAGGCGGCATCCTGCACCCGCTTCGCCAGCACAAAGCGCTGCGACTTGGGGAATTTCTCGGTCGCCGGGAGCAGCCATTGCAGCAGGTCGAAGGTTTTGCTAAAGATGGGCGATTCCTGCACCAGATCCTCCGTGTAGGCTACGCGAGCCGAAAATTCAAAAAAATCGTTTCAGAAACCAGAAACGCAGGACTCAGGAACCAGAATCGAGAGAGATAGGGGACGCCCCACACCGACACCCGTAGCGGTTCCAGCCGTCGACAGGGGCGACGTGGTAGCGGGCGGCGCACCGGGCGCCGGACGCATCGGCGTAGAAGGACCCGCCACGCCGCACCCGGCGGGAGCCGCCAGCCTGCAGGTCCTCCCGTCCATCCCCAGGGTCGTAGGGATAATCCTTGACCAGACTGCGTGTCCACTCCCAGACGTTTCCCGCCATATCCACACATCCATACGGGCTATCGCCCCGCGGGCTGTACTTCCCCACCGGTGTCGTGCCCTTGGTACCAGATTCGTTCGTATTGCACTTGCTCTTGTCGAACTCATTCCCCCAGGGGTAGATGCGCCCGTCTGTTCCCCGCGCCGCCTTCTCCCACTCCGCCTCGCTGGGCAGCGTGCCGCCGAGCCAGCGGGCGTAGGCCAGCGCCTCGTACCAGGTCACGCCTACCACCGGGTGGTCAGGCCGGTTCCGCTTTCTGTCTGCCCAGTAACGTGGCTGTGTCCGGCCTTCTTTCTCTTTCCACTCCCAGCCGGCCGCGGTCCAGAACTCCCGCTGCTGATAGCCGCCGGCCACCATGAAGCGGGCGAACTGGGCGTTGGTCACCGGCGTGCGGGCGATGTAGTGATCTGGCAGGTACAGGGTGTACTGAGGCCTCTCGTCGGCATAGGGACCTTCGTCTCCTGACCCCATCAGGAACTCACCGGCGGGGATCTTGACCATGTCCTCCTCCGCCTGCCCCAGTTCCAGCAGGGCCCACAATGCGGCGGCCCGTACCTCGCAGGCAGCATCCTCGCGGGTGCGCTTCAGCGCGGCCACCGTCTCTTCATCGGCTTGGCCCACGTCGGCCAGGGCTAGGGCGATTGCCTGCCGCAGGCTCGCGGCCTCCGCTTCCAGGGCGGCGCGCAGCCGGGTGGCCACGGCGGCAGGGTCCCCGGCCCGCGCCCCGAGTTTGCCCAAGGCGCGCGCAGCTGCTATCCGCCGTGGGAGAGTGCCACTCCCCAGCACGTTGCTGAAGGCAACGACGACGCCTTCGCCGCCCAGTGTGAACAGCGTCTCCCCCAACCGGGCAAAGGTCAGCGGGTCGGTCGCGGCCCCGAAGGCCTTCTTGAGACGTTCGATAGCCTCCGCTTTTGTCCTGGACGACACCCGCACGTCCTCGGCCAGGCACTCCCCAGCCAGGATCAGCAGGTTGTGGGCGGCGTCGTCCGGTTGGGCCAGGATGTCTTCCAGGAGCGCGGTGGCCCTGTCACCGATCAGGCCGCTGTAGAGCAGGATGACCTCGCGCCAGGGCTCGTCGTTCAGGTGTGTCAGCAGTGCGCCTGCTTTCTCAGGCGCGTCCGACAGCACGCGGGCGACCAGGTACTCTTGCAGGGTGCGGTGGGCGAACACGTAGCGGTCTATGGCCCGGCTCACCAGGATGCCGCTGCGCTCCTCGATCTGGCGCAGCGTTTCTGCAGTGTCTGTGGGGCAGTGCAGTTCCGGCAGCAGTGGGGCGATGAGCGCTTCCAGCTCGTCGTGCCCGGCTTCGGACAGCCCTCGGCTGTGGAAATGATAGGCGATCTCTTTCAGGATGGTCTCTTTGGCGCCGAGGGAGGGGCCGACGACTTCCAGAGCCTTGTCCTCGCTGTCCCACGTTTCCAGGAGGATCTCCAGGCATTCCTGATAGAGTTTCGCGCGCCCCTGGGGCAACCGGGTGCGGCGGAGATGCACCAGGGCAATGAGCGATAGGATGAGCGGGTTGCGGGCCAGGCGGTAGAGGCCCTGGTTGCGCTTGAGGGCGTCCAGGAGACGCGCTGCTTCGCCCGCCGCCTGCTTCGCCGCCTGCTTCATTTCCTGCTCCTGGCCCTCTTTGCTCAGGTCGCCGCGCAGCGCCACCTGGCGGGCGCGCACCGCGCGGTACCAGCCGCTGACGAAGCGGGCGATGTCCGTGTCGTCGAAGTCGCGCACGTAGAGGCGGGCAAAATCGCCGCTCAGCAGGCCATCCTTCCAGCCGGCGGTGCGGCAGGTGATGACGTAGCGGTTGTCCGGGTAGGTGCATACCAGGTCGTCGATCTTCCTGGCCGCCCTGGCGCGCTGGCGCTCGTCAATGACCTCGTCGAGGCCGTCGAGCAGCACCAGGCAGCGCCCCTTGTCGAGTAAGGCTGGGAAGAAGCCCTCTGGCGGTTGGACGTCTACCGGCAGCAGGGCGGGATCGGCCATCAGTTCGTGCAAGGGGTGCTCGTCGGCCACGCAGTTGCGGAGGGGCAGAAAGACGGGCAGGAGATTCCCCGTCTGGCGCAGAGCCGGCTGCGAGATCTGATCGGTAAAGACGAGTGTCAGCCAATCCATCAGCGTGCTCTTGCCCGCGCCCGGCTCGCCCAGGATCAGGAGACAGGGGTGGTGGGTGAACGCCTCGGCAATGGAGAGGGTGCGTGCTTCTTCCAGCCCCGCGTCGGTGCCGCTCATACGCAGCGAGACGTAGACTTCTTTCAGCAATGGTGGGGAGACGCCTTCGCGCCCGTGAATGCCCACTAGCTTCAGGTAGCGGTGCTTTTCGGCCAGGGCAGGGATGTAGCGCTCGCGGAAACGGCGGGCCTTTCCCTTGAGCCTCTCCTTGAGCCACTGACCCCACTCCGCGATAGTGGGGCCCAGCAGGTTGGTGAAGATCAGCGTCAGGATGCTGCCGATGATGCCGCTAACGAGGACGGCAATCACGCCGTATTTATCCCAAAAGCTCTGGGGCGGCGCAGGCGGCTGGCGTACTTCCACGACCAGGGGCGGGGTGACTGTTGGCGTGACGGTAGGGATGGGGGTTGGTGTGGCGGTAGGGATGGGGGTTGGCGCCTGGGCGCTGCTGGGCGCAGCGAGCAGCAAGAGTGCCAGGATCAGCCCGGCCAGGCAGGATATTGACTGAAGAACGGGAAGCCGCGAATGCACCATCTTGGGTTCCGGTAGGCGAACTGCAGGATAGTATACTTGAAGCCGGGATAGACGCAAATCGAACCGTGCGCTATGCCTGCAATTGCTCTGTATCCGTTTCTACTGGGTGCCCATCGGAGCAAGAAGCGCGGAGGGCTAGAGTGGCCACTGCAGAGAACCATCACGGCCAGTGCAACGGAAAGTCTCAAGTCACACCTCCAAGCCCGGTGCTCGCTTTTGACGGGCCAGCGGCCACTGCGCTGGTCGCGCCCCGTGTTTGTGGTATAATGCGCCCCGCTCCCTGGTGGATCGGAGGAAGGATACGAGCGGTGGACGGCGTGCCCTGCGCTACGTGGCGGAGGGTTCAATCATACTCATCGTTTTGGCACTGGTGATCGTGGCCGGCCGCTGGGTCGTCGCGGGTATCCCGGAAGCCCCGCCGGCGTCTGACGTGACGACCTCTGTCGCGACCCCCGCGCCTCTCTCTGCCACGGTGGACGTTGCCGGGGCAACCATTTCTGCGCCTGCCTCCACGCTCACTCCTTCACCCATGTGGACCTGCACGCCCACCTCTGGCCCCGTGCCGACGTCTACCCGGCTTCCCATGCTCCATCCTCCCGACGTCTCTCCCGTCTTTGCCACCGCGCCTGTTTCCACACCCCTGCCGCTGCCCATTCCTCCGCCGATGCCGGTGCTGGAGCAGCCTGACGGCGTGATCAACGTCATCCTGCTCGGCGCCGATCAGTCCGCCGATCGATTCTCGGGTCGCACCGACGTCATGATCGTCGTCAGCGTCGATCCCGACCTGCCGTCTGTCTCGCTCCTCTCCATCCCGCGTGACTTTTATGCCTGGGTGCCCACGGTTGGCTTCGAGAAGCTCACTTCGGTCTATCGAAAAGGAGCGGCCGGTGATTATCCCGGCGGCGGCCCCGAACTGCTCAAGGCCACCATCGAGTATAACCTGGGGATACGCATCCATTACTACGCCCTGGCGGATTTCGACGGTTTCGTCAAGATCGTGGACGCGCTCGGAGGCGTGGACGTGGCCGTGGAATGCCCCCTATCCGATACGTTCCCCGATCCCGACTCGCCTACCGGCCAGACAGAGGTGGACTGGCTGCCGGGCATCCAGCACCTCGATGGGAAGCACGCGCTCTGGTATGCGCGCTCTCGCTGGTCCACTTCTGACTTTGACCGTAACCGCCGCCAGCAGCAGGTGCTGCGGGGTCTATATCGCCAGGCTCTGGCCCTGGACATCCTGCCCAAGATCCCCCAGATCTGGGACGCGATGCACGAGATGGTGTCCACCGACCTGGGGCTGGAGGAGTTGGTTTACCTGGCGAGCATCGGATCGGAATTGGACATGACGAACGTCAAGAGCGCTTTCGTGGGAAAGGGAGCTGTGCAGCAGTGGACGGCCCCGAACGGGGCCTGGGTGCTGGTGCCGTACTACGACGCTCTGGGCCCGCTGGTGGAGGAGGCGTTGTCGCCGCCGGCCGGCGCGCGGGTGTCGCAGCCCGCCTTCCGGGTCGAGGTGTGGAACGCTGCTCCCGAAGATGGGTTGGGGCACGTGGCGGCCGAGAGGCTGCGCTGGGAGGGGTTCGAGGTCGTGGACGTCCAGCGGGTTGCAGAGGGCTACGCGCGCACGCAGATCTGGGACTTGACCACCACGTCCAAGGGCTCCCCCTTGCCGCACCTGATGCATCTCTACGGGCGGTACGCCAGCGACGTGGTCTATCAGCCCACCGAGGATCGCACGGTGGACTTTCGCGTCATCCTCGGCGACGATTACGATCCTTGCCTTGCGGCCAAGTCTCCCTGGCAGCCCGAGCCGTTTCCTACACCTACGCCCTTGCCTACGTTGGTCCCCACGCCGACCCCATGAACCCTGCGGGAATCGCAAATGCCAAAGGCCGGGGCACTGCTCATCCCCGGCCTCGTTTATGACGTCCTGAGCCTAGTTCAGTCTCTCGACCGCGTCGATCTGGGCAGCGTCAGTGCCACCGCCATCTCGCAGGCGCACGTAGCGGAAAGAATAACCGACCGGCGTCCAGGGACCGATGTCTATAGCGACGCCGGTGTTGTTGTATAGAGCGCCCGATGGGATGGCTTCGTTTTCGGCCTCGCCCCCATTGACGCCGTTGCAGAGGGGGTCATCGTTGGCGTAGCAATCGACGTTTGTCCCAGATACGCCGCCTGGAACGCCGTCCCAGGCAAATACCGAGTACCAGGTACTGCCGTCGTACGAGATTTCGATCGTGATGTAGTCAAGCCAGATGCCGCCGGCCTGCGGGTTTTCGTAAAGGACCATGTCATAGCCAGGGCCATCGGTAATGCCATGGCCGTCTCCAAAGTCGAGGATCACGTACTCTCCGGGCTGGAGATCGAGGGGGTTGCCGTCCGGTGGGCCTGTGGCCGGGGAGCAGTCGGCGGGCCCGGCGCAGGTGTCGATGGTCGTCGTGAACGTGTAGGGAGTTAGACTGTGCGGCTCTGCCGACACGATAGTGCTCGAGATGGATTCATTGCTCGCAATATCGAACGCTGTGACGTAGTAGTAGTAGATCGTAGCGTTGATCACCGAGGTGTCCAGGTATTGGGTGATGGGCACCGTAGCGTGCAGTGTGAATGGGCCGATGACGGCCGTACTGGAGTACACCCGGTATCCGGCCAGGTCGGGGGGTGGGGCCGGATTGTCCCAGGCCAGGGTAACTCGACTGTCGCTGGGGGCGGCGCGGAGGTTGATCGGCGGGTCGGGAGGTGGATCGGGTATCGGCGTATCGGTTGGCGTCGGCGTGGGTGTGTCGGTCGGCGTCGGCGGCACAGGGGTGTTGGTTGGCGGCGGCGGAGGCGCAGAGGTGTTGGTGGGTAAGGGGGTGAGGGTGAACGTCGGCAGCGGGGTCAGCGTGGGCATGCCGGTAGGTGTGAGCGTGGGCAGGCGTGTCGCTGTTGGGGTGGGCGTGGGTGTCCTGGTTGGCGTGGATGTGAGCGTGGGTGTCCTGGTTGCCGTGGGCAGCGATGTCGGAACTGCGACGACTTCCTGGGGGGTCGCCGTGACCTCCAGGGGTTGGCCGGCGACGGCTCCCGGGGCTGGCGATGGCGTCCCCATGGGTGTCAGGATATCCTTGGGGAGCGGAGTCAGCGCCTCGTCGCGCAGGGGGCCGACAGGCACTCCTCCCTCGCCTGTGTCCGGGTTCACCCCGGAGAGCATGTTGGCTGCCACGCGCCAAATGGGTTCCGGCGTGATCGCCACCTGTGCCGCGAGCAAGAGGCAGGCGATGCCTAGAATCAGCAGTAGGAGGGAGACCAGCAGGTCGCGCCGATCCCGCTTTCTGCCGTGGTTATCTGGGGAGTTGTTCGCAGTCATACCACTCCTATTCGGTTGTGTGATTCACTCCTTGAGCACTGGCATGATCACGCTGAACGTGCTGCCGGCGCCTTCCTCGCTGCGCACCTGGATTTTGCCCTCGTGTCCGTCGATGATCGCCTTTGCGACGTATAGCCCCAGGCCGATCCCTCTGATTTGCGTTGTGTCTGCGACTCGGTAGAAGCGGCTGAAGAGTTTTTGCTGGTCTCCTTTGGAGATGCCGACGCCGGTATCTTGGACGTCGAGGACTATGTTTCCGTTCTGTTCGTACAGACGGACGGTTACACAACCACCGCTGGGGGTGTACTGCCACGCATTGCGTATCAGGTTGACGATCACCCACGTCAAGCGTTTGTTGTCCGCGTTGACCACAGGCAGATTTTCAGAGATGTCTACTTTGAAATCTAGCCCTTTTTCCTTCATTTCTGGGTACCATGGCTCAACGGTCTCTTCGACGAGGGTGGATAACTGCACGGGGTACCGATTCAACTTCAGCCTGTCCCACGCTTCGATCTCTGAAAAGTCGAGCAACGTGTTGATCATGTTCACCAGACTCTCGGTGTGGTGGTGGATCGTTTTCAGGAAGCCTTGCTGTTCGCTCGAAATTAGCCCAGTCGCGCCGATGAGCATGAGCTCGCTATACCCCTTGATGGCCGTCAGGGGTGTGCGTAGCTCGTGCGAGACGTGAGCGACGAAGGCGTTCTTGACCCGGTCCGCCTCGGCCTCGGCAGTCACATCCCGCAGCACGATCACCGTGCCCAGGTGTTCGCCGTCCTCCGTTCGGACGGCGGCGGAGTGAGCACTGAGCACCTTTTTGCCCACCTCAAAGCGGCGTTGGTCTGCTGGCCAGGTTGGCTGCTGGTCCAGGGCTCCGCCAGGGTTCTCAGAGGTCAGTTCGCGCAGCGGGCCGAGCAGAAAGTTATCCGCCATTTCCTGCAGCATGAACTCGGCTGCAGCGTTCAACGGAATGAGGTTTTGCTCCAGATCTTCGAGCAGCACGCCGTCGCCTATGCTGGAGAGGATCGCCTTCATACGACCAAGGGTTTCTTCCAGAGCCCGGGTTCGGTCGGCCAGCCGCCCTGTCATCTCGTCGAAGGTTTCGGCCAAGAATCCTATCTCGTCCCCTCTCACGATTCCGGTGCGCTGTTCCAGGTTTCCATCGGCTACCGCCTGCGATGTCTGCACCAGGCTACTGAGGGGGCGGATGATGAGTTGAGCGATCACGTACCCGACGATGACGACGCCGAGCATCGTGGTGACAAAGACCGCGATATAGACGTTACGGTTGGTCGCCCGCTGCTCGACGATAAAGTTTGTGGGCAACGCGACGGAAAACACACCGAGACTGTCGTTGCCCACGCGGAGGGGACCGCGGGCCAGGCGATACGATCTATCGCGGGTCTCGACGTTCTCGCCTGTGGTCACATTGATATTCGACAGGATGCTTTGATATGATTCCGGTGTGATCGAAAGCTCGGCCAGCGTGTTTGCCTTGCTTTCCGGTGGGTCGGCAAGGGTAAAGGTGCTGCCAATGGCCTTTCCGTCGTTGTGGTAGATCGTCACGTCGGCCAGTGACGTGAGTTTAAGGTGGGGTAGCAGTGTGTCGAGGGAGGTGCCAACGATGACGACGCCGGTGACTTGCTCGTCCAGCGGGATGGGAATGGCGGTGAGGTAATAATAGCGCTGATCCAGGAGGTGAATGCCCAAGCTGCGCTTGGGCAGGCCATTAGGATCGCCGGCGTCGAGCAGTGCCTGCACCATCCACAGCCCGGAAGCGTCAAAGGGTTCTTCTATGATCTCGAACGTCCCATCGTCCTGCCGCATGCCGTGTACCACCACCTGCCCTTGTGCATTAGTGATGATGAGGGATTCCACACTTCGGACGGCGGCTGCCGGTTGTGCCAGCGCGACCGCGCGCTCGCGGTCGCCAGCCTTCAGGGCATCGGTCAGCCCCACGGTGAAGGCTACGGCGCGTGCAGACTCCAGGTGGTCCATTTCCCACCGGGCCATGCTATCTGAAACGACACGCCCGGCTTCGAGGAGTTGATTGGTGAGCCGTTCGTCGAGGGAGGTGACCACCAGGTTAGTCACGACGTAGAGGCCGATGGCGGTGACGAGTAGCGTGAGGATCAGGTAGGGCAGGACGATCTTGCCTCGGATGCTGATGGAAGCAGCAAGCTCATACAGCCGCCGGAGCGTTTTGGGGCGCTTCTCTGATCCTTCTACTTGTGTCACTGGTTTTCCTTCCGGTCAAGGCTTGGCAAAGTAGGCCAATGCTCGACGTACGCGCTCCTCGATGGGCAAGTCCTCGTCCCGTGGCAAGTTTTGCAGCGCCGCCTGCGCCTCGACCAGGCTAAAGCCCAGCGCCGTCAGCGCGGCGATGACCTCGGCATCAGCGTCGGTCAGCATGGGCACTGCTGCTGCCTCGGCAGCGACGATCTTGTCCTTCAAATGGAAAATGATCGCCTTGGCGGTCTTTGGTCCGATGCCCGGCACACGAGATAGTAGCTCTGGCTTCTCCTGTGTCACGGCCTGGCGCAGCGCTTCCGGCGAGACGCTGCCTAACAGAGCCAGCGCAACCTTCGGCCCGACGCCGGAGACGCTCAGCAGGAGTCTGAACAGCGCCAACTCGTCTTCTGTAAGGAATCCGTAGAGCGTCAGCTCGTTTTCGCGCACGTGCAGGTGGGTGAACAACTCCACTGGTTGGCCCGCGCCATCCAGTTGGGCCAACACGTCGGAGGGGGCGTGCACTTGAAGGCCGATCCCCCCGATGCGGATCACCACGTGATTCTCGGCGATGCTCCATACCGTCCCGCTCAGCCGGGCGATCATTCAGTGTCTATCCTATAAACGAGTATAGCTCGCAAACGTTACGGACCATATTACGGTCCGGTGCCCTGCCCCTCGTAGAGAACGGCGAGGCGGGACGAATGGATGTGACAGATGGCGACTGCCAGCGCGTCTGCGGCGTCGTCCGGGCGCGGTGGCTCCGCCAATCCCAGGAGCAACCGCACCATTTCCTGCATCTGCGCCTTGTCTGCGCCCCCGTACCCGGTCACTGCCTGCTTGATTGCCAGCGGCGTGTACTCGGCCACGGAGAGACCGGCGTTGGCCAGGGCCAGCAGCGTCACCCCGCGGGCCTGCCCCACACTCATCGCCGTGCGCACGTTCCTGCTGAAAAAGAGCTCTTCCACCGCAGCGCCCGATGGTTCCCACTCCGCCGCCAGCTTTCTGATGCCCCCGTAAATGGATTGCAGGCGTTCGGGAAGCAACTGATTGGCTGGCGTCCTGATCGCCCCAAACGCCAGCGCTTTCAACTCTCCCCCTACTTCCTCCACCACGCCATAGCCTGTGATGGCGGTCCCGGGGTCTATGCCCAGCACCCGCATCGGGATTCAGGATGCCGCTTCGTACTTGGCCAGGATCTCGTCGCTGATGTACAGGTTGGAGTAGACCTGTTGGGTGTCGTCCAATTCCTCCAGAGCCTCAATGACGCCCATCACCTGCGTAGTTTCCTTCTCTCCTAGTTGCAGCGTCGTCTTGGGGATCATTGAGAGCTCGGCCGTCTCGACCTGGATGCCAGAATTTTCGAGCGCCTGCCGCACTGCCTGGAAATTCGCGACTTCGGCAAAGATTTCGATCATGTCGTTGCTGAACACGACGTCTTCAGCGCCTGCCTCCACCGCGAGCTCGAAGATGGTGTCCTGATCCACGCCGTCGGGTGCGATGGCGATGTATCCCTTGCGCTCAAACTGCCAGGCGACGGCGCCCGCGTCGGCCATTGCTCCGCCTTGTCGTGTGAAAACCCGCCGGACTTCCGATACAGTGCGGTTCTTGTTGTCTGTCAATACCTGCACCAATACAGCGACTCCGTGAGGGGCATACCCCTCGTACACGACTTCGACGAGTTCTTCGCCCTTGAGCTCGCCTGTGCCACGCTTGATGCTCCGTTCGATGTTTTCCTTGGGCATGTTGGCGGCCCTGGCCTTATCGATGGCCAGACGCAGGCTGAAGTTGGCTTCGGGGTCGCCACCCCCTTCGCGGGCAGCGATGACGATCTCGCGCGCCAGTCGGGTGAAAAGCTGGCCGCGCTTGGCATCCTGGGCAGCCTTCTTATGCTTGATGGTAGACCACTTGTTGTGACCTGACATGCTTTATCCTCCCACTTCCATCTGATTGCGATTATACCACTGTGCACCTGGGTTGCGCAAGCCAAGGCGCAAGGTAGGGCGCGCGAAGGGCGCGCCAGCAATAGAGCGGAGAAAGAACAAGCCTCTCCGCTCTGTGTTTCATTGTTCTCCTAGACAGGCTCCCACGCACTCGCGCTGGCCGCAGAGGAACGCCTGAATGTCCATTGGCCGCTTTCCGGCTAGTTGTACCTCCTCAAGGCGAAGCGCTCCTTCACTCGTGGCGACGGCGCACCCATCTGCCAGGGGGACGATGGTGCCCGGCGGACCATCCCCTCGCCAGTTGGGCAGCGGTGTAGCTTTCAGTATCTTGAGCTGCTTGCCGTGCAGCGTCGTGAACGCACCCGGCCAGGGGGTGAACGCTCGCACTTGCCGGTTCAGTGCCACGGCCGGACGAGACCAGTCGAGCAGGCCGTCCTCCTTGCGCAGTTGCTGGGCGTAGGTCACGCCCTCCTCCGGTTGAGGCTGCGGGACCAGATCCCCCGCCAGAGACGCAGGCAGCGTCTCTAGGAGCAGTTCAGCCCCTATTTGCGATAGACGCTCTGCCAGCGTTGCCCGTGTGTCGTCAGGCTGAATGGGTTCCTCTCGGTGGGTCAAGGTGGGACCAGTGTCCAGCCCTACGTCCATCTTCATAATCGTCACGCCGGTCACTTCGTCGCCCTCCAGGATAGCCGCTGCCATGGGCGCTGCACCCCGCCAGCGGGGGAGCAGCGAGGCGTGCACGTTGAGGCAGCCGTGGACGGGCAGGTCGAGAATGTTCTGGCGCAGGATCTGGCCGAAGGCAGCCACGACGATGACGTCCGGTTCCCAGGATGCCAACTTGTCCACTGCTTCCGACGTGCGCAGCGTCTGCGGCTGAAACAGCGGCAGGTTGTGCGCCAGCGCTACCTGCTTGACCGGAGAGGCTGTGGGTCTACGTCCGCGCCCGGAGCGCCGGTCCGGCTGCGTGACGACGCCGACGAGTTGAAGCCTCTCGCCGCCGACGACCTGGTGGGCATTGAGCAACACCTTCAGCGTCGGCACGGCGAACGCCGGCGTGCCCATAAAGACGATTCGTGCCATAGTGGGGAGCATTCTAACACGGGAGGGCATAGGCAGCAAGTAATAGCTCCTCTAGCCACCTGACAGTTTCAGCACAAGGCAACCGTCTTGGCCGGAGTGAGCACCTTGAGCGCGAACCGAAGGTTCGGCGTCGAAGGGCGCTCGCGGAGGCTCCTTCGACAGGGACTTCGGCTGAGCTCAGTCGAGGCCCTCAGGATGCCTCCACTCGCTTGTTTCGCAAAAGTGTCAGGTGGCTACATAGCTCATTTGAGTTCTGTAGGCTCAAAGGGACTTTCTAGCCGCTTTCGAGCATCTCCTTGAGATTGGCCAGACTGCTGCGGATGGCGCGGCGATTGGCAGCGCGCCCGGCCACGGTGTCCAGGATGCGCGCGATTAAGTTACGCGGTTCGTATTCCCAGACCACGGTGACGCGGGTAGCGTCACCCACTTTGCCAAAGTTCCATCGCTCGCTGCCGGATTTGAAGGGACTGCTGAGGGCGGCGTCGAGCACCTGCACGGTGGAATTGAGGGGGAACTTGAACTCGGCGTACTCACCTTCCCACCCGAAGACGTCACCGCTCGGACCGTTTGCATCGACCTGGATCAGCGTTCCTCGGCGGATCGGCGCGGGTGTGAGCAACTCGATGCGTCTCACGCGTTCGTCCCACTGAGGCCGTTGGGCGATGTCGTGGCAAAAGCTAAAGACGGTGGATGAAGGCGCGGTGATTTCAATATGTTCCTGGATACTGACCATGGTCCTCTCCTCAATAGAAGTGCGTGCACTGTTGGTATTATACTATAGCCAACGCCTGCCGCCAATCTCTTGCAGGCTCAAGCCCCAAGAATCGGGTAGGAGGGGGCCTCGCGGCCCCCGTCCTCCCACACCACCGTGCGTACGGGTCCGTACACGGCGGTTCCCACAACAGGTTCACCCAGTGTTGCCACCGGACAAGGCTCGCTTCCAGTTCAACGC
>DAOUDX010000049.1:0-6236 GCA_034430835.1 Anaerolineae bacterium
CGACCTCATCTTCCGGCATCAACATCACACCGCGTGGCTTCCGACCTCGCATGGGCATCCTCCCGTGATTGGTATGGACGGATTCTATCACAGAAGTCAATTTCTTGCCAAATTTCAGCTACAGTCCACTAGCAGGTCTCATCCGCGGCCCCCGCGCATCCGCTAGGGGACACTCGAAATCCAGGGGGAAAATGGCCAAGTCGCGACAGGAGACTGGGCGCACAGGGACAGGGGCAGAATCCCGATCCGGCGCCCCACTCCGATGGGGCATCGCCCTCAACCTGGCAGTCATCTTACTGCTGGGGATCGGGGTAGGGATCCTGCAAGCCAACGCTGCCCACCTCGCAATTCCAGCTTCCCCGACGGCGCTGACGCTATTTGGCGCGGGAGTCGCAGGGGCAGTGACAGGGTTAATAGCCCGTCTCATCCTGCGAAGCCGGAACGGCGTGCTCAGGTTCTTGCTCTCGCTCGCAGTGGTGCTGGCCTGGATAATCGTGGCCGATACCACCTACATCGTCTGGATGGGAATCCACCCCCTGGCATACCTGTCGGAGATCGAACCGTGGATCAAGATCGGACAATTGGCCATCGGCTGCCTGAGCATCGTCGCCGCCGGTCTCGTCGGACGGCGCGTCCACAGGCCAGCGCCTCTGGCGCGCGTCTACGAGCTTGTTGGCCGGACACCAGTGGAGGAGACAAGAGCGTCGCTCCACTGGAACCTGATGCTGGGCCTGGGAATCGCGCTGTTGCTGGGCGTGGGGACGGGCACCCTGCAAGCCCATGCCGACCGGATCGCAGCTCCCGTTCCACCCTTAGCAGTGACACTGCTTGGGGCGGGCATCATGGGCTCACTGGCCGGGCTGACAGTTATCTGCACCCTACAAGGCTGGACGGAGACGGTGAGAATGCTGGTCACGCTGCTGATGCTATTGGCATGGATGATAGCGACCGAGATCACTTACGCCGATTGGACGGGACTTCGCCAGCTCGAATACCTGGAAACAGCCGATAACTGGGCCGAGTTAGGTCAACTGGCCATCGGCTGTATGGGGGCCATCGTCAGTGGCCTGGGGAGGCGCGCCATTCCCGTCGAAATGGGGCCGTCCCTCCACCCCAGACAAGAACCAGCCCACAGACCCAAGAAACGGCCCAGCACATCAAGCCGAAAAGCCAAGGACAAGAAGGAACGGCGACATCGGGCGCCAGCCCTGCCCAAACCCGGCCTATCCATCCTGACGCGCCGCCCTGCGCTGGCAGAGGAAAACGGGGTCAAGGTCATCGAAGCGACCGAGGAGCGCTGCCCGTACTGCCTCGACGTGGTGGAAAAGAAAGATCCGAGAGGCATCGTCGTGTGTGAGATCTGCGGGTCCCCCCATCACGCCGACTGCTGGGAGGCGGGGGGTGGCAAGTGCCAGGTACCGCACCTGATCACCTAGATGCACAAATCATCGCATCGGAGGAACTATGAAGAAAAGCTCGCGAGTTGATGCCAGTCCCAGAGTCCGGCGACTACGCGCCGATCACCAACTGATGGTCGAGCTGAAGGGACGCAGTGACCTGATCGACTTCGAGGTCGTGGATCGCGCCCGAGGGATGCCGCCCGAAAAGTACATCGTCACCTTCAAGTGCAAGAGCATCGTGGGCACAGATGCAAAGGGCGATCCCAAGTTCGGCCGCGTCCACCGGGTGGAGATCTATCTACACAACGAGTATCCACATCGCTGGCCGGGACTCAAGTGGCTGACGCCCATCTGGCACCCCAACATCAATCACAAGAACGGCAGCGTATGCATCGACGCAGCCTGGTGGACAGCGGCGCGGTCGTTGGACCGGCTGGTGATCATGCTGGGCGAGATGGCGCAGTACAAGAACTTTCACGACGATCCCACCAAGCCGCCCTTCCCTTGGGATCGCGACGCCGCCGAGTGGTGCCGTGCGTACCGCAGAAAGCACCCTAAAGCCTTCCCGGTGGACACGCGCGAGCTGCTGCGCCCAGAACGAGTCAAGTTGACAAAGGGAAAAGGAACCGCTTCCCAGAAGAAACGTCCCAGAATCAAACTCAGATGAAAGGAGCAAAAAATGGCTGACATACCTGTGACACTCGTACTTCCCGCTGGTGGGACCCGCACGGCAGAGGTGCCGGATGACGTGCCGGTGAAGGAGCTATTGCCCGAACTGGTTTCGCTGCTGGAGCTGCCGACGACGGGACCGGATGGGCGGCCGATGAGTTACCGCATCGACAGCAAGGCGCTGGGCCGGGAACTCCAGGAAGAAGAGACCCTGGCCGACGCCGAGGTGCCTGAAGAGGATCGCCTGATGCTGACGGCGGACGTAACGGCCGGCGCCTAGCACCCATCCACAGACTGGCTGGCAAGGTGGCAGCCACGCCTCGGTAACGCCGCAGCGATGGCTGCCACGAGGCCAGCAAGCGTTCAACGAACTCATTCTCTATCGCGACCGTGACCGGGTAGCTCAGTCACGCACCGACACCCAAGGAGACCCATGAGCGAGCTTCAAACGAGCGAGCGTCGAATCAAGCTGTCGGACCCTCCCAAACCGGAGCCGGAGAGCGAGCCTATGCCGCTGGAGAAGGCTTTGAGATGGCTCTCCTCGTACGAAGACCGGGTCACCGGCTTGGTGAACGTCTTTCTCACCCAGCACGCCTACCTACGCTGCACCGAGCACGCCGAGAGCGATCTGAGCCACGAGGTCGGTGGCGTGCTGGTTGGCCGGACCCGGCAGGATGAAGACGGCAGGCTGTACATCGTCGTCGAAGACGTCATCCAGGCCGAGCACACGCAGTTCGGCCCGACCCACCTGACCTTTACCCAGGACAGCCTGGTGCAACTCAACAACACGCTCGAGGATCAGTTTCCAGGCAAACAGATGGTGGGATGGTATCACACCCATCCACGTATGGATGTTTTCCTGTCCTCGTACGATACCTGGCTCCACACGAGCTTTTTCTTCAAACCGTGGCAGGTGGCCCTGGTCATGGAACCATTTGCTGACAAGGGGGGATTCTTTTGCTGGCAGCCGGAGGGTCAGCTCGATCCACGGCACTATGTCGGTTTTTACGAGATGGCGGATGCCGGCGACGAGTCAGTCGTGAGTTGGGTGAATTTGGAGCCGGAAGAGGATGAATAGACCGGTTGGCCGGTTGGATAGTTGGTTAGTCAGTTGATCGCAAAGGGGGAAACAACATGAACCGTCGTATGCGAGCTTACTATTACGCCGTCCTCGGTGCGATGGGAGGGCTATTTGGCTGGCAGGTCACAGACCGGATGGGGTTCGTGAGCGGGCAGAACGTCTACCTCAGCGAGGCCTTGCTGGGCGCAGCTATCGGCCTGTGCGTCGGCCTGTTCGTCGGTTTCGCCGAAGGGCTGGCAGGGCGCTCGCTGCTGCGTATCCTGCGGGCCGGCCTCGTCAGCGGCCTGATCGGGCTGGTCGCCGGGGCGGTGGCGCTGCCGGTGGCCGAGGCGGTCTTTCGACTCAGCGGCGGCGAGGTCCTGGGCCGCGCGTTGGGTTGGGCCACCTTCGGGGTGCTGGTCGGTTTGGCGGAGGGCATCAGCGGCGGCAGCCAGATGTACAAGGGAGCCCTGGGCGGCCTGATCGGCGGGGCCGTCGGCGGCGTCATCCTGGAGCTATCCTCGCGCGCCTTGGACGATCCTGTCCTGGGTAAAGCGATAGGACTGGTGCTGCTGGGCGGCAGCGTGGGGGCCTTCATCGCCCTGATCGTGGTGCTCCTCTCGCGCGTCTGGCTGGAGGTCACGAGCGGCAAGCTGCAGGGGACCGAATTCATCCTGGACAAATTCAAGCCGCTCAAGGGGCCGGCGGCATTCATCGGCAGCGACGTCCTGAAGGCCGACATCACTCTGGTCGATCCGGAGGTCGCGCCCCAGCACGCCCAGTTGAAGGGAGCGGATACCCACTTTACATTGCAGGATATGAGCATGGGGGATCAAGGCACCTTCGTGAACGGCAAGCGCATCGAGATCCACCGCCTCGCAAACCGGGAAGTCATCCAGGTGGGCGAAACCGAGCTGGTGTATCACGAAAAGAGGTAAGTCATGAACAGATTCCATAACGCGCTAAAGATCGGCATCGCCGCGACGATCCTCCTGGCCGCCGCGTCACAGGCCCTCGCCCAAGAAGAGTCGCTCACCGTCCAGGTGGTGCAGGTGGATGAATCACGGTTCCCCGAGATAGACGTCTACGTCTCGGTCACCGACGCCGACGGGGAGCCGGTTACAGACCTGAAGCAAGAGAACTTTCGCCTGGAGGAAAACGGCCAGCGCATCCGCTTGGCGGATTTCAGCCAGGCCGGCGAACAAGGATCGATCACTGCCGTCCTCGTCATCGACAAGAGCGGCAGCATGGACCGCGCTGGCAAGATGGAGGCAGCCCGAAAAGCAGCCGTTGCCTTCGTGGAACTGATGCGCCCCGGGGACTTTACCGGGGTGATCGCCTTCGACACCGAGGTGACCATCGTCCAGCCTCTGACCGACGACCAGGAGACGCTCGTCGCAACCATCGAGTCGATCGAGATCGGGAGCGACACGGCCCTCTACGACGCACTGCACGCGGCCGCGGACATGCTGGAGGAGATCAGCGGGCGGAAGGCCATCATCGCCGTCACCGACGGGATGAACACGGCCGGCGCGCGCACGCTGGACGAGACGCTGACGATGGTGGATGAGGAGGGCGTCTCCGTCTACACCATCGGCCTGGGCGATCCTGAGTTGGGGACCAGCGCCTATGCCGGGATCGATGAGGAGACGCTGCAGGCTATCGCGCAGGAGTCGAACGGCATCTACCAGTTCGCCCCAGACCCCGAGGACCTGAGCGACTTGTACGAGACGCTATCTTACCGCCTCCAAAATGAGTACAAGCTGACCTACGAGTCCCCCACCCCGCTGCGGGATGGCGTCAAGCGCGACATCGTGGTGTCCATCGTCGGCACCGATGGCGCGGCGGAGGTGACCGCCGACTACAACCCCGGCGGCGTCATCCCGGAGGTGGCGCCCCGCTCGACCTGGGGACTGTTTGCCATCATGTTTGTCGTGCTGGTTGCCCTCCTGGCCGCACCCACCGTCGTCGGCAAAGCCATGGCGCTGGCAGGCGGAGGCGGAGGCCGGGCAAAGCCAAAGGCCAAGGGGCGGGTACGCCTGACCGGTGACACGGGCGCTTCTGGGAGGAGCGGGAAAAAGAACCGTCATCGATGACCATTTCGCAGATCATCGCGTCGAAGCGAGCGCCCGGCCTGTCGCCGGGCGCTCGTGTCAAAGACTGTCCCGAAAGCCTTGCGTCCGCCCGGCAAGCATGCTACAATAAAGCCGCTATGGGTAAGCCAATCGCCAGAGATGAGACACTCCTCCAGACCATCGCTGACAGAATCGCGGAGGCCATTCACCCACAAAAGATCATACTCTTTGGCTCCTGGGCGCGGGGGGAACACAGCCCCCACAGCGACATCGATCTCCTGGTCATCCAAGAGTCCGACTTGCCCCGCCCTCAACGCTACGGTCAGGTACGCCGGCTTTTCTGGGGAATGGGCCTTCCAATGGACATCCTGGTCTACACGCCGGAAGAATTCGCACGCTACCAGTCAGTCCCCGGCAGTTTTTCTCACACCGTAGCCCGCGAGGGAAGGGTATTGTATGCGCGACCCGGCGAATAGGCTGGCCCAGGAGTGGTTGATCCGCGCCGAACACGATCTGCGTGTAGCCAGGTATCTGCTCACGATGCCAGATCCACCATCAGAGAGCGTGGGCTTTCACGCGCAACAGTGTGCAGAAAAAGCCCTCAAAAGCTTCCTCACCTTCAACCGAACCCCCTTCGAACGCCGTCACGACCTCAGCTATCTCATCGACCTGTGTTTTCCGCTTGAGCATGCGATTGAACAATTCCGAGCCGAGGCCGATGAGTTGACCCCCTACGCTGTGGAGTTCCGTTATCCCGACGCCCTGCCGCCTATGCCACTGGAATTGGCGCAGGCAGCGGTCGATACGGCAGATCGCATCTATGCCTTCGTAGTAAGCCGGATAGGACAAGGGTAGCCTCGACCCGTATCTGTTGCACAGTAGAGGCCTAGACCCGTCACGATGTAGGCCGTAATAAACTTATCCCCCCAGTACCTTACCAATCACATACCCCCTGACAATCAGGCAATTCGTCGCCCTTCGCCCCATTGAACATCTTTTCCCCCATAATAAGGGGGAAGGGGGTGTCCTATG
>DAOUDX010000050.1:0-19686 GCA_034430835.1 Anaerolineae bacterium
TGGGAGTACATACTCCTAGGGTTCTACGTCCTGCTGGCTCTAGTGCTTCTCATCCGCTCACGCCGGGACTTTCAAAAGCTAATCGGCAAGCCTGCGCGACGCCGCCTCCTTCTGTTCATCGGCCTGCTGGCAGCTCCCTTGCTCTTCAATCACATCCTGGTCTTGAGTCCCTCCCCACCCGATCTTTTGCCTCCGCCCAACATTCCCCTGGCCGCCCCCCGGCTGTTCGTGCCGTTGCTGGGCAGCCTCCCGATCTTAATCGCAGGCGCGACCCTGGGGGCAGGGCCGGCGCTGCTGGTGGGACTGGTCAGCGGCATCCTGCGCGCCGATACAGCGGTAAGCGGCATCGCCGAACCACTCCACTTCGCACTTGCTGGCTACGCCATCGGCCTCCTCTTACGTCAGGACTATCGGGGCAGACTGATGCTCCTGGCCCGCCAACCCCTCGTCGTGGCGCTGGTGGTGACGCCGCTGGCCGAGCTATTGCTGCTGCTCGCGGTCTTGGCCCACGTGGCCGACGCAGGTCTGGCAGGCTTCGACTATGCCTTGACGCTGACAAGAGCGTCTTTCTGGCCCGGACTGGTGGAAAGCCTCACAGCCGCGGCCACCCTCCAGGCACTCTACCTGTTCTTCCCGCTCCTGCGGCCCGTGCACGCAGCGCACAGATCCTCGCCCTACCATCGCAGCCTGAACCTCAGGCTGCTCCTGGTGTTCGTGCCCCTGGTGCTGGTGATGACCTGCGGACTGACCCAGATCGTGACAGAGACGACGCTCCGCACGGCGACTTTGGAGGCCGTGAACGAAATGACCCGTAATGCCACCAGCGCCGCCGAGGAGATTCCCTACTTTGTCCACACCGGTCAAGGACTCTTGACCGAGTTCGCCAACGACGAGCGGCTGAGGCAGAGCGACCGGGCCACCCTGCAAGCGCTCCTGGAGAGCGATCTGCACACCGTCGTGTTTTTCGATCAGTTAATGCTTTTTGGGCCAGATGGGCAACTCCTAGCGATGCACCCTCCAGCGCCAACGGGCGACCCAGATTTGACGGTAGAAGAGAAAAGGCTCTTGCAGCGCGCCCTCAGGGATGGAGCCCCCCAGATCAGCTCTGCACACCGCTCAGAGCGAGACGAACCGCACGTCGCGTTCCTGGCACCAGTGGGATCGGCGACGGATAGCGCCTATAGCGGCGCGCTGCTGGGGCGCACCCGGCTCGACATCAACCCCGTGCTCAACCGCATCCTCGCCAGCCTGCAGTGGATCCAGGGACAGGGCGAGGGGTTTATCGTGAGCTCTGAAGGCCGCATCGTCTCTCACTCGAATCCCAACATGCTGCTCGCCGCATGGCACGTAGAGAAGGACTGCTCCAGCATCGTCGAGGTGCCGCGCGGTTGCGTCTACGAGAGCCGTGACCCCGTGCAGAACACGCGCCAGTTGGTCTACTCCTTGCGAGCGGAAGGATACCCGTGGACCGTCGTGGTGCGCGTGCCTCACGAGGTCGTGCTGGCAAAAGCCCAGGAAGTTGCCACTCCACTGCTCTTTCTCCAGTTCCTGTTTGGAGGCGGATTGATGATCGTCATCCCTCTGGTTACCAGCGTCATGACCCGCCCCCTTCAGCAGTTGGCTATCGCCGCTGACCGCATCGCCGAGGGAAACCTCGCCCGGCCGATCCAGGTGAGCGGCGAAGACGAAGTGGGACGGGTGGGAAACGCCTTCGAAGGCATGCGGGTACGGCTCAAGGGCCGCATGGAAGATCTCTCGCTATTGCTCGAGACCAGCCAGGAGGTCTCTGCAACGTTGGAGCTATCTGCAGGGATGCCATTCATCCTCGAAGGTGTGCTGAAAGCGGCTGGCGCTCAGGTGGCCCGCATCGTCCTTCTCTCTGCCGATGGCGAACCCCAGACGGTGATGTCCAGAGGGACGCCGAGCGAGGGGGTGGAGGACCTCGACCGCTCGCTGGTTGCCGCAGTCAAGGGGCGGAGAGGCCCCTTGACCGTGGAGAACCTGACGCGGGCCAGGACGCTGACCGATCCGATGCACAGCAAGCCGATCAAGGCCGCCGTTGCCCTCCCCGTATACACCAAGGACCGCATGGCAGCGGTGATATGGGTGGGGTATGGGGATATTCGATACTTTGACGACCAGGAAATCACGCTGCTATCGATGCTGGCCCACCAGACGGCCGTGCTGGTGGAAAACGCCCGGCTCTTCCAGGCCGCTGAGGGCGGGCGACGGCAGCTATCGGCGATCCTCGACAGCGCGACGGACGCCGTCATCGTCGCCGATTGGGGCGATCGTATTCTGCTGGTCAACCCGGCCGCCGCACAGGCCTTTGGCATCAAGGCCGAGGAGGTCGCGGGGAAAAAGATCGACGAGGCCAACCTGATCCCCGAGCTGGTGCAAGCCTTCAACGGGCCCTCAGACGAAGCCCCGATCCAGGAAATCTCGCTGCGCGACGGCCGCACGCTGTACGTCAACGTCTCGACGATCCTCAACGCCGACGGAGAGCAGCTTGGCCGCGTAGCCGTGATGCGCGACGTCACCCGCTTCAAAGAGCTGGATGAACTCAAGTCCGAGTTCCTGGCGACGGTGTCTCACGATCTGCGCACGCCGCTGATGTTCATGCGTGGCTACGCGACCATGCTCCCGACGATTGGCGAGCTCAGCGACAAGCAGCGCGAGTACGTGGACAAGATCCTACAGGGCGTCGGACAGATCAACGAGCTGGTAGGCGACCTGCTCGATCTGGGACGCATCGAGGCCGGCGTGGGGTTCAGGCGCGAACCCTGCCACCTGATAGGGGTCTTGATCGAGGCAGTCGATACCATGCGCGCACAGGCGGCAGCCAAAGAGATTGCGCTGCAGAGAGAATCGACCGAGAACAACGTGACCGTCATCGGCGACGCGCCACTGCTGCGGCGGGCAGTCATCAACCTGATCGACAACGCACTCAAGTACACCCCCAGCGACGGCTCCGTGACGGTGGGGTTATCGGTGCACGCGGATGACGAAGACAACGGCAAAAGAGCCGTGATCCACGTCACGGACACCGGCATCGGCATCGCCCTACAGGATCAGGTGCGGCTGTTCGAGAAATTCTACCGCATCAAGCGCAGCGACACGTCGGAGGTGAAAGGCACCGGCCTGGGGCTGGCCATCGTCAAGTCCATCGTCGAACGGCACCAGGGAAAAGTCTGGGTAGAAAGCGAGGCAGGCAAAGGTAGCACGTTCTACATCAGCCTGCCCCTGGATAGCAGCCCCAGGCCGGTAGAAGAGAGCACTCGAATTGGATAACGAAAAGGATGGAAAAAGCTATGATCACGAATCTCCAAATCACAATGGCCATCACGCTGTTCGTGCTGGGTCTGTGCTCGTGCGCGGTAGGGTTCTGGACCATCCTGTCCAGAAAATACCAGCAGGCGCTCAAGTCCATTTCGGCCCAGTCGGCAAGGGTGAGCAGCAAAGCCATCACCGACATCGGGCTGACGCCGCTGATAGACGCCATGTCCGAGCTGGTCAAATCTATCGACCAGTTGGTCCGTACCTCCGCTGGCGTCGGCGCATTTCTCTGCCTGGCCGGGGCCGTTCTCTGCCTGGCAGGTTTCTGGATGCTCTCCACACTGTAAATCGAAGGAGGCGCTCATGATCAGTCATCAGGCGCAGGAAAACAGCGCTTCCCACAGCGCGCGGCAGGGACCCCCTATCCTCAACAAGCCGCGCCCCGATGCGTCTGCCGAGTCTTCCCACGCTCTGGATCAACCGCTCCTGCGGCAGTACCTGCAAGGCATGCGCGACGATCCGCGTCTGGCCGAGGCCGGCAGCCAGTATGTGGCCCTCCAGGCAGAGTTGGAAGACGGAGAGCGCAAGGACGCCCTCGAAGCAGTGAGGGAGCTGGACCAATCGGTGGTTCACGGCCACTTGGGGACAGGCAAGACCAGCCTGCTCCAGCGCCTGGCCCACACGTGTGCCAAAGAGGCGCTCATGTCGAGCGGGATCACGCCCATCCCCTTCCTGATCGACCTATCCCTGCTGCGAAACGACAGGGGAATGAGCGAGCTGTTGCTGCACGCCTTCCAAAGCCACCAGCCGGCGGCCAGCGACGCGACCCTGAGAGCCACTCTGAAACAGCAGACGCCCATTTTCCTCCTCGACAATCTGGATAGAGTCACAGACAACCACCTATTGAGGAACCTGAGATCCTGGCTCGCCTCTTGCACCCAGGACTATCCGACGGCCAAAGTGGTCATTGCCTGCCGCACTCAGAGCCTATCTTCGCACCGGATATGGATGGGGCAGGTGCCTGCGTTATCCATTCTTCCGCTGAGCGACGGCTCGGTCGGGCTGCTCTTGCGCAAGCAGGTATCCGAAAAAACGGCTTCGGAGCTGAACGCCGGGTTGAGAAAAGATGGCCGGTTGTGGGACTTGGTGCACACGCCGCTCTTCCTCCAGGCGGTCGTCAATCTGGCCGCACCAGGCGATGGGAAAGGCCCTTGGTGGAGCCGCAGCAGTGTCGTGAAGGAAGGCCTGTGCATCGCCTTCGGCACGGCGGAAACCAGCCAGGTCGAGCAGTGGCTGGAAGCGGAGGGGCGCGGGTTGGCCGAGTTGGCCTTTGCCTTCCAGCAGGCACAGGCAGTAGAGATCGACCGGAAGAGTTGCGCCGATCTCTTGAGCGGAACCGGCCAGCAACTCGATGACGCCTTTCGCACTGGTCTGCTGGTTCCCACGGAGGACGACAAGCAGGTGCGTTTCCTGCACCCCCTCGTGCAAGAATTCTTCGCCGCCGTCGCGCTCAAGTGGCGCTTGAAAGGCGAGGCAGACCTGAGCCTGTTCGTCAAAGAGCAGGACACCTGGGAGAGATGGCAAGGCCCCTTCCTCCAGCTCTGTGGTCTGGTGTCCGATCAGCTGGGGTTGATCCAGAGGCTGCTGGACACCCAGGCCGGGTACAGGGTGGTCAGCCTGGCCGCCCAGTGCCTGATCGAGAACGTAGGGCCGCAAGAATTGTGGGAACAGGTCAAGCGGCTCCTTGAGCTAGATCTCCCAAGGACCACCATCTACCAACTGGGCATCGCCCTCAAGGAGCTGGGAGCCATACGGGAGGCGGCCTTGGCTCTGAAAGCCGCCCTGGCGAGCATCACATCGATCGGCAAATCCCCAGACAGCGCGCCCCAACCTCTCTACGGTCACCTGATGCCAGGCGAGACGCTCTCTGTGGAGAGCTGGCAGCCCGGCAAGGTCATCCATCATCGCAACCTGGGCACGATTCATCGGGAGCTGGAGCACGGCAGCGAAGCCGTCGCCGAACTACAAAACGCCCTCCACGAGGCAGATAGGCTCTACGCCGAGATCTATTGCGAGATGGGCCTGGTCCTTCAAAAACAAGGCGATCACGGGCAGGCCCTCGAAGCCTTCGAGCAGGCTCTGAGCCGTCAGCCGAATACAGCAGCATATCTCTACCAGTCCGGCGTCACGCTCAATCGACTGGGTCGCCACAACGAGGCATTGAGGAAACTGAGGAAAGCACAGGATCAGAGCCCAGAGCAAGCAGGTATCTACCGCGAGATGGCCCATGCCTACCGGCAGCAACGCAGGTACGGCGAGGCCCTGAAAACGCTCGAACAGGCCATCGGGCTGGGATCTGGCGACGGCTCGCTGCGCCGCGAGGCCAGCGCTGTCCTGACCGAGCAGGGTAAACCCAGACAAGCCGTCGCCTATCTGCAGCAGGCTCTGGCGATGCAGCCCGATCAGGCGCTCTGGCATGACGAACTGGGGATACTCTACGAGACAGAAGGGCTTTGGGACGAGGCATGCCAGGAATACGAGCAGGCGGTAGCGCTCGCGCCGGACAACGCGGCTTACATCCACCATCTGAGCCGGGCCTATCGGCGCACGGGGCAGGATGAGGAGGCCATCCGCTGCTTACGCCACGCGGTGGAGCTTGCGCCCGATCAGGCCGAGTGGCACGGCGACCTGGCCGCAACGTTGAGCGCCCAAGGGAAGCACGCCGAAGCTTTGGCCGAATATCGAAAGGCCCTGGCTATAAACGCCCACCAGGCCAGCCACCACTACGGCGCTGGCTGTTCGCTCTGTCACTTGGAGAAGCACGAGGAAGCTCTAGAGGAACTGGAACAAGCCGTCGCTCTAGCCCCCAGCCACACGGAAGCCCACAATCAGATGGGGATTGTCTACGAGGCGCTGGGTCGGCCCAAGAAAGCGCGCGACCAATATCTCCTGGCGTGCGCTCTGGCCCCGGACCAGCCGCTCTACTACCGCAACCTGGGGGCGGTGCAAAGCAAGACTGGCGAATCCAAACTTGCCCTGGAAACGCTGCGGCACGCGATCGCGTTGAATCCCGATTACGGGGGTGCATACGGCCAGCAGGGCCAGATTCACGAGCAGATGGGCGACTACGAAAAGGCCCTGGCTGCCTACCAGAAAGCCCTGGAACTGGAGCCGGAGGTAGGCGAGCACGGGCTTCGGGCCGGCGTCGCCTGCCAGCGGCTGGGCCGCCACGACGAGGCATTGGCACTACTGGAAGCGGCGCGCGGCCTGATGCCCCACGACCCGACGGTGCACCATCACCTGGGCCTGGCCTACGCCCAGAAAGGGGATCTGGCCAAGGCCCTGAGCGCCCACCGGCAGACCGTGCACCTCGATCCCCAGAGGCCGGCGCATCACGCCAGGCTCGGCCTGACGGCTCTCCACCTGGGAAGGCTGGACGAAGCCAAGGCCGCCACGCTGCGCGCGCTGGAGCTAGATCCCACCGATACCGCCACTCGCGCCCAGTTGGGCCAGATCGCCGAGGTTGAAGGAAAGTTCGACGAGGCGCTGGCTCACTATCGGCAGGCCATCGAGATGGCCCCCCAGGAGGCGGAATATCGGCAAAAGACGGCCTCCCTCTATCGACAGAAAGGGTTGCCCGACGAGGCTTTGGCCGAAGTCAAGATCGGCCTGGAACTCGCCCCAGAAGACGCCGCGCTGCACGACGAACTGGGGAACATCCACAAGAGCCGAGGCGAGCGCGAGCAAGCCCTGCAGGCATACGACCAGGCCATCAAGCTGAACGGCTCAACCCCCCTCTACCACCTCAACAAAGGCATCCTTCTGCAACAGATGGGGAAGCACAGCGAGGCCGTCGGCGAGCTGAAGAGCGCTCTCCAGTTGGACAGCGGTTGCGCGACGGCCTATCACCAGTTGGGGACAACCTTTGAAGCGATGGGCTACGACGAACAAGCCAGGCTCGCCTTCAAGCGCGCCGTGGAGATCTCGCCCCAGACCCCGCCCCACTACTACGACTACGGCAGGGTCTGCCAGAGGATGGGCGATCAAGAAGAGGCCCTCACTGCCCTGCAGCACGCCCTGTCGCTGCGGCCTGACTGGGCGGAGGCCCACTACTACCTGGGCCGTTCCTACCAATTGCGCGGCGGCCTGACCGAGGCGTTGGGCCACTACGAGAAAGCTGCCAAACTGTCCCCAGACGAGGCCGCTTACAAACGCGCGGCCGGTCTGGTGCTCAGGTGGATGGGCAAGATGGACGAAGCCGTTGCCGCTCTAGAGAAAGCTGCCCACCTGGCCCCCAACGACGCCGCCCTGCGTAGCGAGCTGGCCAAGACACTCGTCGAGAAGGGAAAAGTCCAGGAGGCCCTCGAACAATACCAGCGTGCAGCAAAGCTGGCTCCCAACGAAGCAACCTATCACAGCCACATCGGGGCCACGCTGCGCCAGTTGGGAGAGCACGACCGGGCCGTCAAGGCACTAGAGAAGGCCATCGCGCTAAAGCCCGACGACGCCCAGGCACACGACGAGTTGGGCCAAACCCATCACGCCCTGGGCCAATACGACCAAGCCGTCGCCGAGCACGAGAAGGCCGTCGCCCTGGCACCCAACCAGCCCCAATACCACCTGCACCTCGCCGAGGCTCTGTGCGAGGTGGGTCAAACCGAGCAGGCCGCCGACACCCTGAAGAAAGCCACTGCCCTGAACCCTCAGGAGCCCAAGGCGCACTATCAGTTGGGCACCATCCTGCAAGGTCAGGGGCGGCACGAGGACGCCCTGATCGAGTACCAGCAGGCAGCAGCTCTGGCGCCCGATCAGGGGGCTTACCACCGCCAAGTCGGCTCGGCCCTGTTCCACCTGGGCTATCACCAGCGGGCCATCAAGCCCCTGCGAGAAGCAACGGCTCTAGAGCCGGGAGATGCGGAAGCCCAGCATCTCCTGGGGAAAGCCTGCGAGCAATTGGGCCTGAACGGAGACGCCGTGGCCGCCTACGAGGAAGCGATCTCACTGGGGGCGGAGGACGCCGCCGTTTATCGCGATGCGGGCCTCCTCTCTCTCAAGCTGGGGGAGCACGACAAGGCGCTGCAGTCGCTGCAAAAGGCCATCTCCTTGGACGCGGCCGACGCCGAGGTCCACTACGCGCTGGGCACTCTCTACGAGGCGCGGAAACTATGGGATGAAGCCCTGGCCGAATACGAGCAGGCGTCCGATCTGATGCCGGACGAGCCGCTGTACCAGCGCGCTCGTGGGACGGCCTTGCTCTGGCTGAAGCGGGAGGCAGAAGCCGCCGATGCCCTGACCAAGGCCCTGGCCGCCGACCCTTCCGACGCAGAAACCTGCTGGCAACTGGGAGCCGCGCTGGAGGCACAAGGGTGTTACGAGGAGGCTCGCGCCGCCTACGACCAGGCTGCCAAGCTGGGCCCCGACGAGCCGCGCTACCAACGACATCTGGGCGCCATCTGGCGCAAGATCGGGCGGCACGCCTGGGCGCTGAAGCAGGCCGGCGCCTCCGAGGAGCCTCCCTCGGTAGAGGATTATGACGAGGCCATCGCCGCCCTGCAGAGCGCCATCGAGCTGGGAGAGGACACGCCTGACGTGTACGCGGAGCTCGGGGAGCTCTTTGCCCTGAAAGGCCAGCACGTGGAAGCCATCTCCCAGTTCAAGAAGGCTGTTGAAGCCGCTCCGCACGAAGCCTCTCATCACCGCGCGCTGGGGATCGCCTATCGGCTCATGGGGAAAGCACAGGAAAGCATCCAGGAGATGCAAGTCGCGGAGAGTCTGGAGCCGGAGTGTGCCCAGACCCAGTACGAGCTGGCCATCAGCCACAGGCAAGCAGGGCAGGTCGAGGAAGCGGTGGAGGCTCTGCAGAAGGCGACACAGTTGAGCCCCAAAGATGCATCCTATCACCACCTGCTCGGGCTGATGCTGCACAAGGCAGAACGGAACCAGGAGGCCAGCGCCGCTCTGGAAAGAGCGGTCGAGTTGAAGCCAGACGTTGCCGCGTGGCACAGCGCTCTGGGCGACGTCTACGCCGAACAAGAGCGGGAGCACCTGTCGCTACAACACCGCTTGCGCGCCATGGAGTTGGCACCCGAGAAACCTGAATTACTGCACAACGCAGCCCTGGCTTACGCCAAGCTGGGGAACGATAGGCAGGTCGCGGCCATTCTGGAAAAGGTCGTCCAACTGGAGCCAGATAACCCCCAGTGGTGTTCGGAGCTGGGAGACGCCTATCTCCGGCAAGGCGAATACGGCAAGGCGCAGAGGGCGTACAAGCGCGCGGTCCAGCTCGCGCCCGACGACCCCGCCCACCTGCTCAGCCTGGGCAGCGTGCACATCGAGCTGGGCAAGACGAAGGAAGCACTGGCTCAATTCAAGGCAGCCGTCGCACTCAAGAGCGATTACACTCCGGTCTACGAGCGGCTGGGCGATCTCTTCGAACGGGAGGAGCAATGGTCTCAGGCCCTGGCGGCCTACCAGCGGGCCTCGGACCTGGAGCCGGAGAATGCACGTTATCATTACAAGATGGGCGTGATTTGCCAGCAGATGGGCCAGCACCAGGAGGCCACTGATCACCTGGAGAAGGCCATCGAGCTGCAGCCCGATCTGACGGAGGCCTACGGGCGGCTCGGCGACGTATACGAAGCGCAGCAACTATACGATGAGGCGATGCAGGCTTACGAACACGCCATCGTGGTTGCACCACACAAGGCTGTCCACTACGGTCAGATCGGCAGGCTGTGCCGGCAGCTCGGCCAATTGGACAAGGCCATCGCCCACTTCCGGGAGATGATCAAGCTCCAGCCCGAAGATGCAGCGGCTTACTATGAGCTCGGCAAGTCCTACGAGCTGCGGGACCAACACGACGAGGCCCTGAAAGCCTACCTCGAAGCCACCAAACGCGATCCGGAAAGGGCCGACTACTACTACAACGCGGGCGCCATCTACAAGCAGTTGAAGCAGTATCGCAGAGGGGCGGCCATGTTCCGCAGGGCCGCCGAACTACAGCCCGGCTACGTCGATGCCTACAAGCAATGGGCAGCAGTGAGCGCCGTGTCGTTCTTGCGGCAACGAAGTACCATCTAGGAAAACTCTAGCCCTGCCTGGGATCGCACGGGAGGTTTACTGGAAAATGGTATCGTTCAACGGATCACCCTTACTATCCTCAAGCTTCGACAGCGAGCAGCAGCCAACACAGAGCCTGGAGGAAGCCCAGGCCGAACTGGAGCGCCTGATCGAATCGCTCTCGACAGACGGCGCAGGCGCACCGCTACCCGAGGCCAAGAACGGAAACGGGGAAAGGGATGCTGCGTATCTGATGCTATCCAGCAGGGATGGCCTGACGAAAAAGCACGGACAGCCCGGCTTCAACCGACTCGATCAAGACCTGCAAGAGCTCAAGCAGGCGATCGAAGGCAACACCGGTCTGAAGGTCATTACCATCTACGCAGATGACGACTCCTCTCTGACTCCGTATGGGCTACAGCCCGTCGATCCGGCCAATCCCGCGCGGGTCAAGGCGCTGATCGACACCCTGGACACCTACCTGAACAGACAAGGCCAGGAGATCCGATACGTCCTGATCGTCGGCGGGGATTCCATCATCCCCTTCCATCGCCTGCCCAACCCCCTGGACGATCAGGACGAAGAAGTCCTTTCAGACAATCCATACGCCTCGCGCGACGGCAATTACTTCATCCCCGAGAGGGCTGTAGGCAGAATGCCTGATGGCGAGGGAGAGGGAATCGACTTCCTGCGCTCCCTCATCCAGACAGCCACCGCTGGCCATCAGAAACCGAGCACGAACAAGGGCCTGCTGGGCGATCTCTTGGGCATGCTGTGGCCCACCGGGCAGGATCGGGAAAACGGGGACGGCCACGGTCAGGGATACTCGGCCAGCATCTGGCGCAAGGCATCCCGCGCCGTCTTCAAGATCATCGGCGACAACCGCGACCTGCGCACGTCCCCGCCCCTCACCTGCGAGGAATTCAAGCTCGCAGAGGGCCCGCACTTCGGCTACTTTAACCTGCACGGGATCGAGGATGGCCCGAATTGGTATGGTCAACGCGATTCTCTGTTCCCCGCCGACTACCCCCTCTTCCCTGTGGCCCTGCGCCCGGAGGACTTGGCCGCAGTCGAAAACGCCGACGCAGTGGTATTCACCGAGGCGTGCTACGGAGCGAACATTCTGGAAAAGGACACCAACACCTCCATTGCTCTCCGCTTCCTGGCATCGCGAGCGCTGGCCCTGGTCGGCTCGACCAAGATCGCCTACGGCTCCATCGCCCCCCCTCTGCTGGGGGCCGATCTGATCGGCAAGCACTTTTGGCAGGGGCTGCAAGCCCACCTGACCATCGGCGAGGCACTCAAGTACGCCAAGGTCAAGCTGGCCAAGGAAATGCAGGACCGGCAGGGCTATCTGGACGGCGAGGATCAGAAAACACTCATCAGCTTTGTGCTGTATGGAGACCCATCCCTCCCGGCCACAGCCATCCGCAACGGGATGGAGGAGTTTTCGAGCAAGGGCTTCCGCCCTTTCGTCATCTGCCGGAATGGGGCAAGAGCCCAGAAGGGGATCGTCTCCGAAGAACTGGTCGCCAAAGTCAAAAGCTGCATCGAGGCCAACCTACCCCACATGGCGCAGGCGCAGGTCCACGCAGCCCCATTAAAGCTCTGCACCGGGAACTGCGGCCACCTGTGCGGCCACGGTTGCGAGACGACCAAGGTGGCCAAGGGGCCCATGGAGAACTGGGCCCTTACCCTGGAAAAAGACCTCCCCGTCGAGGGGGACGGAAGACATCGCCAGGTGGTGAGGGTGACCGTTGACGGGCAAGGGCACATTCTCAAGATGGCGATGTCAAAGTGAGTGAATGGACGAGTGGAAGGCTGCGATGTTACTGGGTGAATTCCACTGCACCGCAGGTGACAGCGGAAAGCTGACGATTCCCGCCAGGCTATGTGCGGAACTCGGCGAGGGACTGACTGTGACGCGCGGGATCGAGCGGTGCCTATTCGTCTACCCTGCCGGGGAGTGGGCAAAGCTGGCAGACAAGATGCACCGCCAGCTCCCCCTCACCAACCGGGACGCCCGGTCGTTCGCCCGCCTGATGTTTTCCGGGGCTCTGAGTTGCATCCCCGACAAACAGGGACAGATCCCGTTGCCCAGCAGCCTGCGGCAATACGCCAACATCAAGGATGAAGCCATCGTCGTCGGCCTGGGTACCCATCTGGAGATATGGAATCCACAACGCTGGGAGGAGATGAGAGAGCAGATGGCCGAGGAGGGCGAAGCCGTCGTCGAAAGGCTGAGCCACCTGGGAGTCTGAGCAATTATGTCCCAGGGGGACACCTGAAGCGTGAGAATCCGGCTGAAGCCGGACGTCCCGCTTCAGCGGGGCTGTTTTCGAGGCAGGAGCACTGGGGTTGGAGCGGTCTTGTGCACACTTTGTAGACAGGAGGTTTCACTATGGAGATGGATAGCTGGAAAGGAGCAACGATAAAGGTGATCGGGATCGGTGGAGCTGGCAGCAATGCCGTCGATCGGATGATTCAGATAGGCATCCCCGGCGTTGACTTTATTGCCGCCAACAGCGACACCCAGGCTCTTGCCCGTTCCGAAGCACCCTGCAAGATCCGGCTGGGAGAGGGTTTGACCAGGACCATGGGCGCTGGTGGGGATCCGGCCATCGGAGCCAAGGCGGCCTACGAAAGCCGCGAACAACTCGGTCAGGCCCTGCGTGGGGCGGATATGGTATTCATCGCCGCCGGGATGGGCGGCGGCACCGGAACAGGGGCCGCACCCATCGTGGCCCAGATCGCGCGGGCGGAGAAGGCTTTGACCGTCGCCGTGGTCACCAAGCCCTTCGCCTTCGAGGGGATCAGGCGTTCGTCCGTCGCCGAAGAGGGAATCGCATACCTCGAAGGCGAAGTGGATACCCTGATCGTCGTTCCTAACGACCGCCTGCTCGAGATCGTCGATAAGCGGCTTTCTCTCGACGTCGCCTTCCGCGTCGCCGACGAAGCGCTTCGCCAGGGCGTTCAAGCCATCTCGGAGTTGGTCACGCGGCCCGGCTTGATCAACCTCGACTTTGCGGACGTGAAGGCCATAATGAACAAGCCTGGCGGGGCTCTCATCTCCATCGGCCATGGCGAAGGGGAGAGAAAGGCCGTGGACGCGGCCCGGATGGCTCTCACGAGCCCTCTGCTCAACATCAAGTCTATCCAGGGCACGGAAGGCCTCTTGATCAACATCACCGGAGGAAGCGACCTCACCCTGGTGGACGTCAACCAGGCCATGGAGATCATCTCCCAGACCGCCATGCCCCAAGCCGAGATTCTTTTCGGCGCAGTCATCGATCCCAAGATGCAAGGACAGGCCGAGATCACGCTGATCGCCACAGGGGTGAAGACCGAGAGAACGACGATGCTGCTGACAACGACGACGGCAGAGACGAATACCCCGATAACCGTAGCGACGACCGCTTCTCAACAGGAAGAGGCCCTTGCGCTGGCAGAGATATTCGGGGACGAGCTGGCCGTGCCTGCGTTCATGCGGTCCCGTAGACGGGTCCGACTGGAGGAACCTGCACTTGCCTAAGATAAATCCTCAACACGTTTCAAAAGCGAAAAGAGTCGTGCGCCAAGAGTACCCCGAAATGGCCGGTACCGAGCCGACCGTATCTGCGAGCAAAGGGCTTGGCAAGGGTACGGCGGGGGCCGGGGCGCACTACGTCCTGACCTTCAAGAAGAGCGTCCCTCTGCCGGGTGGGGGAAAGCTGATGCGAACTGTGCGCGTCACGATGGATCAGGCTGGAGAGATCGTCAAGCTGAGCTCCTCCAAGTAAGATCGTTGCCTGACACCGACAGCGCGTTCCACAAACGCATCGAATGCGGGCTGTTCCGCGCGCCCAGAAAGTACTACACCCAACAGCTTTGTGCCGCTACAGGAGTTGTCACATGTCGAGCAATCTGCTAAAGAACGATGGGTTCGAGGCCGGGTGGGCCGAGGAGAAAAGCCACCGCTGCCTGGTTTTCTCCTCAGACAAAGACCCACGAGAGCAACTCGTGGGAAACATCTTCACCCCTCCCCATTGGACGACCTGGTTCCTCCACGAGCCAGGCAAGTGGGACCAGCCAGAGGTGCGGGACACGTGGAAGAACTTGGATTCCCGACGAGTCCAAAGCGGACAGAAAGGGGTGCTGCTGTTCACGTTCTATCGCAACCACGACGCGGGTTTCCTACAACAGGCTCAGGTCGAACCGGGCACGCAGCTTCGCTTCACAGCATGGGCGCACGCCTGGAGCAACCATCCCATTGAAGGACACGAAGACTGCGCAGACAATGCCAAATGCTCGGCCGGCGTCGGGCGCGGGCCGGTATTCCTGCTGAAAGAGGACATCCCGCCCCTCAATGGCGACGCCTGGAACGACGCCATCGGGAACTTTACCTTCATGGTTGGCATAGATCCCACCGGCGGCGTCAACCCATACGCCGACACAGTGGTATGGGGGCCGGTGGCCCACATCTACAACGAGTACTGCCAAGTGCCAGCCGTGGAAGCGACGGCCCAGGCCGAGACGGTGACGGTATTCCTCCGTAGCAGAACGTTGTGGAAATTCAAACACAACGATGCCTATTGGGACACCGCCGAACTGGTCGCAATCAACGTCCCTCCGGCGCCACACCCCCCTGCAGGCGCGCCCTCAAAGCTGGGCATCCACGTCCTGCGAGCGGATGGCATCGGCGAGCTCCTCGGCGCAGGGCCGGCCGTGGTCAAGTTTGCCGACGACTGGGGCTCCGCCGCGAACGTCCCCGAGAGCACGCTCGTCATCGGAGCCAAGCCGGTGAGCTACGACGCGCGCAGCCGGAGGGAGGCCGGCCTCTCGCCGCGTGAGGCCGCCGAGCAATTCGTCTCCGATACGCAAAGCCTGTACGAGGCCAACCCGGCCATCACGTATTGGGAAGGATTTCGCGCGCCGGTCTGCGACGACGAAGACAGTATGTCCTGGTACGCCCAGTTCGAGATCAAGCGCATGGAGTTGATGAGCGAGATGGGCCTCAAGTGCGTCATCGGGAATTTTGCAACGGGCACGCCCCCCCTTGAACTGTGGCCCGCATTCCTGCCGGCCATTGAGGCCGGGCTCGAACACGAGGCGATCCTGGGCCTGCACGAGTATAGCTGTCCCTGGATGTGGTGGCTGACAGGAAAGCACCAGCCAGACCCCAACGACGATCAAGGGGACGAGGGATGGGCGACGCTGCGCTACCGCAAGGTCTACCGCCAGTACCTGCTACCAAACAGGCTACAGATCCCGCTGGTCATCACTGAGTGCGGGATCGACCCGCTGGTCAATCCGAAGCCACCCGGCGCACCCGCCGCGACATGGAAGGGCCTGGGCAAATTCTGGCGAGAACACGACGACGAACCCGACAAAGCCGACTACTACTTCCGGCAGTTGGCCTGGTACGACGGGGAGCTGTGCAAAGACGAATACGTGGTCGGCATGGCCGTGTTCACATGGGGCAACTGGGACGGAACCTGGAAGGATTTCGACATCGCCGGCACGCCCGTCGCAGAAAAGCTGACCCAGTACGCCAAGAACTATGCACCAGGGCCGGACGCCGCGCCGTTCAGATACACCAAGTACAGCGGCGGCATCGTCCCGGTGATAAGCTACGTGCCGCCAAGGGAACCCTATCATCGCACCTACGTCCTCCTGCCGGAAATCGAGGACACTGTCGAACGGGTCGATTGGCGCGTCGCCGCCGCCATCGGGACCTCGGTGCAGATGCGGACGCTCGGCCATTCAGTCAACGACGCGGGTGTCGGGCCGGAGGACTGCGAGATCGTCCTCATCAATCCCAAGCGATGGGGGGGCGATCTGGCAGCGTGGTATGACGAACACTATCCCAAGGCCAGCTACGAGACCATCGAAACAGACAGCCCCTGGGAAATGGCGATCAAGCTGCTGCCGCCCCTGGACGACGACATCGCCCTGGCGCAGACCGACTCGCAGTGGGTGGACTACAATTTCGGCGAGCATCTCGACGCTGCTACTGGGGGGGGGATGACCATCGGCCCCTACGGATGCCTCCTAACCGGGCTGGCCATCTCCTTGCGCAAGGTTTACCAGCGGGCCGTCACCCCACCCCTGCTCGACAAGGTCCTGCTCGCCGCCAGGGCGGCTTACACCGAGAACAACGCGATCACGTGGCAGGACATCATTCCCCTCTTCCCCATTTTCGACGACAGCGTCGAAGACAATGGACAGCGCTCTCCCGGTGAGCTAGAGGAGCTGCTCCGGGACGGGTGGGAGATCCTCCTGAAGCAAGTCGACGGCGATCGCCTCGCCTATCTGGAGGACGTCGAGGAAGATACTCTGCACGTCATCGACCCCTCGGATGGGGACCGGAAAGAGATAGCTGCCGCCGACTGCAGGGGAATCATGGCTGCACGGCTCAGGAAGTCGAACCCCGTGCTTGAATCGGTGCAGCAGCCGGAGCCCGAGACAGATTGGGCTCCCCCGATGCGGCCCTACCAGCGCACCTACGTCCTCCTGCCGCAGATCAAGGATGCCACCGAGCGGGTCGATTGGCGCATCGCTGCGGCCATCGGATCTGCGGAGCAGATCGGAGCCAACGAGAACTGGGCCATCGGCCACTCGGCCGACGACGCCGGCGTCGGGCCGCAAGATCGGCAGATCATCGCCGTCAATCCTGCGCAGTGGGGCGGGGACTTGCAGGCGTGGTACGACGAGCACTATCCCAACGCCAAGTACAAGACCGTCGAAACGGAGAGTCCCTGGGAGATGGCGATCAGACTCCTGCCCCTCCTGAACGAAGACATCGCCCTAGCCCAATCGGATCCCCGCTGGGCAGGCTACGACTTTGGCGAGCAGCCCGGCGCAGACGAGGGGACCATCGGGCGCTACGGCTGCTTCCTGACCGGCCTCGCCACTATCCTGCGCCGGGTGTACCAGCGGGCCATCACACCTCCTATGCTCGACAAGCTCCTCGTCGCCGCCCGCGCGGCCTACGCCAGCGACAATCTGCTGATGTGGGAAGGGGTCGTGCCCCTGTTCCCCGCCTTCGACGACGGCATCAAGGACAGCACGCCGCGTTCCGCCCGCGAGCTGAGACAGTTGCTCAGGGCCGGCTGGGAGATCGTCCTCCGCCAGGCCGACGGCAGCCATTTCGTCTACCTGGAGGACGTCGAGGGCGACGTGCTGCACATCATCGATACGTGGGACGGCAAGCGGAAGAAAAAGTCCGCCACCGATTACGCGGGCATCCGGGCGGTCCACATCAAGTCCTGTGGCTATCCGCTCCCGCCCAAGATCCTGGTCGGTTTGCACGACGAGTCCGGGGGCAGGTGGATGGTCGAGCATAAAATCGCGGGATGCTGCCTGGTGCACCAGCCAGTGCAGCATCAACCGGCCCAGATCGACTGCCGGCACCTCCAGAAGGCGGGCATCACCGTCATCTGCCGCCTCAACTGGGGGTACGCCGACGGCACAGGGACACTGCCCCGACCCGCAGACAAGCAGGCCTTCGTCGATGCCGTGGTCAAGACCATCCTGACCGCTCAGGGCGTCAACTACTTCCACGTGGGCAACGAGCCGAATAACCGCAGCGAGTGGCCCGGGTACGGGACCAATAGAGAATTCGCGCTGACGGCAGAGTACGTCACCGAAATCTACAACGAGATATGGGGAAGGGTGGCCGGCGCGGACTCTTCGAGTCCGAAGGCCAAGCTCGGGCCGCCGCCGCTGGACCCCTACTTTGGCCCCAAATCGAACAACCGGGAGTGGTGGCAATACATCCTGGACAATATCGTCGGTGCCGACGCGCTGTTCCTGCACGCCAAGACCCAGACCAACGCGCCGAACGAGGTGTGGTCGAGAATGCGGTTCACCGATGAGCCTCTGACCTGGCAATACCTGCACCTGCGGACGGTCGAGACGGCCTTGGCGATCATGCCGGATAGATTCTGCTCGCTGCCGATCTTTGTCACCGAGTTGAACCCCCAATGCCTGGAGACGATCAAGGGCAAAACAGGCTGGCTGCCGGACAACGCTGAGTGGGTGCACGAGGCGCTGGACTATTTCCGCGGCGAACGGCCGGTCACCGGCGTGGTGCTCTATCGCTACGAATTGGCAGGGGACCAGGCCTCGTTCGGCCTGGAGAGCAAACCCGCCATCCTCAACGCGATCAAGGAAGAGGCGAAGACATAGGACCGGCGGTCAGCGCTTCAGGTGGGACGCACTTCAAAATGTGTCCCGCCTCTCCTAATCCCACCACCGCTGCTGCCGCTGTATATGGGGGCATTGGGTTGCAACACACAGATGCCGGGCATCTGCTCGTGCCCGGCATCTCACCTTGCCTCGCTTTTCGTTGAACTAGCTGTCAATCGGGAGCCTAAGTGCTACATCGTTGGCGTTCAATCTCCTGGGTGATCTCCTGTACGGTACGCTCCCTAAGCCAGAGGTGTCGTTCCGCGGTGTAGTCACCGTAGCCAGTCTCGAACTGTTGTAGGAAGCGTATCAAGCCCACCGCTCCCAGATCTCGGTACAGCGCCTTTAATCCCGTCAGGCGGATTTGTTCCAGCGTCATTGTGGTTGCGTTCATACAAGCACCTCCTCAGCCCACGTTAAAGGATTCTCCACACGAATCTGCAGTTGCTTGGCGTGGGCGGCTGACCTGCGTATCAGTTCATCGTCCGTTGTCAGAAAGACGTCTGCGCCGCCGCTTTCGGCACAGGCGAGATGCAGCGCATCGTATGCCGGGATGCCCCACCCCTCAAATTCCTGGGCTCGTTTCATCTCCATCTGTTTGACGACAACGCTGCGGTGGCTGTGTGAGGCCAGCATCTGCACCCGGCGTCTTCGCTCAGCATCCGGTATGCGACTGACCTCTAGCTCGATGACCTCGCTGCTAATCCATTCCCAGTCGGCGGTCTCGCACTCGGCGATGACTGCCAAGACAGCCTCGGCTTCAAGGTGTATCCTGGCCTGTGGTAGGGTCGAAGGGGCAATTCAAGCAAAAAAACGTCAAGGTATATCTTGGGCACAGAGACTCCTATCTTGACCGGGCTGTTTCTTGAAGCCTGCCCCCAGTATACCACACCCGCACAGGGGGTGCAATGAAGGTGCGACGCACTTCCTCGCTGCCGCAGGCAGCGCAGCGTCGCACCTCACACTTACCCCCCCCCACCACCACTGCCGCTGCGGAGGGCTTGACAAAGCGTGTCCTACCCCGCTGGATGCACTTTAGCGTTCAGCAACCTGTAGGCCGTAATAAACTTATCCCCCCAGTACCTTACCAATCACATACCCCCTGACAATCAGGCAATTCGTCGCCCTTCGCCCCATTGAACATCTTTTCCCCCATAATAAGGGGGAAGGGGGTGTCCTATG
>DAOUDX010000051.1:0-5233 GCA_034430835.1 Anaerolineae bacterium
CGGACAACTCGTCTTGTATAATACACCTCCCGTTAACCCTTGTCGCTGGCGGTTATCAGGAGCGAGTATAGCATCCGTCGTAATCGAGAGTATCCATGTGTAAACGTTATACTGGCACTACGTGAGGTACAAAATGTCAATTACAAGCTGTCCGCATGTAATGTCTGAATGTAAACGATGCGCTGTCCTGTCGCCCCTATTCGTCCATTCGCTCACTCGCCCCGACCGGAGGTCGGCATTCGCTTGAGCATCCGCGCCGCCCGCAGCGTGACCCACTTGCTGGGCTCGCCCTTCCGCTCGACGTCGGCCCACATCTTGCCATTGTAGGAGTATTCCATCGGCCAGCGGCCCTGATCGTCCTGCTTGGAGAGCACCAAGTCAATCGCGTCGCTCAGACGTGGATTGCCCCCACAGCCCGCCTCTGCCAACGCCTCCAAATTCAGCAGCACGTCGGTGACGTAGCCCAGCGGGTAGCCGAACTTGAACCAACTGGAGTTGATGCGCTCTTTGTAGGGATAATCGGCGCGGGTGACGTCGTAGCTGAGCAGAAAATCGACGGCAGCCTTGATAGCCGCCTCGACCACAGACGTGCGGCCCTCGGCAGGCACGGCATTGAGCGCCCACAGCGCCCGCACCGCGCCCCACCCACACGGCAGACCGTAGTTGGCCGAGCAGTAAAAGCCGGGGGCCTGGACGCCGCCCTTGCGATACCAGTCGTAGCCGTCGCCGATGATGGAGCGGGCCAGTTGCTCGATCGCATAGGCCAACCGCACGTCGCCCCAATAGCCCAGATCGAGGAGCGCGCGCACCACGTTGCCCCACAGACAATAGATGGCCGTGCTTGGCGTTCCGTTGATGGCAAAGGCGCCGCTCTCCGCTTGGCCGTGCTCGAAAACATACTCGACGGCCCGGCGTATGCGCTCATCTCGCCCATCTGCTCCAAGCTGCGCCAGGAAGGGCACCTGCCAAATGGTCGCCCGGTACTTGGGGGAATAGATCGATCCCGGCTTCATCCAGTAGCCATCAGGGTACTGGGCGTCCAGGATGGCGAGCACAGGGCTGGTGTGCATCACCGCGTCTTGAGCAGCGACGACCTCAGGGGCGGCGGCGGGTCGGTCGAGCAAGTCGCGCAGGGCAAAGTAGCGCACGCCGGGATTGGCCCCGTCAGGCTCCAGCAGCCAGGGGAGCGGATCAGCATTGAGCTTTGACTTCCAGGTCACGATCCTCCTTCACAGCAAGTGATCAGCCTGCCGGGAATTGTAGCACGGCTGGGTAGGCGGGGCAAGTCAAGATGCTTGGCAATAAACGCTTTCGGCATATAATGCACACCTGGGAAGACGAGGACGAATGACAAAGTCTATTGGCCTATCCTACTTCTCCGGCACCGGGAACACCCAGGTCGTCGCGGAACTGCTCGCGGAAGCGTTCGTGCACCACGGCGCCCAAGTCGAAACCACACGGATCGAGCACGTCCTGCAGGGGAAAGCCCGGTTCGACCCCGAGGCATACGATCTCATCGGCATCGGCCATCCCGTCCACTGCTTCGATGCGCCGCGCATCGTCTACGACTTTGGACATCCTGCCCCAAGCTGAGAACAAGCGCACCTTCATCTTCAAGGCTGCTGGCGATTTCATCTCAGTGAACAACGCCGCGTCCAAGATGGCGATCAAACGGCTCAAGCGCAAGGGATACGACGTCTTCTACGACCGCATGGTCTGCATGCCCGCCAACTGGGCCATGAAGTACGCTGACGAGTTCGCCAAGCAGCTTTGCTACATCGCCACCGCCAAGGCGGAGCACATGGCCGGCGAGATCCTGGCGGGGCAATCCAGGGACCTAAGAATCAACCCTCTCCTCAGATGGATGGCGCGTCTGCTCTCCCGCGGCGAGGACTGGGGCGCGCGGCGTTTTGGCAAAGGGCTTGCCATCACCGACGCGTGCACCGACTGCGACACATGCATCGACAACTGCCCCACTAACAACATCCATCGCGAGAACGGCAGGATCGCGTTTGGAAACGAGTGCGTGTGGTGTATGCGCTGCATCTATGCATGCCCCCAACAGGCCATCGTGCCCCGCTCCGCCAAGTTCTGCGTGCTCAAGGATGGCTACGACATCAGGACCATCATCAACAATCCGAACCTCGAAGGCGACTTCATTACAGAGGAGACCAGGGGCTTTTTCAGACGCTTTCTCGAGTACGTTCGCAACGCGGACGTGTAGCCGGTGTTACTGCAGGAGGGGGTCAAGAGTCCCGCTAAAAACCGCAGACACGGAGCCCTTCTATGGTTTCTCATCAGAACCCTGCCTTGATCTGGCAAGACGAATACACCATCCGCTCGTACGAGGTGGACACCCAGGGCAACGCGACGCTGCCCTTGCTCTGCCGGCTCATGCAGGAGTCGGCCTTTAACCACGCTAAGCACCTGGGCCTCGGTATCTCGTGGCTGACTGAGAACAATCTGGCGTGGTTCCTGTCGCGCCAGCTCATCGCCATAGACACCTATCCCAGATGGGGGGACACCATCCGGGTTCTCACCTGGCCCACGGAAAGGGAGCGGTTGTTCTGGCAGCGCGATTTCAAGCTCCTCGATGACGACGGCAACACCATCGGCAGAGCGACGACGGCCTGGCTGGTGATCGATCTGGCCGGGCGCAGGCCCCAACGCACCGATACCCTCCCTTCCCTCGACACGCCAAACGACGTCGAACGTGCCTTTCCACGCCGACCTAAGAAAGTAGCCGCTCTGAGCAAGAATGCCACTAGCCATTCCATACGCGTCGGCTACCGGGACCTGGACGTCAACGCGCACGTCAACAACGCCAGGTACATCGAGTGGATCCTGGATAGCTTCGACCAAAAGTTCCACAAGTCTCACAGCCTGAAAGAGACGGAAGCCAACTACCTAATCGAGGCACTGTACGGCGACGCGCTCTCCGCCCACTGCGGGCGTGTGGACGAGCAAACCTTCCTCCACAGCCTGGTGCGCGACGCCGATGGCCTGGAGCTTTTCCGAGCCAGGACCCTGTGGGAGTCCAGCGAATAGCTCAGGCAATCTGCCTCAAGGTCTTGACCGCGCTCTCGACAGAGCGGCGGTCTTTTTTGCCCAAGGCGGGATCGGCGGCCCACCGTTCGTAGAGTGGCAGCAGCGGCGCGAACTCGGGCAGCAGCTTCACGGCCATGTTGCGGATGGCGTCGCACAGCACCCAGGTGGCCGCGGAGTCTTGCGGCGGGACGTGACGGGCCAGGAAATCGCGCACAGGAGCAACCTGCCCGCGGGCGCACAGACGCACCGCGAAACTGACGCCCTTCTTGACGTCCACATCCTCGTCGAACAACAGGCCCTCGAGCATCTCCAGGCAGCGGCTCGTGTAGGTCGCGTGCTTCATCGGCAGCCGCCCGACGACGATAGCGGCCACCCGCCGCACCCACTTGTTCCCATCAGCCAGCCAGGATTCCATCGCATCCAACCAAGCCTCCGGCTCCTTGCGCACGATGGGTTCCAGAGCATACATCGCCGCCCGGTCGGCGTCCTCCCAGGTGACGCAGGTGCGGCTCAACTCCAGCAGCAGCGGCACGATCGTTTCGGGATCGGCCAACTCCATCATCCCCAACGGCCTCACGGCCACTCCTTTACCCTCGCGGCCATACTCGTCCCACAGCAGACGCATCAGCGGGGTAGAATCGCTCACCCGCTTACGAGCCACTTTGCCGATCTCTTTACCAATGGCGTCAAGCACCTGAACCGGCGTACCGGCCGTCTCCTGTTTCTCCCTTAGCTCGGCCTTGATACCCCCCACGCTCTTGGGTTCGAACTGAAGCCAAAGCTCGCGCAGTGCATCGGCAGTAGCGCCCGGCTGGGCAGGGTCATGGTCTGCGAGAATCTCTCCAACGCGCCCCGAGATATCTATCTTCACTGTGCACCTCCAATCTCAGCCAGCGCTGCATAAGCCCGGGCCTCTTCTTCCGCAATCCAGCGGAAGCAGGCCGCGGCCTCCTCGAGATGGTTTTGTCGAATGGCTTCGGCAAGCCGGGGAATGGTCGCAATCGTTCCACGCAATCGACCGATGGCTTCCGAGAGGTCCAATCCGGCCATGGCCTCCTGCAGGAATGTGACGTACACATCACGCCCGGCCGTCAGATGATCGCCCTCAAGATCGGGGGGCGAGTTCAGGTACTCCCGCACTTGCTGCAGACACACCGCCGCCGTGTGCTCTCCCAACTCCTCCGGCCAACCGGCGATCTCGCGCGCCAGCTTCTCCATCGCGGGGATGCCCACCATGCTGACGGGAGGATGCAGCATCATCTGGCACTGGTCGGCGAGGGATTTCCGTATCAGCGCATCGGTTGGTGCGAGATCCGAAGGGATGTCGAAAACCGCCAGCCGGTTCCGCTTGCCCAGACCGGGCACGTTCACGTCCCAAGCAGGCTGTAATTCATCCAGCGGGACGATCTGAACCTCGTCCTTGTCGGTGTCGTGAACGTGGGCGTTCTCGTCGTCGTAGCCCACCAGCAACACATAGTGGATCGGAATATGCCGCTGGTGGTAGATATGCTCGTAATAGTGCAAATGGAACATATCAAGTGGTCCAAGCACCGGTGCCATCCCTGCATCCACCGCCTCGCGCGCCCTTTTCCAGGAGAATTTGAACGATCTGTTTTCGATGGGCGTGTGATCAGCGCCGAGCAGCTCGGCCAGATATTGGTGCTGCCGGGGACCAGCGATGCCCCAATACACCTGGCGTGGCGGATCGGCCGCGTTGAACCGCAGGTAAGCAAAACCCCCACCCTGTCCCAGGCCATGCAGAAACTCATTCGACCAATCCCTTCCGGAGCGCCAGTGAACCAGGTCACGAATACCGTTCACGGGGCACATCCCGTGTGCTCGGCGATGGGGAATCGTTAGCAGATGACTCATATCAACACCTCCTCTTCCTGCAGCCAGACGGCGATCTGCGCCGCGATGCTTTTGCCGATCCCGGGCAGCGCCTGCAACCCTGCTTTCCCCTTGGCCTCGTAGATGTCGGCGACGCTCTCCAGCAACTCGTCCACCGTCCACGCCGCCTTGCGGTACGTCCAGATGCGGTAGTCGGGTGATCGTGTAGGCCGTAATAAACTTATCCCCCCAGTACCTTACCAATCACATACCCCCTGACAATCAGGCAATTCGTCGCCCTTCGCCCCATTGAACATCTTTTCCCCCATAATAAGGGGGAAGGGGGTGTCCTATG
>DAOUDX010000052.1:0-2285 GCA_034430835.1 Anaerolineae bacterium
ATTCTCGTATCTGCTGCCGAAACGACAGACAGAAGGTAAACGGTTTGCTGGCGGTTATCAATGACTAAATGTGAGCGATGTGCTGTCCGCGAAATTGTACCGAGTGTAAGCGGCGTTTTGCTGTCCCATCGCCCCTAGACATCTTCATATGCCGAATCTTTGGCAAATGAGGCAAGATTTTGCAGAGCTTGCTCTCTTGCCAGCCGCAGTTCCGGCGGCGCGGAGCGCCGATGGAACTGCTTCGGGTTTCCAGGCGGAGCCTGAAAACCCGCCTAGACTATACCACAGAGTTAATGCTCACGCTCCAAGAGGTGCTGCCGGAGATCGACCAAACGCTGGAGGAACTGAAAGAGATGTCGGAGGATAAGCGTGTTTGGGTGCTGAAGAAGCGTCGGGAGATTCTGCGGGCACTGTGTAATCGGGTAGACGTCTATGCCGACGGCCGCGTGGTGATCAAGGGCTTGCTAGACGGGAGTGAAGCTGCGCAGTTTGACTTAGGCACTCGTTGGAGTGTCCGGCGTTGCCCAGCGTCCCCTTCCCACTGGTGAAGACGATGTCCTGCATTGCCGGGTATGCTTCGGCCAGGGCCTGGGGGCCATCGCCCACGGCGCGCAGGGCGGGTTACTCGGACGCCCGGCCGGAGCGCAGCATCTCCACGGCCTGCACCGTGGCCTCCAGACGTCCCCCTCAATCCTCCCCATTTGGGGGATGCCTCGGAGAGGCAGGGGGGGAGGTCCTCGGGTGGAATAATGCCCCGCTCTACGCCTTCGAACAGCGCCGCCAGCCCCAGTCCCACGTTCATGACGTCACAGCCCATCTGCTCGATGGGCAGGATCAGCCGTCGGTCGACCTCGTCGCGCAGGTCGAGCCGGGCCTGGAGGGTGTCTTCAGCCGGCTCCAAGCCCAGCATCGCGAATGTGGCGCAGGTTGGCTCAAAGTCGTCGAGCAGCATGTCGCGGCCAGCGGGGGCGTAGTCGACGGGGACCCAGTGGTAGTGGCGACAATCGACCTGATACCAGTGGCAGCCGGTCTGCCCCCGGCGGGTGGCTTTGAGCACCTGCGGCCCACCCAGGTCGGCCAGCGCGTAGCCCATCTGCCGGGCGTTCTGCGCCGGGAGGGAGTTCCTCCCATCGGGGTCTGCGCCGGTGGCGTACAGCTTGGCGATCGTGCCACCGGTCTTGCCGGAGAGACGGGCACAGTGGGTGTCGATCAGCGGAGCGGTGGCGGCATTGAGGTTGCGGGCGAATGCCCCCACCCCTTCGGCTACGCTCAGGACAAGCCTCGGCCCCTCCCCCGCTGGCGGGGCAGGGGAGACGCTGGCAAAGAATTCCGCCCCCTCCAGCGGCTCGCCGCGCAGCACCAACGCAGAAGCAAAACGAGCGAATACGGCCCCGGCTCCACCCCACCCAGCGTGTTAGATCGCCTCCATGGCCAGGTTGGCGGAAAGGTAGCCCAGGCGTGTGGCCTCGCCCAGAGTGAAGATGGAGCCTGCGTGCGTGTCGTCGTCCAGCTCGTGCTCCAGCAGCCAGTAGTAAGCCTCCCGCTGGCCCGCGAGGAGGGAGGTGGCACCTTTGAAGCCGATGGTCAGGTTGGGGGCGCGACCGCTCAATGCGATGATTGGGGGATTAGAGATCGGAGATTGGGCATCCACCGATTCGAAGCAGATCGCGTCGAGGCCGAGGTTCAGCGACTGCGCCGCCGCCCGCCCGCCGAAAGCTGTAGTGCGGCACGCCCGTCAGCGGCGAGACGTAGCCCACGCTGGCCTTGTTGCCGGAGAGAAAGGGCCTTGGCCCACGAGCGATGACGAGCGCGCCTGGGTCGCGGCGCAGGAGATACTGGCACAGGGCCTCCCCGCTGAGGATAGAGTAGTCCTCGCGGGGGTCTTTTTCCAGCGTCTCGATCTGTAGCGCCTCCAGCCGCCAGCGTCGGGCAGCGGAATCGATCAGCAGTAGCCTTCTGTGCATACTCCTCGGCACCTCGTGAGAGCGGGCAACCCCTGTCCTGCAGAGCTACGCAGGAACAGAGGCCTGCGGTCGCGTCCAATTGTACACGGGTGTCGGCGGAATGCAACCCGGGCATCTGGCTGCCGGGCGTAGTTTGCCGCTCACGAGTTCACACTATGGGCATTCTCCGCGCCGCACCATGCTCTGCTATGTCGAGTCTCATAAACTCATACCGGGCAAAGTCTCATAAAGTCGTATCAGTCAGGCTGTTGCACAGCGTCATCTCGCGCCAAGCAGCTCGGGAGAAAGGTAATGCAAGTTGATATGCTGGCAGCGCGATCA
>DAOUDX010000053.1:0-5187 GCA_034430835.1 Anaerolineae bacterium
TAGATACGGGTCCTCGCCAAACGTCTCGTCGATCCGGCCCCAGCGCAGATCGCGGGCAGTGTCCAACACGGGGGAAAACGTCCAATGGAGGCCGGTGGCTGTGACCTCCTTCGCCGTGATTCGGCCGACACGCTCGACCAAGTCGGGGTCCCAGGAGCAGGAGAGCCCCAGTGGGGAGGGGAAGACGGTCGACTGATGCCAGAAAGCGTGACCGTGGACGGCATCGATGCCAAAGATCAGTGGGATGCCCAGGCGACTTTCCCCCGTCAGTTTCTGCAGGTCTTGCGCTCTCTGACCTATCACGTGCAGGAATGAGCCAACGTGTTTTTCGCGTATCCACTTTTCGGCCTCGCCGTAGGCGGGCATTTGCCACATCTGCCCGATCTTCTCTTCCAGCGTCATGCGGCTCAACAGATCCTCGACACGTTCCTCAACAGGGCGTTGTGGGTCGTTGTATGGAGTCGTTTGCGTCATCTCGTGCCTCCTACCGGCAGATCTACACGGAGTACCGTCCGTCCCGGAGCACCTCATCCACGGTGCTTCCAAATACGATCTCTAGCACTGGGTTGGAGTACCCTCCCATCACGATCAATTCGCTGCCGCGTTCCTCGGCGGCTTGGAGGATGGCCTCGCCGACCGGCCCATGTTCTGTAACATACTTAGCTTCTATCTCGTGCTGCTCCAGGTATCTCCGGGCGCGCCTGATCGTCCTCGCTGTCGTCTGTTCACCCATCAGCACGGTCACGACGGTCAAGTCCACGTTCCACCGGCCCGCCAGATACGTGGAGACGAAGAGCGCCTCGTCGGCCTTGGAACTGCCATCGTAGGCCAGGAGCACGCGGTTCACACCGGATGAGGCTTGCGAGACGGCCAGTACCGGTGTGGGACAGTGCTGAACCAGGGTGCGGAATCCCGAGCCCAACCTGGCGATAGGTTGATCGCCAGGAGGATGTGCCACGCTTGCAACGACCAGGTCAAGCCATTGCCCATGCTCGCAAATCGTGGTGGCCACTTCGCCTGTTTCAAGTACCCACTGCGCCGGGATGTCCGCTTCTTCGCAACGCCGTTCGAACTCGGCCTGGATAGCCCGGACGGCCTTACTCTTCTTCTGAGCTTCTGAGGCCACGACGTGCAAGCCGACCAATCGCCCTCCCTCGCGCCGGGCCACCTCGAGCGCCAGTTCTATGGCCTTCCCCCCATCCTCGCCGCTGATAGTCACGAGTGTCCTGGCGAACAGGCGCGTTTCCTGCGCGTTTCCTGCGCGCTCTCGCCGCCACTCCCCGGTTCGCGGCCCCGAGGCGATCCGCTTGGGCAGAACAATATCTCGAACTTTCGCCGCCACGCGGGCAAGGATGTGCTTGAGGCGAGGGCTGAACCTGCCAACCAGGTCGTTGGCAGCCACATCAGGCCTGATCTCCCACGCCAGCTCCTGGCCAAGCTCGTCGCGGTGCCGCAGGATCCACAGGTAGAGGTCGGTTTCGGTTCGGCCGGGAAAATCCCGCAGGATGCCATTCTGTCGGATGATCTCGACGACGGGGAGATAGACGTGGTCGTACCAGTGAGCGACGGCTTCCTCATGAGGGATTTCTCTCTCCTGCTCGATGCCCATAAAGTATCGGTGGACCGAGATGTGCTCCTCCAATTCTCGGTACCGACCCGGAATGCTCGTGCTCAGATCGGCGTCCGGGCGAAGCCTGTCCAGAGAGGTACGTTCGAGGAATTCGGCGTACTCGGCCTTCACGATCAGGTCCTCTGGCTGGTCGTTGGACGCAAGCGGTACTCTCGTGTAAAGCTGAGTCACGTGTGCCTCGATGTGAGTGGCGCCAAGCTGCTTGGCAACCGATACGCGGTGGTTGCCGTCCAGCACAAAGTAGGCCTCGCCGATCTGGTAAACCTCAACGGCCGACAGGCCCTCCATATCCGTCATAGCCGTCTCCACCCCGGCCCACCGCCTTTCGTCCTCATCCTGTCGCGGCAGAAAGCTGCGGGTAAAGTCGGCGTAACGCCCAACGCTGCCGATGATGGCGTCGATGGGAATGTCCTGCAGCCCGAGGGACGTGGTGTGTGTCCCCTTCAGCTTCTGACGCACCTCCTCGTAGTTGAGGAGCTCGGTGGAGGCGCCTGTCAGGCGGGCCATGATCTGCTCGATCTTGGCCCGCGCTCGCGCGCGGCGAAAGTCCTGTATAGCCGATATGAGTTGTGGGCTGGTCCTATCCATAGCACTTCTGATGACTACAGGGAGTCATTATAATCGAGGTGTGTCGCGTGTCAATGCGATCCGGCGTGAGAAGCGCGACCCGCAGGTCAATGGGGCAGGTGACCGAACACCGGTCAGACGAGGCAAGCCCCCTCCTTTGCCCGGCGCGCTCTACTGCTTTTCCTCCCACCACGCCCGCCAGGCAGCGGCGTCGTAGCCCAGGTCCTCGTCCGTAATCGCCGTTAGGGCCATGGCGGTCGCGCGACGCACCTCCGCGCGCTCGTCTTCGAGAGTCTGAATGAGGGCAGGGACAGCATCACTCGCCCTTCTACCGATCCACCCCAGCGCCTGGGCAGTTCCCTCGCGCACACGCCAGTCTTTGTCCCTCAGGGCTTTGACCAGGTATGGAACCGCGTCCGGCCCGATCTCACTCAGCCCCAGGGCGGCAGCCTCGCGTACCTCTGGCTCGTCGTCTCTCAGGCTCCGAACGAGGGCAGGGACAACGCGCGCCGGTTCCTGCCCGATCAAGCCCAACGAAAGGGCGGCGGCCTGGCGCACGAACTTGTAATCATCCCCCAAGACGTGGATCAGGGCGGGGATGGCCTCTTTGGCCGCCGGCCCGATTTCCCCCAGTGCTGCTGCGGCGGCACTACGTACCGATGCGCTCTCATCCTCCAGTGCCTCGATGAGAGCGGGAACGGCTTCCGTTGCCTGCGGTCCCACGTTCCCCAATGCCATGGCGGAGAACAGGCGCACCTCTTCGCTTTCGTCCTCCAAGGTCTCGATCAGGGCAGGGACCGCATCCTTGGCTCCCGGCCCAACGCTCCCGAGCGCCAGTGCGGCGTACGCACGCACCTCTTTGCTCTCGTCCCCCAGGGCCTGGATGAGGGCCGGAACGGCCTCCACCGCATCCGGTCCAATGGCTCCCAGCGCTTCGGCGGCGGCCAGGCGCACCCATTGCTCCTCATCACCCAGAGCTCGGATCAGGGCAGGAACGGCTTCTCTGGCCTCTGGCCCGATCTTCCCCAGCGCGGTGGCTGCGCCCAGGCGCACGTCGGCGCTCTCGTCGCCCAGCGCCTGGATAAGATCGGGGACGACCCTCGCGCCGGTCGCTGCCAGGCCTTGGATGGCATCCCGACGCACTTCCTCGTCCTCGCTCGCCAGCTCCTGGATGGCTTCCTGTATCTCCGCGTCTGTGTTTAGGATTGGATCCGCCTTGGACGCACGGCAGGAGGTGATGACCGTTGACAGGATCGAGAGTGCGACGATTGAAAGAATCGAGAGTATGAGGATTGATGTGGTGAGTCTTTTTGTTGCGGGGTCCATGGCTGTGATGATTAGATTGTGCTACTGCTGCGCCTCCTACCGCGCTTGCCAGAGGGCGGTGTCTTCACCGCAGTCCTATCCGGTCGGGTTCTCGGTGCCTTGAACCTGCTTGACAGTTCAATCGTTCCACTGTATAATATAGCTAGATCGTCCAATATAGACAATTTGGCAATCTGAGATGACAACAAGAACGATCCCGTCAACGACGGCTCAAAACCATTTTGGACAAATCCTTGACGATGTGATCCAGAATCATACGCGTTATATCATCAAACGTCGAGGGGTGCCCCAGGCGATTATGTTGAATCTCTCCGATTTTGAACAGCTCTTGACCGACGAGCGTGAACGCGCCAGGGTCGAAACGATGGTTCGTGAACTACAGCCTGTCTACGACTTGGGCGAAACAGTCGTGCAAGAATAAGGCTACTATGAAGGCAATCGAACATGATTTCCCCATCGAACCCCTGAGCCAACTGGCCGAGTTGGAAAGTTGGCGCAAGGAGGTTAATCGTCCAATCTACTATGTCCACAAATGGTGGGCGCGGCGGCTGGGTTCAGTATTTCGTGCCATTCTCCTGGGTACGTTGCTCGACGAAACCGACAGCATCTGGGAACAGTTCTACGCGGCTCACTCTTTCGATGATTGCATCGTTCTCGACCCATTTATGGGCAGCGGCGTCACGCTGGGCGAGGCGCTTAAACTGGGTTGCCGGGTAATCGGTGCTGACATCAACCCGGTAGCCTATTATATGGTGTGTTCGTCACTCCAAAGGCCCAACGTGGAGGCCCTCAAGCGTGCCTTTCGACGACTGGACTCAGAAGCTGCTCCGAAAATTCGACACTATTACCGTTCTACCTGGCCCGAAACGGGCGCACAAGCCGACGTATTGTATGCGTTTTGGGTCAAAATCATATGCTGCCCTGATTGCGGGGCCTCGACATGCCTTTTTCCGAACTGGATCTTCGCTGCCAATGCCTATCCCCAACGCAAGCCCCAGGCCCATGCGCTTTGTCCAGTTTGCGGTTGTCTTCACACAATTCATTATAGGGCCACAGTGGCCACTTGTCCTGCGTGCTGTCATCGGTATGACCCGCAGGTTGGTCCGGCGCGACGCACAACTTTCGTGTGCGGGACCTGTGGCCGTGAACATCCGATTGCCGAAACCTATCGCCTGACGGATGCTCCACCCGATCATCAATAGACTTGTGGCGCAATAGGCGTTCCCCGCCATATGTGGCGGTTGGACAGCACAATTTGTGCCCTTTGACCGCCATATGTAGTCAATTCTGCTATTACACCACAAGTCTAATTATACGCTCTTATGCTGTTGTTGCCAGATGGCCGTAAAGTGTACAAACAGCCTGACTGGGCTGATTTAGCCTTGTACGATCAAGCCGCCGCCGCTTGGGAGCGAGCGCAGTCCCAGGGCGCGTTCTATCCTCACCAGGAGATCCCCTCGGGAATCAACACCGATCAGGCGCGCAGTTACAATTATCGTTACTGGCATCAGATGTTCAATCCGAGACAACTACTCAGCCTTTCCACCCTATTATTGAACTTCGTAAAATAAAAGGAGCATTTACAACTCCAGTCTGGCGTATTGGAAGAACGAGCCGAGCAAATGCGTCTGTGGCCGCGTGTTCTCGATTGAAGCAACAATGGA
>DAOUDX010000054.1:0-12540 GCA_034430835.1 Anaerolineae bacterium
CTTCACCCTGCGGCGCAACGGCAATACGGACATCTACGTTCTCAACCAAGTCGATCGGCAACTGGTGCGCCTGACCCACGACCCGGCAAACGATCGCGACCCGGCCTGGTCCCCCGACGGCAACTATGTGGCCTTTGCCTCAAACCGCACCCAGAACTGGGACATCTACCTGCTCGACCTGGTCAGCGGCGCGCTGATCCGGCTGACGCAGGACGCCGATTTCAACGCCAATCCCAGTTGGTCGCCAGACGGCAAGTACATCGCCTTCGAAGCCTATCGCTACACCAACCTGGACATTTACATCATGAGCACCACCGGTGGGCAAGTGCAACGCATCACCACCAACCAAGCCCCCGACTACGAGCCTGCTTGGTCGCCAGACAGCCGCGCCATCGCCTTCACCTCCTTCCGCGACGGCAACAAGGACATCTACCTGTACCTGATCGCGGAGAAAAAGACCGTCAATCTCACCAACAGCCCAGATGTGGACGAGGATTACGCGACGTGGTCTCCCGATGGAATGCAGCTGGCCTACGTCAGCGGTCCGCGCGGCAACCCTTCCATTCAGGTCACCACTTTCGACTGGGATACGGGAGCCGCCGACCAAGCACAGACCGAACTCCTCGGAGCAGGCACCTCTCCCGCGTGGTCTCCCGATGGACAGAACCTCATCTACGTCGCCCACGAACGGGAGGCGCGCAGCCACCTCATCGCCGCCAGCATGACGGGCTGGGCAGTATCCCAGGAGGTTTACAGTGTCAACAGCATTATGGACGACCTGGCGTGGACGGACACCGCGCTTTCCGCCCGCGTCATCGCCCGCGCTCAGGCTGCCGAACCAGCTTCCCCGCCCTCTCTCTACATGGAATTAGTGCAGCCCACGCCGACTGCGGGGCCACCCTACAAACTCATCCCGCTCCCCGACATTGACAGAGAAAAAGAGGAGATAGAGGAGACAGAGAAAATGGAGGGAACGGAGGAAGCAGAGGAAGAGGAGAAGCAGGAGCAAGAGGATTTCATGCTATCCGATCGGGTGGACGAAAGCTTCAGCGCGCTGCGCCAGCGCGTAGTCAAGGAAGCAGGTTGGGATTATCTCGGCACCCTGAACAGCTCCTGGATCACCATGACCTTCACCCCGCCATCGGGACAGTCGCGTATGAGCTGGCACGTGTGTGGCAGGGCCATCGGACTGAGCCAGGAACCCTATGAAGCCGAAGAACCCCAGGTCGAGCTGGTGCGGGAAGATGTGGGCAGTATCACCTACTGGCGCATCTTTCTCCGCGCCGCTGAGCAGGACGGCAGCATGGGCGAGCCGTTGCGTGAGGCAGTGTGGGACCTAAACGCCCGCGAGGAGGGAGGGCGTGCTTTTGTGGAAGGCGGCGCGATCAAGGAGCGCATTCCATCCGGCTACTATGTGGATCTCACCGCCCTCGCCAGCGACTACAGCTGGGAACGGGTACCGTCCATGTGGCGTTGGCGCTACTCCTGGCCGGACATTCTGTGGTGGGAGCTTCAGAAACCCGGCGGACTGGATTGGTGGGAATGCATGCTGGAAGTCTTCGAACCGGAGGAGATCGAGGCGGCCTTTGGGCCGATCCCAGGATTTGAGGACTGACATGGCCAGGTGCACCATCATTCTAACCGGCGAGCGCGGCATCGGCAAGACCACCGTGTGTCGCGAGATCGTCTCCCTGGCGCAGGCCGAGGGATATACCTGTGGCGGCATCCTGACTTTGAGCCAGCCGGATGGGGAACTGGACGTGCTCAACGTACACAGCAGCGACACGCGACGGTTGACCGTCGGGCCCGACGTGGAGGACGTCGTAATCCAGGGCCCTTTTCGCTTCGATCCTGAGACGCTGGCGTGGGGGAACGAGGCGCTGGCCAGTACCCGGCCCTGCCATCTGCTCGTCATAGATGAGCTGGGACCGCTGGAAATCGAGCGGGGAGGGGGATGGCACAGAGCGTTCGACGCCCTACGCAGAAACGACCACGTGCTGGCGGTCGTCGTCGTCCGGCCCGAGCTGGTGGCGCACGCGCAAATGCGCTTTCCCATCAGCGCATCGACCGTTTTCACTGTGACGCGCGACGACAGAGACAGCATCCCCCTGACACTCTTGGAAACGCTGAAAAGACAGACCAACCAGACGACGGGCAGTTGATCGCCCCATTAGGTGAAGACGACATGAAACCAACGATCCTGGTGATCGAAGACGACCCCATCGCCGCCAATCTGGTAAATCTAATCCTCTGCCGCGAAGGATACAAAGTGCTTGTCGCCTTCGATGGGCTGGAGGGGTTGCAGATAGCGGCATCCGAGTCCGTCGATCTGGTACTGCTCGACCTGATGTTACCCGGCATCGACGGCTTCGAGGTCCTCACCCGGCTGCGGGCCGATCCCCAGACGGCCGCCCTGCCAGTGGCCATTATCTCCGTCAAGACACAGATCGCAGACAGGCGCGCCGCGGCGAAAGTCGGGGCAGACGCCTATCTCGCCAAACCCTATAACGCGAACGATCTGGTGGCTACGGTGGACTCGTTGCTGCAAGGGGAAGTGGAGGACAAAGCGCCGCAGGGCCCCTGTATGATGGCGGTCGGATCGCACCGGAAGGACGTAGCGCGAGCAGTGCTGCACGTCGGACTGGCGCTGATCGACGACGGCTCACCGGTCACCGTGGTGGACCTGCACCCCCTGTCGAACGAGCACTCCGCGCTGCTCGGCCTGCCGGCCCGCCAGGCGCCGATCGCGCTGGCCGATCCGGCGAACACAGGCCAACTAGCCGATCTGCCTGTGCAGCATTCGAGTGGGCTGCGATTGCTGAACAACCTGCAGGGAAGGGGCCAGGCCGGGCAACTCACCTCCAAGGATATGGAGGTACTGCTCGATGCGCTGTCGGCCCAGGACGCCCGCGTCCTGATCGATCTACCCCCCGACTACCCGACCGAGATGCTGTGCCAGGTAGCGAGCCACTGCGCCCTGGTATTGCTGATCGCGCGCAACGATTCAGATTCACTACAGGGAGCGCACGCGGTGCTCACGCTGATTCAGCGGAGCGGCGTGGAAGAAGAAAGAATCGCCGTCGTGATCGTCGGCCCGGCGGCGAAACAGGAACTGCCGCAGTTCGACCAAAAAACCCTTTACGTGATCCAGACAGAGACGGCGCCCGACCACCCAGCCTACAAGGACCTGGCTGCTCGTCTGAGAAAGGCCGCGCGCGAAGCGAGCATCTGACTGCCTCCGGGCTATATCCCCGCCAGTCGTTGTTCGACGCGCCGCAAGTCGGCGGCAGCCCCCAAACGCGCAAAAGTCTTCTTGGCCCTGCCCAACTCCTCGCGGGCCTTCTTTTTCTGACGCTGCGTGAGCAAAAGCAGACCGCTCCAGTAGGCTGCCCTGCCGGTTTCCAACTGGGCCCCTCTCCCTTGAAAGATAGCTGCGCTGCGTTTGAGGTGACGGCGGGCAGCCTCCAGGTCATTGCCTGCCATGGCGATGCGCCCCATCAGTTGCTCGTATCGCCCCCATTCGACGGAATCCCCATCCTCGGTCCCGCTCACCTTGTGCAACAGGTTGCCGGCGCGCTCAGCCCACTGCCGGGATTCGTCGATCTGATCCCGCGCGAGGCACAACGCGGCTTGCAGGCCATACACTTGGCTCAAATCCAATTCCGCGCGGGCGCCGGCCTCTGTGTACATCGTCATGGCGGCATCCAGGTACTGGCTGCAATCATCCCAGCGTTCCTGCATCATGTGGAGCTGCCCCAGGCTCACGTGAGCCTGCGCCAACTCGTAGGCCTGCAGTGTGCGTCGGGCAATGTCGAGGCTGCGATTCAGGTTCTCCTCCGCCTTGTCCCACTCCCCACGGTTGGTGTACAGCACACCCAGATTAACGTGGGCCTGGAACAGTCCCTCGGCCTCACCGATGCGCTCACATAGCTCGACCGCCCGCTCGTAACCGGCCAGCGCGCCATCCCAATCGCCGCTGGCCCACTTGATCTGCGCCAGACTATTCAAAGAACGGGTATAGCCGACGATGTCCCCCAGCCGCTCACGGTGTTCCAAGGCCCGCTCGGCGCACTCTGTTGCCTCCCTCCACTCGCTGCGGTGGTAGTGCACCGCACCCAGGCGATCAAAAATCGACGCCAATACGTCATAGTGTCCGCTATTGCCGATCAGATCGAACCCCTGGCCCAGCCAATCCCGCGCCGCAGCAACATCCCCCCGGCGCAGACTGAGCCACCCCAGTTCGGAGTAGATCTGGGCGCGCAACTCGGGAAACTTGGACTGCGCCTGGCTGAGCTGGGCCAGTCCCTGGCGCAGCCAGCCCTCGGCCTCCTCCAATTCGCCCCGTCTGTCCCACGCCTGTCCCAACCGAAGCATCGTCCAAGCGCGTTCCTGTGGAGCGCTCCCCCGCCATTCTTCCAGCGCGGCCTGATAGCAGGCGATGGCCTCGTCGTACTCACCGACGTGCTGGAGCACCTCACCCAGCCCGACGGCTGCCTGCCAGCGCTCAGTTCCATACCCACCCAGGTGTTGCGAAAGCTGCAACGCCCGACTGTAATACTCGATAGCCTCTCGGTTGGCGAAACGCTGGCGGGCGCGCTCACCCGCCAGCAGCGCATAGCGCATCGCCTGGCTGCGCATATAGGCGCGGTCGTAGTGCAGGGCCAACATCTCGGCATACTTCCTGAGCTCAACGGCGTGAAGGTACTCGATACTCTCAGCTATCGTGCGGTGCAACACGGGACGCTGGCTGCGCAACAGGCTGTTATAGATCGCCTCCTGGGTGAGGAGATGCTGAAAGGCATAGACGTGCTCACCGGCCTGGGGTCGCTCCACCAGCAATCCCAGGTCCGTGAGCCGTTCCAACAATGGCGCCACGTTGACCGTGCCATGCAGGCGGCGCTCGACCTCCTCCAGCAGCTCAGCATCGAACTGCAAGCCGATGACCGCCGCGCTGCGCAGAACGTGGCGCAGATTCTCCGGCAGACGATCCACGCGCGCCATCAGCAGGCCACGCAGTGTGGCCGGGATCTCCAGCGTCTGCCACTCCACGGTCGAAGAGACCTGCCACTGACCATCTCCCAATCTCAGCACCCCCTTCTCCAGCAACATACGCACGAACTCTTCGATGTAGAAGGGATTTCCCTCAGCCCGGGTCAGGATCGTATTGACCAGATGCTCCGGCAACTCATCCAGATCGACCAAGTGTGCCAGCAACGCCCGGCTGTGCTCTGGAGAGAGAGGTCCCAACTTCAGATCCAGACGCAAAGGCACCGACAGGGGCTCGCCCGCCGGCAAGACCGTAAGATCCAGGGGAGCTTCCGGGAGAGGCCGGGCGGTGACGCACAGCAACACAGGAGCCTCGTGGATGACGTCGGCCAACGACTTGAGCGCATCGCGCGAAAGATCGTCGGCCCAGTGAAAGTCCTCCAGCACCAGGATGAGCGGGCGGAGTTGAGCCTCACCCAACACCCACTCGCGCAACGCGAGAACAGTCAACTGCTTGGCACGCTCCGGTTCCAGGTGACGCAGCGTCTCTTGCTGCTCCGGCTCGATCAGTCCCAGCACCCGTCGCAGAAAGGGGCGCAGGTCCTGGGAGACCCTGACATCCCACTCCGCCCCTTCCAGATCCTCACTCTGTGACTGCGCCGCCTGCACGACATCCTGGAGAAGGGAGCGAAAGACATCGTAGCCAATGCCCTGGGCATAGGGCAGCCCGCGTCCGTACCAGACGGCAGCCTGGTCGGGCCCAATCGTCGAGAGCCACTCCAAGACCAACCGCGATTTACCCAGGCCCGCCTCACTCTCGATGGTGACCAACCGACCGTGCCGGTCGGCCAGGAAAGCCTCCGATAAGGCACACAACTGCTTCAGCTCCGTATCGCGCCCCAGGAGAATGGCCGTGACACCTGCCACCCCCCGCGTTGGGAGTGGCTCGGAGCGGCTCCCCACCACTTCGTAGACGGCCATGGGCTGGGCGACCCCCTTGAGCTGGGTCATACCCATCGCCTGGAAGTTGAACAGGGATTGTGTCTGCTGGTAGACGTGGGCACTGATTAAGATGCTGCTCGGCCGCGCCAGGGACTCTAGGCGCGCTGCCAGGTTGACCGTCTCTCCGATGACGGTGTAGGCCACCTGCTCCTCGGTGCCCAGGACCCCGGCGACCACCGGCCCGCTGTGAATGCCAATACGGATCCGCAGGGGAGCGCCCAATTGGGCGCGGGCGATAGGCTCGAACTCGGCAGCGGCTCGCTGCATGTCCAGCGCGGCGCGGATGGCCAGCTCCGAATCGTTTTCGTGGGCGATGGGCGCGCCAAAGACAGCCATCAAGCCATCGCCGGTGAACTTGTCCACCAGGCCATTGTAGTGATTGACGCACGCGACGAGGCGGCCCAGTAAATCGTTCATCAGCTTGAAGACCGACTCTGCGTCCAGCGAAGCTGCGAGGCGGGTGAAATTCACCGCATCGGCAAAGAGGACAGCCACCTCACGGCGTTCATCGCGCAGCCGTTCCTGATCGTGCAGGATGCCTTCGGCGACGACAGGGGGGACGTAGCGGCGCAGAAGGCGCACGGCTTCCCGCGCCTCGGCCAGCTCGCTTTGGGGTTCCGGGTCGTCCGTTGCAGGCGGCGCGGCGTTGTGGCCGACGAGGGCAGCGCCGCAGCCGGCACAATCGAGGGCGGTATCGGGATTATAGACCCCACACACGAGACAGCGCATCGAAACTCCACCTCCGGGGAACGCACGTCAACCAGCGTTATTCTAGCACACCCTGTGCGCGATGCCAACTCGAGCACCACGCGCAACGGCTGCACTATATGTACGCCAGGTTGGGATCGTCACGGATGTACGCCATCTCTCTACCCAGGTAAGGGAGTTGAGGCAGGCGATGCCAGGCTCGCAGGAGATGATACGCTGGCGAAGTGAGCAGGCGGCAACCATCCACCGCCTCGCGCCACTTGCGCCGCCGGACTTCCACTACCGTCTGCGGAGAGGGCAACAGGCCAAAATCCCACGCCGCGCACAAGCGAGCCAGGAAATCTACCCGCTCGGACAGGCTCTCCAGTGTCGAGGGAGGCTCAATGTCAGGGTAAAGGGAGCCGTCCAACCAATCACTCTGTGAGGACATCAAGGAACTCTCCCGCAAACCAGTGTCTCACCCGCTCGGCCTCTGCCCGACTGGCGAGATCCTCGATCTCGTTCAGCGGTCGGTGCTGGGCGATACGCATCAGATGGGTCTCCACAGCCAGGCGCGCCCGCGCGGCGTCGATGTCACTGCTGGCCAGTTCCTGGCGGCGCTGCCAGAGTGCCCAGCACCCCTCCGGCGTGGTCAGTCCGGCCTGGCACAGCGCAAAGACGTCACGGAAATCGCGGGGCGCGCCGCGCTCCACCAAGGCAACCATCTTGCTCGCCACTAAATCCGGGAAACTGTCCAGAAGCACATCCACCCAAGGGGCGAGTGTAGAAGGCTCCAATTGGGCGGAGCGCCGCGCGATCTGAAAGCTGAAGACAACCTGTCCCTCTCGCGACAACTCCACACTGACCACATCACCCCACCTGCGTACCCTCACCTCGCCGCAGGGCGTCAGTGTCGCCTGAATCGCCTCGACCACCCGCTGCCGATCTGCCGCCGTGGTCGCAGTCTCCCACCAAGCATCCACGTCGTGGGTAGGGCGATAGTCTAGGTAGTGCAACAGGCCGTAAGCCCCTCCCAGGGAAATCCTATCTCCCAACCCCTCGGCTGCCAGGGCCCGCAAACAGGCTTCCGCGTAGTCCACCGTGTGTTCCGGGCGATGTGGTGCACGCATGCTCTGCCTCCGACCCAAGTGTACCACAACTGCTAACCCGGTGCAATCAAGATCGGCTCGGGGAGACGGCTACCGCCGCGTGCTCAATCGCCAGGCGACAGAGACGGGATATCCACCGGCTCAGCCTTGTCGCCGCAGACGATGGAGGCCCAGACCTCCCCCTCGATGTCGAAGACGTTCAGCAGGCAGACGGAGTACCCTCCATCTCGCGTATAGATGCCGCCCCAACTGGTGGCGTCGCCAGCCTCGATGTTCGTCTCCCATCCGGCCTCGGCCAGCGCGCCGGTGTAGAAAGCGACCACATCGGCGATGGGATGCGTGGTGCTGAAAGTGGCGATCTCCAGCGAGCCAACCCAGCCGGCGTCAGCGGGTGGGGCCTCCAAGCGGACGTCCACGCCTTGGGCGGCGGGATAGATGGGAATGCGGAGGGAGGGATGGCTGGGTGAAGCGCCCACCTGTTGGAGCACCTGCCAGCCCAGGTAGCTGGCGGCGGAGAGAAGCACGATGGCGACGACAATCAGGGTGGCGGTCCACCAGGGGTGAGCGAGAGGGTACTGCGTGAGACGCGGGCCGGGAGGCGTGGCGCGTGAGGCGTGAACCCTTTCCACAGTGGGCCAGGGTTGGGTGGCCTCCCAATCCGCGACGCGCGGCAGAGCGGCAATGAGGCCCAACGCGAACCAAAAAGCCACACCCGGCTTGGAGCCCAGCACCAGGGCGTCCGCCAGGCCGTAGACGTGCAGTCCCACCAGCCCTGCTACCAGGCCCAATGCCACGGTCCGCAGCAGAGGGCTGCCCCGCCGGGCGCAGCGGTAGCAGGTTGCCCCCGCCACCCCCAGAAGCGCCAGGTAGGCCACCAGTCCTGGCAGCCCCAGATCGAGCGCCGTTTGCAGAAAGATGTTGTGCGCGTGGGCGATATCTTGGTCAGGGGCAGTGAGAAATAACGGGTAGAGGATGGGCACCACTTGCCGGAAGGTGCCCAGCCCGCAACCGGTGAAGGGAAAGTCCTGGATGGCGTACAACGCCCGGCTCCAGATCTCCAGTCGGCCCTGGATGGTAACTGAGCCGACGGCCGTCTCCACCCCCTCCTGCGCGATGCCGTAGAGGGCCTCGCTTGCCCGCTCAGGACCGGCGCAGAGGAATGCACCCAGCCCGATCGCCAGCGCCAGGAGCGGCAGGGTCACCCCCAATGCCCGCATCCAGCGGCGGCGAGCGAGCAGGCCCCACAGCGTCCCCAGCGCCAGCAGCCCGGCCGCGCCGCCGATCCAGCCGCCGCGCGATTGGGTCAGCAGCAGCACGCCAACCACGAGTATCAGGAAGGCCATGCGCCCTGCAAACAGGAGCAGGGCGACAGCCCTCCCCTCGCGATGAAATCGCCACCCCACGACCAACGCCACTGCCAAAGGCAAGAAGAGCGTCAAGGCGCCGGCGAGCTGATTGGGATTGATGGCATCAGTTCGCAGATCGGGCAAGGAAGTGAGCAGGCGAGGGATGCGATTGGCAAGAAGCTCCAACACGGGGATCTTGTCCGCCCACTGCGCGCCCAGCGCTCCCCCCGCGACGATCGCCAGCCCCAGCAGGCAGAGAGCTGCCAAAGCCAGGTTCAACGAGCGCTGGTCGCGCACGGCAAACACCACGGCGCGGAACGTAGCCAGCCCAAGTACGATGCCGGTGGCCTTGGGCAGTGTCAGCTCGGGCAGTGCAGAGACCCATATCGCCACCGGAATAGTCAGCGTGAAAAGAAGCAGTGCACTGTCGAAGGGAGCGACCGGCCACGGCTCGCGCCGGACGACCCAGCGGAGGAGCCACAGCGCCGCCAGCAAGACCAGCGACACCGCTGTCAAGAGAGGGCGGACGGAGGGGAAGAGTAGAAATGGAGCGGCCAGCGCCACGGCGAGCCATTCCAAATCGCTCAGCCGGCGCAGGGCAGCCGAGAGTGGGGTTCGAAAAATCGAGAGTGCAGTCAATCCACTGCTCCTTACTCACACCTGGCCGTGGCGTATTACCCCCCATAGATGATGCTGGCGGCTGGCTTGCTTTCCATACCGTGCCGACAGCCATTCCTCCTCCGGCCAGAGTGTGCGCCAGACGAGGCGAAGCGCATCCCCCGCCCGATCCACCAACAACAATAGCAGCAAATACCGCGCCCGACTGTCGCTGATATCCCGCCCTGCCAGGACCGATTCGGGCGAGACCAGCAGCCTCAGCAACGCCCGACGAAGTGGCGATGGACGCAGACCGGCCAGTGCCTCTCCCACCTCTGGCAGTCCGATCAGCCGATCTGCCAGGTCCAGTACGACCCATACAGCCGTTCCCACCCGCCACTTGCGCGCCCGCTCCGCAACCGCAGCCCAATCCACCGACTTGGCCCGCGCTGTCAGCGCCACGTCCATCAAACCTCGCACGGCGGTTACTGCAAACTGGTGGCTCACCGCCAAGTGCACTGCTATCTGGATCACCGCATCCTCGGCCGCCAGCTGGCGCGCCCACCCCTCCCCACCGGGTGATCGGCCGTCGTCCAGCGCCAGTGGCTCCGCCCGCGCCCATAGCTCCTCATCGTCCACTGCCGCCGTGCGGCGCAGCCACCAGCCCGGGAAAGGTGACCAATGCAGCTCGAAGAGCGTATGGCGGCCATGGAATTGGAGCTCCCCTCCGGCGAGAGATTGCAGCGTTGGCGGCCGATCCGCATTGGCGTGCTCCCTGAAGCCCAACTCGCGCATGATCGCGACGGCCACGGGCATGTCAGCATCGCGCAGCCACAGGTCCACGTCCCCCATCGGGCGGAGGGCTATCCCGCCGTAGGCCATCTCGGCCAGTGCGGTTCCCTTCAATACCACCACAGCAATCCCGGCCGCCCGAAACCGATCCAGGACCTGTGAAAGCTCGTGAAAGCGCAGGATATTATCACCTGCCGAGCGGAAGAAGCTTTCCGCCAGGGATTCGGCCAGCGCGGGGAAGGTCCCGGCACAGCGCCTGTAGGCAAGCGGGGCCACGCCACAGCGGACGCACCAGCGGGCAAGGGCTTCCAGGCTCACCCTGCGCAACAGGGCCTGCTCGTCCTCCGTCCAACCATCACTGGCCAGCCCGCGCAGAAACAGGCGAGCCGTCGCCACGTCGGGCCAACACACGCGCTTTCCGTCAGTCGTCCTTTGAACTGGCAATGTCTCCTACCTGACTTGTATTGGGCGATTTCGATTTTGTACTACCAGGTTTACTACCGTCCGCAAACGCCCGCTGGAATATCACCTGGCGAGACCTCCGGTCTATATTCCGGGACGATCTCTTGCATTTTGGCGCAGATGCGCTTAGCATCTCCCGATTTCGCCAGGCGCTCCAGTTCTTGCAGTTGACAGGATAGTATCTCGCCGTCGCAGGCGTGATTCCCATACGCAACGAGAATTTTCTCGTGCGGCGTCGGCCGGGGCTTTTCACCTTCGGCAAACAGTTCTTCGCTCAGTTTCTCCCCCGGACGAAGGCCTGTGAAGACAATCTCGACATCATGGCCAGGCTCCAGGCCTGAGAGGCGGATTAGCTCCGTGGCCAAGTCCACGATGCGCACTTGTTCACCCATATCCAAGACGAAAATCTCCTCCCCCTTTCCAAAGGCAGCAGCCTGGATGACGAGCTGTACTGCCTCGGGGACTGTCATGAAATAGCGTCGCACCTCCGGATCGGTCACAGTGACCGGCCCTCCAGCGGCGATCTGATATTGGAACAGGGGCACCACGCTGCCCCGGCTACCCAGCACGTTGCCAAAGCGCACGGCCACGTAGGACTGTCCCGTGCGTCGAGCAGCGTCCTGTATCAGTAACTCTGCCAGCCGCTTGGTGACTCCCATCACATTGACCGGGTTGACGGCCTTGTCCGTAGAAATGAGAACGAAGCGTTGGACACCTTCGGCCTCGGCAGCCTGTAATAGATTGCGGGTGCCCAGGACGTTGTTCATCACTGCTTCGGCTACGTTCGATTCCATGAGAGGCACGTGTTTGTGCGCCGCGGCGTGAAAGACCACGTCGGGCTTGTACAGATGGAAGACTGCCGCCAACCGCTCGCAATCGCGGATGTCGGCGATCAGCGGTTGCGTCGCCAGAGCGGGAAAGCTCTCCCGCAGCTCCAGTAGGATATGGTAGATGCTGTTTTCGCCGTGGCCGAGGAGAAGCAGTTCCCTGGGGTGATAGGCCGCGATCTGCCGGCATAACTCCGAGCCGATGGACCCCCCGGCCCCGGTGACCAGCACCACCGCATTGGCAAGGTACCGCCCAGCCTCGGTCCCATCGATCTGTATCGGCTCGCGCCGCAAGAGATCCTCGATGCGCACCTCGCGGATCTGTTTAACGCTCACATGACCAGAGATCAGTTCGTACATGCCGGGCATAGTCCTGTAGGCCACACCACTTTCCTGGCAGATCGCAACGATCTCGCGGATGGCCTGCCCTGGCGCAGTCGGCATAGCAATGATGACTTCGTCCGCCCGCTCTTCGGCAACCACTCTTGGAATGTCCTCCCGAGTACCTCGCACGGGCACGCCGTGGATCGTCATGCCGGCCTTGGCCCGGTTATCGTCCAGCAGGCCAACGGGTACGAGGCCAAGCCCTGGATTGGCCTGCATCTCGCGCACGATCATCGCCCCGGCGTCGCCAGCGCCCATTACCAGCACCCGGCGCTCTGGCAGACGACCTGCTGGTTGGTGATTTCGGAATAGCGTGATCCAGGCATCGCCCAGCAAACGCACAGAGAA